>JBKCHQ010000259.1:0-6208 GCA_046302715.1 Bacteroidia bacterium | reverse complement strand
GCGATGCGCATTTAGGTCATATATTCGACGATGGGCCACCGCCAACCTACAAACGGTACTGCATTAATTCGCCGATTATTGAATTTGAACCTGAAAAGTAGCAGTTTAAGGATTGCAACGCCAGAACGATAAATTCTCGCGAAGCAGTACATTACTTTCTATATGAAGCTCGTTTTCTGCCTCCGTTGGAATATAATTGTTGAGTGCTAGCTTGTAGATTCCGGGTTCTAATTCGGCCACCAAATTCCCGTTTTTTACTTTAAATGCCTTTGATTGTTGCTGTAAAGTAGCAATGTCGGGCAATGGGAACTCTTGCGTGAGTGAATAAGGTATAAAATACACCGTTCCATTAAACTTAGCATAATCTCGGTCAAAAACAGGCTTAAAAGCCGGAGTGCAAGAACCTTCACCAAAGAAAATACTTCCCGAAAAACCGGTTTCGGGTTCTTTTTTGCATGCACCCATCAACAGGCCTAATGCGAATAAAATCATAGATAGTTTCAGCGCCTTTAACATGACTACAAATGCATGGCTCAAATGTACATTAAAGTAATTAAGCCCCCAATTCTGCAAAAATTTTGACAAAGGTGTTCATCGCGCAGTTCATTAAACACAGATTAAGCGTTAGAAATGAAATGTACTAATGCATAGGGCGCTGGATTTGCAGGAAGCATCTGGGTTAATCCCGACAAATCATGGATTCATTCGGGCCCTTGCGGCAAATTGTTTAATTCTATTGCGCAATTTGGGTTAAAGCTTAGTTGTTATACATGGTATGAAACAATTCGGAGTGAAAAGCCAACACCTTAATCAGGGTATAGCCGTTTAAATCGATTATAAACGTTTGTTAACGGCTATTTGTAATAGAGTCAGTAGCTTCGCGTTAGGGTAGGGGGGATAGGATTCCTACAAAATCAAATCATCAAAACCAAATTTAAACATTAACACGACTTGTTAATTGCCAATATATTATGTCCTATTATTGATTGTTCCATATCCTATCCAAAGTCTTTTTTAACTATTTCTCCAATCTTAACAGATATGCTAAACGGTACATATCAAACCAAAATAAGCTGGGCTTTGATGAAAGAAGTTGTTTTTGAATGAGCGGAACTGATGTTTTCGCTATTGGTTTTACCACCCATTTTAAATAGGTATTCAAAAAAGAATAAGCCCGAGTAAGTTTACTTTTAACGGGATTATCAATATTTTGGCTCCTGAATAGTGCTTCTATTTTTAAAAGGTTGTGGAGCGATTCTTCAATTTTTGATAGAAATACTTCTTTTTTGTCAAGTCCTTCGTGGATAACCGGATTTTTAATATGTTCAATTTCAATTCCCATATTCCTGCACTCGGCGGCAAACAAGGTGTCCTCATATCCGTATCCTGTCAATTCGGTGTTGAATTGAATGCTGAGAGCCGTTTCGCGCCACATCCAAAAATTATTGCTTAGAAAGGCATTCACCGGGTCTTTCATCCTATCTGCAGGCTCGAGCAATTCGCGTTTCGCTCCCCAAAGCCAATGAAGGTAAAATTCTGCATCTTTTGGCTTTTGCACATCGTATTTCCTTCCGCCGCTGATAAGTTTTGACGGTTGGCAAACGGCCAAATAGTTTTGAACCAGCAGCGTATTTTCATGTGCCCGCACATCACAGTCGAGGAACCAAATCCACATGCCTTTGGCTTGCTTTAGAAGCGTATTTCTACTGGCGGATCGGCCCTTGTTTTGATGGTTTCTTAGGAAACAAACTTCTTTAAATTGTAAGGCTAAGGCTTCATTTTCTGAAAGGAATTCGTGCGAGCCATCATCAAGCAGTAGGATCTCGAACTCAATAGAAATAGCATAGCATTGCTGGAGCAATTCGTTAACCAGGTTCTTCACCGGGTAGTTATAAACCGGAATCAGAATGGATAAGGTCAAGGTTACAGCAGATCAGAATCAATGATGGTACCTCCATCGCATTTTAACGTGCGTGCCCGATGCAATTCAAAAAGGGTAAGATCGTGCGTGGCTACTAATACTGCGCAACCGCCTGAAGCAATATCCAGCAAAAGTTGCAGAATTTCTGCTGTTGTTTCAGGGTCTAGGTTACCAGAGGGTTCATCGGCAATTATAATTTCTGGATTATTAATCAAGGCCCTCGAAATACCCAGTCGCTGCTGCTCACCGCCCGAAAGTTGATGAGGCAGTTTGTGTTTTTTGGTGGAAAGGCCTGTTTTGTTTAACACCTCACCAATACGCAGATCCATTTCGGCTTTAGAGGTCCAGGCTGTTGACTTCAAAACAAAGCGGAGATTTTCCTCCACATTGCGGTCCATTAAAAGTTGGAAGTCCTGAAAAATAATTCCCAGCTTGCGTCGCAAATACGGAATTTCTTTATTTCTGATTTTACTTAACGTATATCCAACAATTTCGATTTCTCCTTTTTTAAGCGGTAAATCGGCATATAAGGTTTGCATGAGGCTGCTTTTGCCCGAACCGGTTTTGCCAATAAGATATACAAATTCCCCCTTACGGATGTCCAAATTAAGATGATCCAGTACGAGGTTGTCGCCTTGGAAAATAGATACGTCTTTAATTGAAATAATGATGTCCTGACTCATAAATCAATCTATTTGCATGACTTTGCCAAATGGAATTTCTTCGATTAATTTCAGCAGTTCCTCTTTGCGCTCTCCCAGCCCTATTTTTTCAAGCGATTTTTCGGGCCTGTCTACCCTAAAATAAGCTTTAAGGGTGAAATCATTATCGCGAATTTGAATGTAGTCGGGAATTTTGGCTTTCCCCTTTATTTTTAAGATATACATGCTTCAAATAATGTGGCAATATACTTAATGCGTGGTTTAAAACTTATGACTGTTTTTGCAAGCTTTCAACAATCCAGCCTTTGGATATGCAATCTGCAGTAAATGAATCAGCGGCACTCAGCGGTACGGCTGCTTCAACCCCAAAAAACTGCGCCTCAGAATATGTTCGAAATTCAACTCGAAGCACTTTCAACCGTTGCATCAGTTCGCCTGAGTTGGAGTAGGGGCATTTAACCTTTAAGGGCACCACAATGGTTTTGAGGGATGAGCTCGCATCCTCCAGTGCCAATTTAGCCGCTTCGCCATAGGCCTGTATTAAACCCGGAATTCCCAATAAAGTTCCACCAAAATAACGCACGACCACCACGATGGTGTTGAATAGTTCTGCCGAACGAATCTGATTGTAAATAGGCCTTCCGGCACTCGAAGCAGGTTCGCCATCGTCGTTGGCACGCCATCGTTCTTGATGGGGATTAATTCGATATGCGTAACAAAAATGCCGCGCGCTGGGATGCAGTTTTTTTATCTCATGCAAAATGCTCTTTAATTCATCTTCGTGGTTTAATGTTCGCGCAAAACCTATGAATTTGCTGCCTTTATCGCGAAATATACCATTTCCGTCTTTTGCTATTCCCTTGAAAACATCAGATAACATAACTCAAAAAGACAGATAGTCGGCCATCCCAATAAGGACTATCGAAATAAAACAAAGCAAGAGGCCTGTTAAGCTAAATTTGTTAGGACGTTCACCGAAAAATAGTATTCCTGCCAAGGCTCCCATAGCTACTACTCCTAAATTATTTATCGGAATTACCACCGAGCTTTCCAAATCGGGTATGGATAATGCTTTAAGCAGAAAATACACCGAAAAATAATTGGGGATACCCAATAAAATTCCGGCCCAAATTACATTTCCTGCAGGGATTTCTTTTTTTCTTAAAAAGCGAATAATCCAATAACCAAAACCAATGCAGCCGGCCGTTAAAAAAATCCATCCCGTAAACGGCTCCAGTCCATTATCGCCTAATGTAAATTCCTCATTAAATTTGAAATAGGCATCAATAGCACCACTGCCGAAAAACACAATAAGCGGGTAATAGAGGTACTTTTTTTCGCCCAAAGTCGCGTCCTGCTTGTATGAACTTAATAAAACTGCAAGGGCGGCAAACAGGAGCCCTGCAATTTTATACCCACCTAAATTTTCATTCAAAATCCAAACGGCAAACAACACGGGTATTACCAGCGACATTTTATTGGCCACAGTAGTTACTGAAATTCCCATTTTTTGGGTGCTGGTTCCAATAATGTTAAATAGGGTAATGAATAAAACACCCATGCATAGGGCATGCGGAAACCATGCGTGAGTATGCGAATGAAGCAAGGGAATGCCGGAACCATCAAAGCTAAAACTCAATAGGGTGGCAACGGCATAATTTACCACAATGGCGTCGGCCGTTTTTATTCGAAACCGTTCGAATAATTTAAACACCACCATAATGGCCGATGAACTTAAAACACTGAGCAGTAAATAAATCATCGTATTTTACAGATGCTAATAAGCGAGCAAGTCTATAATAGCTCGGTGCACTTTTTCGGCATTGGGAATCATGGTTTGCTCCAAGGTGGAGTTGAGCGGAATAGCTGGTAAATTCTCGCTTCCCAATGTTCGAACCGGTCCGTCCAGGGCTTCGAAGCACTGTTCTTGAATCCAGCCTGCCAGGCTTCGTGCGAATGAATTGTTTACCGATTCTTCGGTGAGTACCAAGCATTTTTTACACTTTCGAACGGATTGCAAAATACTGTCCTCATCCAAGGGGTATAGCGTGCGTAAATCAATAATTTCAACTCGGTCTTTCAGTGTTTTTGTTGCATTTAAGGCCCAGTGAACGCCCATACCATAAGTAATTACGGTAAGTGTTGAGTTAGTATTTTGTTCTTCAATTTCCTGGACCGTGCGAGCTTTACCTAGTGGTAGGATATAATCTTCTGAAGGCTCGTAACAGCGAGCTTCTTCGGTTCCTTTAACTTTTGACCAATACAAACCTTTATGCTCCAGGATAACCACCGGATTGGGGTCGTAATAAGCAGCTTTAATCAGTCCTTTTAAATCGGCGCCATTACTTGGATAAACGATTTTAATACCACGAATGGCGGTTAGTACCGTTTCCACCGATGAAGAATGATAGGGTCCACCACTACCGTAAGCACCAATAGGTACCCGAAGGATCATGCTTACGGGCCATTTTCCGTTGGTTAAGTAACAGGAACGGGCCACCTCCGTAAATAGCTGGTTTAGACCGGGCCAGATATAATCGGCAAACTGAACTTCAACAATGGGTTTTAGACCCACTGCCGACATACCCACCGTTGAACCAACGATAAATGCTTCTTGAATGGGCGTATTAAACACCCGATTGTCGCCAAATTTTTGAGCCAGCGTGGCCGCCTCTCTAAATACTCCGCCTAACCGTGCGCCTACATCCTGTCCATAGAGCAAACATTCGGGATGCTTGCGCATGAGTTCTTCCACGGCAAATAGGGCGCAATCTACCATTACCACTTTATCATCGCGTTGCGGCGTTCGTTCGCCGGTTTCTTCTACAATGGGCGTAGGTGCAAAATCGTTGGTGAATAAATCGGCTGCTTGTGGGTCGTCGGCCTGCAAGGCTTTTTCAAAATCTTGTTGCACAGCAATACGGGCCTCATGCTCAATGCCTTCGATATCGGCTTGTGAAAAACCTGCATCGAGCATCTGCTTGATAAGTACCGGATAGGGATCACGGCTACGTGCTTCCTCCAGATCATCTCGGTACCATTCCATGCGAACCCCCGAAGTATGGTGATTGAGCAGGGGGACTTTGGCATGGAGTAAGAACGGACGTCGTTCGCGTCGTGCGGTATCCATTATTTTTGAAGCTGTAAGGTATGCTTCTGTAAAATTGCTGCCATCCACACTAATAGCCTCGAGGCCTTTAAAGCCCTGCGCATATTCAACGGCGTTTTGGGCCCGAATTTCGGCGGCATTGGCCGAAATATCCCAACCGTTATCCTGAATTAGATAAACGATAGGTAATTGCTTGAGAACGGCCATTTGGAATGCTTCGGCAATTTCGCCTTCGGTAACCGAGGCATCGCCCAGCGAGCATAAAACGATAGGTGCCTCAGTACTTTCTGGTTTACTCAAACCGGTGAGTTCGCGATATTTGAAGCCCATTGCAGCACCAGTGGCGGGTATAGCCTGCATACCTGTGGCCGAACTCTGGTGCGGAATTTTAGGTTTATCGTCGTCGCGTAAGCTGGGATGGCTGTAATAAGTGCGTCCTCCAGAGAAAGGATCGTCGCGCTTGGCCAAAAGCTGCAGCATAAGGTCGTAAGGCTGCATGCCAATACCGAGTAAGAA
>JBKCHQ010000258.1:0-2123 GCA_046302715.1 Bacteroidia bacterium | reverse complement strand
TCAGAAAAATACATCGCATAGTTCAAATCACGATTATCAGCAGGGATACGATAAAATTCGCCCATATCTTCTGCTTTGACCATTTCCTCGCGTGTACAAAGAGTTTCATAGAGCTTTTCCCCATGACGAGTACCTATGATTTTGATTTCATTATCGGCTTTGGCCAATTCTTTGACGGCTTGGGCTAAATCACCAATGGTCGCGGCAGGCGCTTTATTAACAAACAAATCACCAGAATTACCATGTTCAAATGCAAACAAAACTAAATCTACAGCATCATGTAAACTCATTAAGAAACGAGTCATATTGGGGTCGGTGATGGTAAGCGGCAATCCACTTTTGATTTGATTAATAAACAAAGGAATCACCGATCCGCGAGAAGCCATTACATTACCATAACGTGTTAAACAAACAGTGGTTTCGGACAAATTTCTTGCTTCTGCAATCGCTACTTTCTCCATCATAGCCTTGGAAATACCCATAGCATTGATGGGATAGGCGGCTTTATCCGTACTCAAACAAATCACCTTTTTCACTCCATTGGAAGCAGCCGCACGAATTACATTTTGTGTACCTTCAACATTGGTTTTAACGGCCTGCATAGGAAAAAACTCACAGGATGGTACTTGTTTCAAAGCCGCTGCATGGAAAATGTAATCTACTCCTCGAGTTGCAGGTTCTACCGAATTGAAATCACGGACGTCACCGATATAAAATTTTAGCTTTGAGTTCTTCAAGGTATTCCTCATATCGTCCTGCTTCTTTTCATCACGTGAAAAAATACGTATTTCGGCAAAATGATTGGTATGCAAAAATTGCTGCAAAACAGCGTTTCCGAAAGACCCCGTACCTCCAGTAATCAAAAGCGTCTTATTTTGTATCATAGTCTAATATTCGCTTTTTATTGTGTTTTGATATCTTTGTTCTCTGAACTTTTGCCCTAGCTCTTACCCATCAAATCCTCCAAAAACGCCATCAACTTCCGCGCCTGCGCATCTTTATTAAAATACTCTTGCGCCACTTTTCTTCCATTCGCTCCTACTCTAACAGCATTTTCATAATTACCCAAAGCTCTCTCCATAGCCTCTGCAAAGGACTCCACCGAACCAGGTTCAGCGAAAAAAACAGACTCATTATCCGTTAGATAATTGGGTATTTCCCCTACTCTTGTAGCACATACTGGTTTACCTGTAGCTAAGTATTCTCCAAGCTTAGTCGGAAATCCTCCTTGAGCTTGTTTGGAGTCGGGACGCGGTAATACCAACAAATCTGCATTACAAACAATACTTGGTATAGCGTCTCGTGGATATTCATTCACCCAGAAAACGCTTTTTTCCAAATCAAAATCCTTAATCAATTGCAAATGAATAGGTGTATCGTAGTTCCATGCCCCTACTAAATAGACTTTATGTGAAGAGAATTTGCCTTTTATCGAATTAAAGGCTTTGATCAAGTTAATTACCCCGTCCTTAGCATCATTCATTACCCCCACAAAAGCAATATAAGGCGATTGGAATTCGGGAAGTGATTCTTTTGGACTTTTAAACCTCTCCAAATCTACCGTCATGGGAAGGTGCAATAATTTAGGATGGGGTATCGGAAAGCTTTGATAGTGCTTCATTAAGGTTTGAGTCATCAAAGCCATGCCATCATAAGCAAAAAAAGCTTTTTCCTCAAACAAGAGTTTTTTAGCATTCCCTTGCCAACGTTGGAGGAAATTACCCCTATTGTATTGATGAATGTCGAGAAATTCACTCATCTCAACAAAAAGCTTTGCATGTTGGTTTTTCTTTTTAAAAGATACTGCAAATTTAAAACTCAAAGGTGATGCATCCGTCCAAATGACTCCTGTCTCATGTTTAAGGCGTTCTTGTAATACTTTAATTACTTGTCGATTTCGGATTAACTGTCCTATGTAATTATAAAAACGAACCTTTAAATAGCCTTGCACCATGATGGGTAATATGTACTCATAGCTTATTTTATCATAAACGCCTTTGACACCAAAAATTGCTTTCTCGTGTACACTTGCAAAACCACCGCATAGGAGTAAATGTACTTTAACATCCAAAGATGCAATTCCTTCTATAAGAGTAAGCCAACGGTTGGCGGTGGCAGAACTT
>JBKCHQ010000257.1:0-3925 GCA_046302715.1 Bacteroidia bacterium | reverse complement strand
TCCTTGATATTCGTGGATGTTCATGATATGCTAATTTTCGCCAAAAGTAGGCGATTTATTAGGAAAAAACGAATAGGCTTAGATTTATTTTTCTGAAAAGGTTAAATTGAATTATCCCTTTCAAATTATTTAATTTGTGTTAGTTTTGAATTCTAAATCTTCTTTAAACCTCATTAAAAAGAGCCAAACTATTTCGTTTAACGTTATGAAAAAAGCCTACTTGTTTATATTCTTCGTTCTCGCTGCAACTCTTGGACATGCACAAGCCAGCACCAGCGATTGCGAAGGTGCCATAGTACTTTGCGGTGGCATTTATTCCGAAAAATCAGCACCTCCGGGCACCGGTAACGTTTATGAATTTACAGGCGGATGTAATCAAGGGTTAGAAACCATGAGTCTTTGGTACACATTTACGGTACAGGAAGCGGGCAATATCAGTTTTATTATTGATCCGAATAACGATGCCGATGATTATGATTGGGGCATGTTTAACATCACCAACGGCGGTTGTGCTGGAATAGTAGCTCAAGACGGAAGTTCGCCCGAGGTTGAATGTAATTCGTATGGCTCGTTTTCAGGCAATGGGCCCACCGGTATTTCGTCGGCCAACGGCGGCACGGGGAATTCCAATGGTCCGGGCGATCTTAATGGACCGGCATTCAATGCCGATTTACCTGTACAACCAGGCGAAACATACGCTATTGTAGTGATGAATTGGTCGAACAGTTTAGAAGGGTATACCATAGATTTTACACAAAGTACCGCTACAATCTACGACGAATCTGTTCCCGAAATTGTATCGGTTGAGCCACTTTGTGGCAATAAAGATTTTAGGGTAATATTTAGCGAAGATATTGTTACTTCGACGGTTCAACCCGAAGATTTTACTATCGCAAACCAAGCGGGAAACACCAACAGCTTTGCAACGGTAAGTCCAAGTAATCCGGGAGCATTTGCGCAAACGAGCTTTGTGGTTTCGCTCGCCGACAGCTTAACCGAAGGAGGAACTTACATTGTTTCCATAACCAATGTGCAAGGTAATGTAGAGGATATATGTGGTAATGTCGCCATTATTGATACAACATTTGAGGTAAACATTGTCCCACCTGTTGAATATGCATTAACTATAAATAATGCGTGTAACGGCGAAAATGGAAGTATTGAAGCGAGTTATATCTCCGGAGGTACCGCCCCTATCGCCTTTGAAATTGACGGGGTTGCGCTTGACGATGTAAGCGGTTTTGGTCTTGACTCGGGACAGTACGTAATCACCGTGCGAGATTCACAAGGCTGCGAAATATCAGAAACACGTACTGTACCCAATCATGAAATTGAGCTGAGCATAAGTCCGCTGCAGGATTCGCTCTCGTGTGCCAACCCATTGGTTCAGATAACCGGCGTTCTGGTAACGCCTCCCCAGACGGTATCATATTTATGGGGCTCAATAACAGCAAACGGCGTGGATTCACTCTTTAGTTTAGACTCCTTACCCCAAACCGATACACCGGGAACCTATTTCCTGACTGTTCTTGAGACGCAAAGCGGTTGCAGCGATACGGCCTCTACGGTGGTTTCTGAATCGGAGCTAGCGGGCTTGGATTTAAATCTGCTTCAATTCCCGAACGTGATTAGTGCCAACAATGATGGCAAAAATGATAGTTGGAGACCATTTCTACTTACCGATCCGGACTTTGATATCACCCTGATATTTGATGAATATACTTTACTTGTCTTTAATCGTTGGGGGCAAAAGGTTTTCGACTCATCAGAAGAAAATGAGCGCTTGTGGACGCCCGAAAACATTCCGGCAGGTAGTTATTTTTATACAGTTTCGTATAAGTCAGACTGCGGAACTGTAGTCGACAAACAACAAAAAGGAATGATTACAGTGTTGAACTGATTCAAAACCACCCTAAAGTAATTAACAAGAATAGTTGTATAATTTTTAAAAGGAAAGGACGTTTGTTTTAAATACTGCCTTACCTTTTTATCGTGGAAGAAAAGCGCCCCCGTATTAAAATCCTTAAGAAGGTAATTCTCTATTTATTTTCCTCTTTATTAGGGCTTTTAGCTCTACTTTTTGCCTTAGGGAAATGGTATGAAGATGATATTACAGCGTGGTTTTTACAGCGTTTAAATCAGGAAATTAATTGTCGGGTAGAAATCAAGAAGGTTGAATTTTCTCTAATTCGAAATTTCCCCTACGCCACCGTTTCGCTGGAAGGAGTAAAGGCCTATAACTCAAAGAATTTTCCTGTTAAAGGAGAAATGATACAAGCCGAAAGGATTGATTTTAGTTTTAATTTCTGGAATTTGTTCTCAGATAATTATGAGGTAAACCGTATCGCACTTAAGCAATCGCGAGTAGATTTGCGAGTAGATACGAACGGTGAACGAAATTTCGACATTTTGAAAAAGGATGCCGCAAATGCAAATGCCGAATCTAAAGTGGATTTCAAGCTTAATAAACTACATTTCGAAAATTGCGAATTGGCTTATAACGACGAGCGCAGCAAAATTTACGGCTCAGCATTGTTTAGTGATTATAGTTTAAAAGGCGCATTTGCAGAGGAGAAATTTGATTTGTCGTCGAAAGGCGAATTACTTGTGCATCAATTAGAGCTTGACAGTATTGTGTGGGTAAAAGAGAAGCCCATAAAAACACAATTAAATTTTATCGCTGATAACAAAAACAAAAGCTATCAATTGCAGGAAAGCCAGGTTATTGTGGGCAAATTAGAGCTACTACTAAAAGGTATGCTTGAAAATAAAACCAATCCCTATATCGACTTAACCGCGGAGGGCGACGATATGGATGTAAAATCGATTTTATCGTTAATGCCGCAGCAATACGTAAAAAAAATCGAGGATTATTCGAGCGACGGCGATATTAAACTATCGATTAAAATAAAAGGTGCATGGGAAAAAAGTAATGTTCCGGCAATGTCAGTTGACTTTTCAACCAATAATCTCAGTGTTGAAAATACTCGCGAAGACATCACCATGAAAGAAATAACCTGTAAAGGGAAATTCGAAAATCAACAAGGCGGAATTCTCAATTTCGACCATCTGAAATTTAAATTAAACAATGGCTCATTTGATGCCACATTACGATTGCAAAACCTCAATAAACCGAATATCAATTTAAACTTAAAGGCAGATTTAGCTCTTGAGGATTTCAGCAAGTTTGTTTCTACAGATCCGCTGCAAAACATGAAAGGTCTGGCAAAAGTTGACCTTAAATTAAATACCAGCGATCAAACGGTAGAGGAATTTAAACAAGGCGGTTATAAAAACATTAAAGCCGAAGGTACAGCGCAAATTAGCGATTGGTCATTTACCTTATCTGGCGACACGCTGCCTTACACAAATTTCAACGGCACCTATCGCTTTCATGAAAACGAAGTGCGCATCGAAAATATGCAAGGCATGGTGGGCAAAAGTGACATTAAGTTAAGAGGCCGCCTCGAAAATTTATTTGGTTGGTTGTTTGGACCTGGCGAAACCTTAGGTTTTACAGCATTTACCGAAAGCAAAAAGGTGTTTGTAGATCAGCTGATGGCAAAAAAGCCGGGCGATGGAAAAGAAAAAAATGCCTATTCATTAATTCTTTCGCCGCGAATTAAAATGCGATTAGAATCAAGAATAGGACAGTTATTTTACCGCAAATTTAGAGCGAATGATATTACCGGCGTTTTAAGTTTAGATAATGCCATTTTTAAAGCGGAGAAATTAATATTAAAGACCATGAACGGCAGTATCTCTATGAATGCTGCAGTGGAAGCAAATTCTCAAAACAAATTTTTAATTCAATCAAACTCCATTCTCAAGCAAGTGGATATTAATCGTCTTTTTTACGAGTGCGAAAATTTTGGGCAAACGGTAATGAAAGATGAAAACATTAAGGGCACCGTTGATGCACGGG
>JBKCHQ010000256.1:0-5320 GCA_046302715.1 Bacteroidia bacterium | reverse complement strand
GAGGATACGGTGAACTTCACTGTGTTTCTCACGAAAACAAATGCAGCCGGAGGGTTTGTCTGGTCGAGAGAAATTGTGAACTTTTTCAGCTTTACGATCCCGAACATTCGATACGACAACAACGGATATCTTTATTTGGTGGGTACATTTACAGGCATGGGGGTGTTTGATCTCGATAATCCCGCCGTTTCTACCGTGCAGACCACGCAACAAGATGCGAGCATTTACATGGCCAAATTCGATACAAGCGGCAGTTTTGTGTGGGTAAAGCAGCTGGATGGGCTTAAAAACAAAGATGTGCTTGATGTGCACGTAAAAAACAATGGTTCTTTTACCATTGCAGGTTCATTCGACAGTACACTGGTGTTCAACTCTGTTACCCTGCAAACAGAAGGCTCACAAGATGCCTTTGTTGCAGAGTTCGACAGCGGGGGAAATGAGCTTACAATTAAGTCCTGGGGCACCGCTTGGCCTGATTATGCCAACAGTGTTTGCTACGCAAACGACGGCGCCATGTATGTTGCTTTAGTTTCATACGGAAATACACTTGACGCCGATCCTTCGAGTGCCGAATTTCTGCTGGAGGTAAATACCTCTAATTCTGTTGGGGCTATGGTTGTTAAGTTTGATTCCGGAAATCAGTTTGAATGGGCTAAGCGATTTCAGATTCAAAATTTCTCCGGAGGCTTCGGTGCCGGAAACAGAATTAATTGTGTGCGGATGAGTCCATCGGGCTTGTTACATGTGGCAGGCTTGTTTTCCGGAATTATACAATCCGATTTGAACGAAATGGCTGGTTCTAACTTTGCTTCCAATGATAGCACAGCTTTAGATGCATTTATTGGTCAATACGATGCCGATGGAAATGTCTCGTGGTTTAGACACATCGATTCGGGGGTGTTTTTTAACGGCATTTATCAGGATATGCTTTTTGACCAGGCAGAGAATGTAATCACGAGCGGTTTTTTCTACGGGAATACCGATTTCGATCCCGGTAACGCTTTGGAAATTCGGAGTACTCAGGTTCAGAATGGATACATTTGGTGTCTTAACAGTCAGGGCGATTTCAGATGGGTGCGCGATTTTGATTCGCCCGAAACGGCCACCTGGATTCACGGTATTGCCTTTGGAAGTTCCACCGAAAGTATTTATGCCATAGGCTATTACAACGGACTAACTCGTCTGGGCGATGGCCCCGAATATACCATTAACCCCGAGAACGATTTTTCGGGGACCCCTAGTCTTGATGGGTTTATTGTAAAATACAGTACTTGCGATTTAATCACCTCCGAAACGGAGCTTATCACCTGCGATACAGTCTTCCAATGGAACGGGCAAACCCTTAGCGAGTCGGGCGTCTTTCTGGCATCGACTGAAAATGATGCCGGTTGCGACAGCATCTCCATCTTGCGTTTACAACTTGGTCAATCATTCAACATTCAACAAAACCTGGCAATTTGCACGGCCCAGCTTCCATATAGTTGGAATGGATTAACATTTTCTGAGGGCGCTTCCCAAACTGCACTCTTAAGTTCTACATCGGGCTGTGATTCAACGGTAACGCTAAACCTTAGCGTTGGCGATGTTACTTCCTATACAGATGTTCAAACCGCATGCGAGGCATTTACCTGGATAGACGGGATAACTTACTCAGGTTCGACCAATACACCCGTTATTGTCTTAAGTGGTGCGTCATCGGGCGGATGCGATAGTGTTGTTACGCTTAACCTCACTATTTTGCAGAATGCGGGTAGCGTTCAAAACATTACCGAATGTGGCGTGTATGAAAACGAACTTGGTCAGGTATTCACACAAAACGGTAGCTATACACTTTCGTTAACTGCAGCATCGGGTTGCGACAGTGTGGTTACCTTCAACATCAACATATTGCCTTTGCCCGTAGTGGTTGCTGCCTCATCGGTAACGACAGTCAATCAGGGGCAGTCGGTTGAACTCTCGGCAAGCGGCGCCAGCTCTTATCAATGGCTGCCGAGTGATGCAGTGAGCTGCGATACCTGTCCGAACACACAGGCATTTCCCACCACTTCGGCCAGCTACATTGTTATAGGAACCGATTCGGCGGGATGCACGCAATCAGACACACTCCGTGTGGAGGTGGACATTATCTGCAACGAGGTGTTCATCCCCACCATATTTTCGCCCAACGGCAAAGGCCCGCAGGCCAACGAGGCATTCTGTGTGTTGAGCGAATGTGTTGAGCAGTTTAAACTAGTCATCCACAACCGCTGGGGCGAAATGATATTTGCAACGGAAGACATTACGCAATGTTGGGATGGCAAATTTAAAGGCGTGGAAGCAGCAACTGGGGTGTATGCGTACAATGTGTATCTAAAGCAATTAGATGGCAGGGTGTTAAGCAAGGCGGGAACGGTGGAGTTGGTTAAATAGGGCTGCAACTCAAGTGGTTTTATTTGGATGGTGTTTATTGAAAAAAGCATGCTTTTGTTAAGCTATTAGACACTAAACCAATTGAATGATTACCCGATATGCCCTATGTAGTAAGCATGACGGTATGTACACCTTTTCGTGTCGATGTTGAACGCTTAAACTCCGATTCTTTCTTTCGAAGTTTTGAATCGTGCTGTTCATCAAGATTGAAAACATCATGTGAGAATTTAATTTCACAGAGATTAATGAGGTTGTCATTTCTGTCAATTACTAAATCAACTTGTGCATGGGCGTTGCTCCAGCTATAATTCCTAGATTGAATTTGGTTGCATTTCAATTCTTTCTTGATGCAATCAACATGTTTGTAACAAATCATCTCAAAAGCATAGCCACACCACGTTTCATATTCTCTTTTTGTATAAATATGAACCTAGGAATTACCTTTGAATGGTCGCATGAATTGCAAATGATTTTCATCAAGTCTGTCGGATTGAATACTTTTTCAGTTGTAAATTTAAATGCAGAAATGAATCCTTCGAAATGCGCTTGCTTGGAAGGTCCTGCAGCACGTGGCGAACTAAATTGTGGAAACTATGTACAGCAACGAATTTCAGGAAATAGTCAATTTCAGAAGGTCTAACCGATCTTTCGATGCCTCGGTAGAAGTGCCCGACGAAGTTGTTCAAAAAAGTCTAGAACGGGCTGTTCTGTCGCCCAACAGCAGTAACATGCAGTTATGGGAGTTTTATTGGATAAAATCGAAACCCGAGCTGGAGAAGTTTGCGCCGCTTTGCCTCGGTCAGCGGGCTGCAAAAACAGCTAAACACATGGTGGTATGTGTAACCCGACGCGATAAATGGCGCGAAAGGGCAAAATGGAATCTCCAGCGAATAAAGGAATCTATCGTTGGTGAGCCCACTAAATTGCAAGTCGGCGCTATGAAGTACTATGGAAAATTAATGCCGCTGATTTATGCCAATGATCCATTTGGGTTTATGACCCTGTTGAGGCGCTCCATCAGCTTTTTCATGGGTTTGAGAAAGCCCTTTTATCGCTCAGGTGGCGAAGCCCAACAGCGCATTGTAGTGCATAAGTCCTGTGCACTTGCGGCGCAAACGTTTATGTTGTCGATTGCTGCCGAAGGATTTCATACCTGCCCCATGGAGGGCTTCGACGAAAACCGTGTAAAGAGTGAACTCAATCTTCCACGTGGGGCTGAAATTAACATGATTATCGCCGTTGGAAAAGGAACGGAAGAAGGTGTCTGGGGGCCACGTTTCAGAGTTCCGAACGAAGAGGTTATTTTTATGCATTGATGTGAGCGTTTGCCATGTCATTGCAATTTTTACGATTTTTTGATCTTGTTTTTTGATGCGTTTGGACAGCCGAAAACCACACATGAATTTGGCGCTTTGAGATTTATTTATACCCGTTTTTTTCATTCAAATTATTTACTTGAATCGAAGTCCTAATTTATTCAGCAAGTATATTTGAAGACTCGAATTAAATTTACAGTTTAGGATTTTCTCTCTTTGTGCCAAACAAGAGACCGTTAAGAGTTGTTGTTCTGTTTAACTAAAGTAGAAGTATAGTTTGAAAGTTCATTAAACAAAAAATTGCTTGATCCCGAATGATGTTTGTTAACATGATATTCAATTGCAGATGCCCATTGCAAAAAACGGTTTTTGCATGGTTAATTTTAATTTCCAGCATTTCTGCACTCAATGCCCAAAAAGAAGCCAATATCTGGCATTTTGGTCATGGCTTTAGCTTAAACTTCAACAGTGGACAAGCCGTGCAGGAAAGTGGCAGTGCTATGTCAACCTTCGAAGGCTGCACTTCGTATTGCGATTCGGCAGGCAATCTGCTCTTTTATTCCAATGGCGGTGGGCGCATACCTGCAGCCGGACAAAACGGCGGGATGATTTGGAACCGCAACAACGAAGTTATGTACGATATGCAAGGGCTTGAAGGTGGAGGTTGGAGCGCCGCGCAGTCGTCGGTTATTGTACCTGCTCCGGGCGAGAACAAAGTATATTACCTCTTTACTATGGAAGAGGCAGAGTTCTACGTAGATAGCTTAGTGCCTTTTGAACCGTTTGGCAGGGGTTTACGATACTTTAAAATCGACATGAACCTCAATAACGGTTTGGGCGGTGTAATTGAAGCCGATGTGCCGGTTTATGATTATTCGTACGAAGGGCTTTGCGCCATTCGACATGCCAACGAAACCGATTACTGGATTTTAATGAATTACGACACCACCGGAATTGGCGTGTATAGTCTTACGCAAAACGGACTTTCGCTTTCGGCGGTGTATCCTTTTCCAAATTCGGGCGGTATCATCAAAGCATCGCCCAATAATCAGTTATTTGGCGTGCCCTGTTGCAACCGTGTGGCCACGCCGGGTGCACTTTTCGATTTCGATATTTCTACCGGTGTGCTTTCCAATCCGATTGTGTTGCCTACTGCAGGCGAGTCGTCGTTCGAATTTTCCCCCAACAGCTTTTACCTGTATTCGGCCAATACCAGCCAGAATCAAATCGTTCGGTACAATCTGCTCCAAGCATTTAACGAAGGAGTTAGTGTCGAATCTACTTCAGAAGTCGTAGCAACCAATATTAATTCAGCCGGTTACATGCAATTGGCTCCCGATGGAAAGATATATTTTATTCAACTGATTATACCCTCATTAACCATTGGACTGAGTACGATTAATTGTGCTAATGAGAGCACGCCCGATGTTACCAACAATGCGTTTACATTTGGATCAGGCAGCGAAGACCTGTTTTTCTCTCTGCCTAACTTTCCTTCTTGGATTTTTTATAATTCTTACATCGATTACATCGAATTTGGTCCCGATACGGTGTATCTCTGCCCGGGCGATTCCATTGTGCTCGATGCCGGTGTG
>JBKCHQ010000255.1:0-5059 GCA_046302715.1 Bacteroidia bacterium | reverse complement strand
ACCTGGTACAAAGCAACTATCTCGAGCTGGGTTACAATTACGCCAATCTTTACGACGTTAGTGGCACCTCCAATGCATCCCGTGCATTTCGGAATCCGGTGCATACGGCAAGCGCTAAAATTCAATACCAGCATAAAAACTGGGGAATAGTGCTCGAATCGGAGGCAGGGGAATCAGAGACGTTGCTTAAAAACGACTCCCTTGCACCCGCTTGGAATGGTAAATTTGGTGATGCATTGCTACGCATCGAACATAAAAAAACAGGTTTGGGTATATGCCTCAACAGCATCTATGTATCATCGGCTTTTCGCAGCCCAGGAGCACAAACCAAGCGTATCGCTTACGGTCAAGCCCCTCTTGCATACAACCGAATTTCAAACAGTCAGGATTTGCGGTCGCTCACCATGTTTGACCTGATGCGCGAAACCAATTTATATACGCTGCAAATTAGGCCGTATTTGATGGATTTTGCTCCACAATATGACAATATTACCCCTTATGGCGACGCCACCCCAAATCGGCAGGGACTGATTGCCGGCTTTTCGTATGCAAAAGGAAAACTGCCTTTAGATGTCGGGTACAAGTACTACATGCTTCAGGAAGTGCGCGGCGAAGGCACTCTACTTCCCCGCAAATTCATTCGGCATCAGCTAGACGCTAAACTGCGCATCCATGAATTTTTCAAAAAGATGAACCGCAGCATTCATGCATCGTTTAATTATCTTAACGATGCAAGCTCACGTCCAGCAGAAGAGCTGGTGCGGGGCATTAATCTTAAAACAAGTTCCATGTCGGCCGGAATCGAATTTGAAATTTTACCCGCATTTGACTTGATGGCAGGTTATCAAGTAATACGCTACGCGGGCTCTGATTTCACCGCCATACGAAACGAATATTCCGAAATCATCAACTTTCGTGAGTTCGACATCGATGGTATGGAGCAAATTATAGCCTATGGCGCGCGCTACCGTTTTAGCGAAAAAACGTTTGTGAGTGCACAGGTAAATAGCTTTAGAGCCGAGAATAAAACAGACGCCATAGCCGATTACCGCATCAATCAGTTTATGTTGTTATTTCAATTGAAATTTTAACCATGCAAGTAAAACTTCTTGTTTCCATTAGTGCCATTGCCATTTTACTATCAGCTTGCAGAACGGATGAAGAGTTCGATGGCCCATCGCTTAATGATTTATATGGCGAGTTTGCCGTTATTCAGGGGCTTAATGCTTCGGCTGATGAGGTCGACTTCAGCACTGGCGAAACGGTGTATTTTACCGCCCAATTTTCTAAAAATGTAAACTGGGCCTTACAAATAAAGGGACTGGAATCGGGGGCGGTTAAAGAGATTTCGGGCTTCAGCAACATCCTTAAATCAGACAACGCGCTTTGGGATGGTACAACAACGCGATTACCCTTCTTTAGAAACGAGGCCTGTGCAGTACAACTCTACGTTGAGAGCGAAAGCGATACACTGCGCGACACCATTTCGGTAACCGGAACCCGAAATTATGCCGGCCTCCTTCTAAGCGATTTCGAAGGGATCGCCAATCCCGGATGGACCTCATTTGTTCAGTCGGGTGCAAATATGTCGTTTGGCATTAAAGACGATCCGGCCGGCGCTGCGCAGGGCAACAAGTACTTCGAAATAGCGGGAACCGTAAACTGGGACTACCTCATTGCATACCTCTACATGCCCGCTACAGCATACAATACAACTACATTCAGCTTGGCTGAAAATCCTGCTGATGTCTATTTTAATACGATGTTGTTTAAACCAGAGGAATTAAACAATGGCATTATGCTTTTTCAATTTCCGGAAGATGACAATGGCGATGGCGTATTCAATGCAGCCAATGAAGACATGTACGCCGTCGAAATTGATATGACAGAAAACGGCTGGACGCCATTTTCGATAAAATACAGCGATTTACAAAGTCTTGTAAACGGGCAACCCGCCAATCCCAATGGAAATGGCATTAAAGAACCACATAAGCTTAAGCAGGTTAACATTTTGTTTTTGGCCAACCCGTCGAGTGGTTTTGCCAAGGCGCGTCTCGATTACATGATTTTTACTGAAGGGGCACCACTTCAACCTTAATGCTATTGAAATGAAGCAGTTGCTGCCTGTAGGTTTACTGATTTTACTGCTGAATTCCTGTTCGGTATTCAAACCCAACCATTTTTACGAGGAGGCATCAGACGATGCGGACAAACCTAATATTGCAGGTTTTGAGGCGCTTTCGGTGTACAGCGATCAGCTAAGCAGCGAGAACTGGTACACGCAAGAACCCCTGGCACTTAAAGTAAAAGGCGAAAGCGAACAGGTTTACAGTGGCACCCAAGCAATTTCAATTGAATGGAACAAACAGGCAGCGGCATTAAACTGGCTGGGAATGGGCTTTGGATGGCTAAACTGGAGCGGAAAGAATTTTGAGTCTATACTCGATAAGGCGGCACTCTCTTTTCGAGTGAAGTCGAAAAAAGGGACATTAAACGGATTGCCTTGGGCAATAGGGTTCGAAGACTTCAGTGGAACTCAAGCATGGAGCGGCGTTACGCCAAATTTTGTGAAAGAGGGTAACATACGCGACGACGCCTGGTCTGAAGTTGTAATACCGCTTTCGAGTTTTCCTTTCGAAGCAAGGGGAGTAGAGGTAAGCAGCATCAAGCAAATGATCGTGCAATTTGAGTCGAGCGGAAAAGTTTGGATCGATGAGGTGCGGCTTGTGCCCTTCAACGCTAAAGGCAGGAGCATGCATGAACTGATGGCATCACCAGCGCCACAAATTGATGGGATGCTCAGTTTAAACGAATGGGCAGGTCAGCCCATAGAACTGCCCAAAGGCCGGGTTTATCTGAATTGGGACAAGCAAAATTTGTATGCTGCACTGGTTGCAGAAGACGAAACCCCGGGTATGAACCAACAGACAGGAAGAGACATTTGGAATGGAGATGCTTTGGAAATCGCATTTTCATCGTTGAGCGGGATGAACCCTAAACGCAGCTTTTTGTTTCCGGAAGATTGTCATATCGGCATCGGAATGGGCGAAGCAGCTTTGATTTATAACTGGAGTAAAGAAGCTGCGGTAGATGGTGCAATGGTAAAAAAAACACCATCTGCAAAAGGCTATACCTGCGAAATAGCTATTCCATGGGCTTCGCTCGGCATATTGCCGCTCAACGTAAATACGCCGTATGATTTTGAACTTGCACTCGACATGAGTGACGCGAGCGGTAAGCGTGACGTGCAGTACCGCTGGAATTCAAATGATAAGGAAGGCTTTCATCAAAACCCATCCCTTTGGGGCACCATTATCCAACGAAACAACCACCATGAATAATCGGGCATTTATAACAGCAGCAGCGGTAATCGCATGCTTAATAACGGCTCCGCTTTTTGCTCAGCGTGCCGAAGATGCGGCAATTCAGACCTTGATTTCTCAAATGACCATCGAGGAGAAAGTGGGCCAGATGACCCAAATTAACCTCGACGTAGTATGCGAAGGCAGTATTTATAATCTAGTAGAGCCGCATCACATCGATCCTAAAAAACTGCGCGAAGCATTGGTAAATTATCATGTTGGTTCTATTTTGAATTGCGGCGGTCATGCCTATCCGCGTGAGCAATGGCATAAACTTATTGGAGAAATACAACGTGTTGCACAGAACGAAACGCGCCTTAAAATTCCTATTCTGTATGGAATAGATGCCATACACGGAGCCAATTATGTAAGCGGTTCAACGTTGTTTCCCCAGCAGTTGGCCCAGGCGGCTACATTCAATCCCGATCTTACCCGAAAAGCATCCGAAATAACAGCCTACGAAACCAGAGCAGCAGGTATGACCTGGAATTTTTCGCCCGTGCTCGATGTGGCCAGAAATCCACTTTGGTCGCGGGTTTTTGAAACATACGGCGAAGATCCATTGGTGTGCGCGCGCTTTGGCGATGCAGCGGTTAAGGGCTATCAGGGAAATTCCGTTTCGGTTGATGGGTGTCATGTTGCGGCTTGCATGAAGCACTTTTTAGGCTATGGTGCCGCACGCACCGGAAAGGATCGAACGCCTGCCTATATTTCGGATATCCAGCTACGCGAAATTTTCCTTCCGCCGTTTCAGCGAGCCATTGAAAGCGGTGCATTATCGCTGATGATTAACAGCGGCGAGATAAATGGAATTCCGGTACATGCCAGCAAAAAAATGCTAACGCAAATCCTCCGCAATGAGCTGAAATTCGATGGGGTAGCCGTTACCGATTGGGAGGATGTTATTAAGTTGCATCAGAACCATCGTGTGGCGCCAAATCTGAAAGAGGCCGTTTTCATGGCAGTGGATGCCGGAATCGATATGTGCATGGTACCCAACGATTTCGATTTTTCCCGCTTGCTGATTGAATTGGTAAAAGAGGGTCGCATTTCAGAAGCCCGACTTAACATTTCGGTGGAGCGTATTTTACAGATGAAACATCGTTTGGGAATTCTCAAATCGTTTAAAATGCCCACACTGAAGCAATTTCCTGAATTTGGAAGCGCGGCAAGCAAGGCATTGGCTCTGCAAACCGCCGAAGAATCGATTACCTTACTTGAGAACAGAAACGCCATGCTGCCATTGAATGCGACAGCTAAACTCTTTGTTACCGGCCCGGCTGCACATTCGATGACCATGCTCAATGGCGCTTGGACACGCACCTGGCAGGGCACCGATTCCAAATGGGACGACCGTGGGGCTCACACTATTTACGATGCATTAAAACTACAGTTTGCAGAGGTAAATTATGCAGAAGGTTGCAAAACCGATAGTATAACAGATATGGCCAATGCCATACAGCAAGCCAAACAAGCAGATGTTATCTTGGCATGCATGGGCGAATGGCCATCGACCGAAAAGCCAGGCGATATCGACGATTTAACTTTACCCGAAATACAGCTAAATTACTTGAAGGCGCTGTTTGAAACGGGTAGGCCGGTGGTGCTTGTTTTGGTCGAAAACCGTCCGCGTATCGTGAGTGCAGTAGCCGATCGATGCGCCGCGGTAATTATGGCATACCAGCCCGGCGATGCTG
>JBKCHQ010000254.1:0-64044 GCA_046302715.1 Bacteroidia bacterium | reverse complement strand
CAACAATACGGATCTAATCTATGCCGAATCGGAGGCGTATAGGGTAGAACGATTGCCGCTCAGCTCTATTGGTTCAGATTTTAGCCCGCTAGTAATTTCTGAAGGAGGAAAAACAAAGATGATCCTTGTTTCAAACGGCCTTTCATCTAAACACGCTAAATCGAAAGATTTATGGAACAAGAAAAGATGGTTTGATCTGTGGGAAATAGAAATGGCCAACGACTCAACCCCAACCACCGCAACGCCGCTTTCCGGTGCCGTAAATACCAAATACCACGAAGGCCCTGCCAGTTGGAATACAAGCAATAACGAGCTCGCTTTTACCCGAAATGCCTATTACAAAGGACGCATAACACGCAGCAAAAACAGGATAAACAAACTGAATATTTTCTTCAGCCGAAAAAATGAGCACGGAAAATCAACCATCGTTCCTTTCGAGCATAACAATGCCGAATATTCGGTTGGCCATCCCGTATTTAGCCCTGATGGAAAAACGCTGATATTTGTTTCAGACATGCCGGGCGGTTTTGGCGGCACCGATCTTTATCTAAGCTCATTATCGGGTGGTACTTGGTCAAAACCTCAAAATCTTGGCCCTCAAATTAACAGCGCTGGAAATGAGATGTTTCCTTTTTTACTTGATGGTACAACTTTGTTTTTTTCATCAAACGGATGGGGAGGATTAGGCGGACTTGACCTCTACAAATCTGTGCGTGAAGAAAATACTTGGGGAAACCTTGAAAATGCCGGTTCTCCGCTGAATAGCCCATCAGACGATTTTGGTGTTTTCATTTTTCCTAATGGCCGACGAGGTTTTTTCTCTTCAAACCGCAATAGCGAAGACTTTTCAGACCATGTATATCGCTTTACCTACCGCCCCATTCCGGCAAGCATAACCGTCCGCGATCGCGACGAACTTAGTCCGGTGGCAAATGCAGAGATCGAGATATTGCTTAACGGCAAAACCAAAGCAAAAATTAAAACCGATGCGTCGGGAACCGGCGAAATCTGGCTTAACCCCTGTAAAAATTACACCTTTAAAACACGGGCCGACGGTTATCCCGAACACGAAAAACAGCAAGAAACCGCATGTAAACCTAAAGATTCGAGAGACTACCAGGTAGCTATACGCAAGCCCAAAGCATACGTTAAGGTGTACGATATGTACAATCAAAAAAATATTGAGGGCGCTAAGGTTCGTTTAACAAATCTTAGCAATCCAGCTACAGCGCCTATTGAATTGTTGAGTGATACTGGCGGCTTTGTTCGATTTAATCTAATGCCCTGCGAGGAATATGAGATTGCCGCCGAGAAAAAAGACATGCCGTTGGTAAGTAAAAAACTTAAAGCTCCATGTTCATTAAACGAACCGGATATTGCTGTGCGACTTGGCACAGGAATAGCGCCACCCAAGGGAGTTATTTTACGCATTAACATTGTTGACGAACAAAATGGCGTTCCTGTGCCAAATGCGCGCGTTAACGTTTGGATAACAGGCGAAAAAGCACCGCGGTCGCTTATTGCCGATGCTTACGGAGAAATAGAAACCATCACCAAAGAAGGAGTGGGGGTATCGTTGGAAACAAATTGCGTGGGTTATTTTTCTACCTCCAGGAGCAAAGAAAAGTTCAATGTTCCTAAAGGAGACAAATCTGTTCTTAAAACGCTGAAATTACTAAAGCTTTCGGAGGGCGGCATCATTGCTCTTGAAGGGATTTACTACGACCTCAACAAAACCTTAATTCGTAAAGATGCTGCCAAGGTTTTAGATTACGTAGTTCAGGTAATGACCGAAAATCCACAAATGATTATTGAACTTGGCTCTCATACCGATTCACGCGATACCGACGAAAGAAACATGAAGCTTTCCGAAGGTCGCGCTGCTGCTGCTGCCGAATATATCGTTTCAAAAGGAATAGATGCCTCGCGCATCAGCGGCAAAGGCTATGGTGAAACCCAGTTAAAAAACAACTGCGGAAATGGCGTAAAATGCACCGAGGCACAGCATCAGGAAAACCGCCGCACCGAGATTAAAATTGTTTCGTTTGATTAACGAAATCCTATATTATTAGCGGGTATAGGTGGCTTTTATGGTGTGAACTTGATCTCCTTCATCGGCGGTATAATTCAATATAAAGCTGTTGGTAGAAAATGTGCCTGAACCACTAATGGTGATGCCGTCGGCGTCTTGAGTGCTTATGGATAGTGAATTGCCCGCCACAAGTGCCTTAACACTAACACCAGAACCTAAATTGTAGATATTATTAATTTGTATACGGCTAGTGTTACCGCTATCATTCACAACAGTAGCCGTATAATTAAGCGTTCCAACGCCTTGCTCTTCCTCCAAAACATTCCACTGCCCTAAAAACTTATCACGAGGGTCGGTGTCGGGCTCAATGGGGTCTTCGTCGGCACAGGAAACAAACGCCAATAGCGTAAAAATAAAAAACAGCTTTTTCATCGGTTCAATTTCTTAATGATGTTTTATGTATAACGAAATTCTATATAGAATTATGCGCCATAGCTATCGATTACAAATTCGTTTAGTCCGTCTGCAAGTTTCCGATCGTTACTTAAACGCGGCACCTTGTTTTGCCCTCCTAGCTTGCCTTCCTTCTTCATGTAATGTACAAAGGCATCTTTTGATAAACATCGCAAAACCAGCGGGCGCAAAACGTTTCCTTGTATTAAGTCCTTGTAATAAATGTTTTTCTGTTGCAACGCCTTATCCACTTTAAGTCTGAAAGCGTCAGGATTTGAAGGCATCTTGTTAAACTCCACAAACCATTCGTGATAGGGCAAGCCGCTGCTCGGATCTACACAGGGCGCTACGGTAAATTCAACCATCTCGGCTACATCGCCAAACACGGCCTCCTTTAAGGCTTGCTCCACCTCCTCGGCAATAACATGCTCGCCAAATGCCGATATAAAGTGTTTTACTCTTCCACTTACAATAATACGGTGGGGATATTTACTAACAAACTTAACGGTGTCGCCAATATTATATGACCATAAACCCGCGTTTGTGCTTACAATAAGCGCATAGTTTACGCCCAACTCAACCTCGTCAATGGTAAGGCGTCTCGGGTGTGCTTTTTCCAATTCGTCCAGCGGCACAAATTCATAAAAAATGCCGGTGTTTAAAAGCAGAAGCAAGCCCTCCGATGGTTGTTTGTCTTGATAGGCAAAAAAACCTTCCGAAGCCGGAAAAAGCTCCAAAGAATCAATCGGTTTGCCAATTAATTTCTCAAATCGTGCCCTATACGGTTCGTAATTAACCCCGCCGTAAACAAACAGCGAAAACTGCGGAAAAATTTCCTTGATTGTTTTGCCATCACATTTCTGCTGAAGCACTTCAAAATACATCTGCACCCAAGACGGTATGCCACTAATAAGCGTCATGGGTTTATGCAGGGTTTCTTCTGCTATTTTCTGCACCTTTTCTTCCCAATCTTCGATGCAATTTGTAGGATAGCTTGGCATCTGATTGCGTCGTAAATAACTCGGAACGTGGTGGTTTACAATTCCGCTTAGCCTACCGAGCGGCACACCGCCCAAATCGCCTAAAACAGGGCTTCCCGATAAAAAAATCAGGTTTCCATCTAAAAACGAGGCCTTGCCCGTTTCGTGAATGTAGGTAAGTAGCGCATTTCGGGCCGAGCCAATATGGTTGTGAATTGAATCGGCAGTAATGGGTATATACTTAACGCCCGAAGTAGTGCCCGACGTTTTACAGAAATAAATTGGTCTTCCCGGCCAAAGCACATCGTTTTCGCCTTTGGCTATTCGATCAATGTAGGGTCTAAAGCCTTCATAATCGCGCAAAGGAACACGCTGTTGAAAGTCGTTATAGGAAGTAATGCCTTTAAAATCATGCTCCCTTCCAAACAGTGTGTGTGCTGCTTTTTTTATTAACTGCTCAAAAACACGCTTTTGGGTTTTTTCGGGACTCAAGCTCCACGATTGCGTCTGGGCCGCCACAATAGCTGCGATGGGTTTTGAAAGTAGTGCCTTAAGTCCCATTTTCTTCAAATTAAAACACCATCAGATCGCGAGGGTCAATCGGTGTTCCGTCATACCAAAGCTCGAAATGCAAATGCGGGTTGGTTGACAATTCGCCCGAATTTCCGGTAATGGCAATTGGGTCGCCTGCTTTTACCGTTTCGCCTTCTTTTTTAAGCAATACGGCATTATGCTCATAAACAGACACCAGATTATTGGCGTGCTGAATATGAATCACATGGCCGGCATCGGTGGTCCAGCCCGAGAAAATAACCGTACCGTCGAGTGTTGCTTTAACCGATTCGTTCTTGCCTGAAACAATATCTACACCATAATGCTTATTGGCAAGGTTGAACGCAGTGGTAAGCCTTCCCTTCAAAGGGGTAAAAAAATAATAATTGTTTATCTCGCTTACCCCCGATTTCTTGGCTTTCGCATTAATATTATAGCGATCCTGCTGCTCCAGATCTTTTCGAAACTTAATTTCCTGTTCGCTTGCATTGATGTTTACCTGACTATCGGCAGCTTTGTCTTCCGGTTTGGGAGTGGGCTTTTTAGTATTTACGTTGCCGGTAATAACCGAACGAATATTTTCGAGCAATTGCTTTTTGCCCGCCGCATCCTTTTCTAGCGAATCTACTTTTGAGGCCAATACAATGAGTTTTTTCTTGGTGGTAACATCGTTTGAATAGCCCGGTATATATTCTTTCAACGGGGTAAAGGCAATTACCCATGTGGTCACCAAAATTAAAGCTATAGCGATAATACCAACCGCCGTAAAGAGATTAAGCTGAGACAGTTTTAAAGAATACCGCTCCTCATATGACTCATCATCCATAACCACCAACCGGTATTTAAACCTTAGTCGGTTAAGGAGGCGTCGCCAAGCACTATTTTTCTCCGTTTCCACGGCGGCAATTTCGTAATAATTCAACAATAATTTAAACATGCCTAAACTATACCGCAATAAATTAATAGCTTTGAACTATGTTGTTTTCTGCTATATCGGGCCATACCGAGTTAAAATCGACGCTCATTAAAAACATGAACAATGGCCGTATTGCGCATAGTTTATTGTTTGCCGGGCCCGAAGGTTGTGGTTCATTAGCGCTTGCCCTTGCCTATGCACGGTATTTGCGATGCGATGCTCCTGTTAATAATGATTCTTGCGGACGGTGTTCCTCGTGCATAAAAATGAACAAACTCGTTCATCCCGACGTGCATTTGAGCTTCCCGATGATTAAGGAAGACAGCAAAAAGAAAGGAATATCTCAAGAACTTGTAAGCGAATTTAGAGCGGCTTTTCTCAGCAATCCTTTTATGAATCTCGATTTTTGGTCGGATTGGATTGACGCCGGTAACAAGTCACCAACCATTTATTCTGAAGAAGCATCAGAAATTATTCGTGAGATTGGATTGGTTTCGGTCGAAAAAGGATTTAAAGTGTTCATCATTTGGTTGCCCGAACTTATGAACGTTCAGGCGGCAAACCGCCTGCTAAAAACCTTGGAAGAGCCTACCGAACAAACGGTTATTATTTTGGTATCTGAGCATCCCGAAAGCCTTTTGGCCACCATTCGATCGCGAGTTCAGGTTTTTCGCATAAGGGCATATACTCCTCAGGAATGCGCCCATATTGTTTCGGGCTTAAGCCACAAAACAGCGCAAGAATGTTTGATGGCGGCCGAAATTGCCGAAGGAAATGTTGCATTGGCAAATTGGCTGGTTCAAAATCAGGAAGAGTCGAGCGAACAGCTCGAATTATTCAGAGGTTGGATGCTCGATTGTTATTCATTTAACATTACCGGACTAATTAACCGCTCCGAAGCCTTTCATAAAAAAGGACGCGAGTGGCAGAAAGGCTTTTTGTCGTATTGTTTGTTCATGTTTCGCCAAACGCTCTTGTATAATTCGGCTCCCGAACTCCTGCGTTTAGGAGAAAATGAAGCGGCTTTTTTGGGGAAATTTGCCCGCTTTTTTCACGCCGAAAATTATGAGCAAATTTCAGGATTTGTTAATGAAGCCATCCTGCACATTGAAAGAAACGGAAATGGCCGTATTGTGTTTTTCGATACCGGCTTGCACATTGCCGATTTATTTCGCAAAGAAAAACAATCGGTTGCAGCAAGCCCATGAGATGCATTTAAACAAATGTGTAGCTTTGTTGCCATTGAATTAACGGGCTAAATCCCAAAACCTAATTACCCAAACGTATGGCGTGTAGTAGTTGTTCTTCAGGAAGAGGTGGCCTGCCGGCCGGATGTAATAATAATGGCGCATGTGGCGCTGGGGGCTGCTCCAAGTTACCCGTTTTTGATTGGCTCGCCAATATGGCCCTGCCTTCTGGTGTTTCGCCTTTTACTATCGTTGAGGTTCGTTTTAAAAATTCGAGGAAAGAGTTTTTTAAAGCGGGCGATGTATCGGGGCTAGCTGTCGGCGATGCTGTTGCTGTTGAAGCCAGCCCAGGTCACGATCTTGGAATGGTTTCGATGACCGGAGAATTGGTTCGACTGCAGATGAAGCGCCTTGGGGCACAAAACGAGCACCAACTAAAAACAGTTTACCGAAAAGCACGGCCCAACGATATTGAAAAATGGAAGGAGGTTGTTGCTCGTGAAACGCCTACCATGCTGCGCGCACGTGCAATCGCTACCGAATTAAAGCTTGAAATGAAAATCAGCGATGTTGAATTTCAAGGCGATGGAGCCAAAGCCATTTTTTATTATACCGCCGAAGATCGTGTAGACTTCAGAGAACTTATACGCCATCTGGCTGATGAATTCAGAGTTAGAATTGAAATGAAGCAAATTGGCGCTCGTCAAGAAAGCGCACGGCTGGGTGGCATAGGCTCTTGTGGGCGCGAGCTTTGTTGTTCCACATGGCTTCGCGATTTTAGATCGGTAAATACCGGGGCTGCCCGCTATCAGCAACTTTCGCTTAACCCTCAAAAACTTGCAGGTCAATGCGGCAAGCTAAAATGCTGCCTCAATTACGAGCTCGATTCATATCTCGATGCTTTAAAAGACTTCCCGGAATCTAATGTACGCCTTGAAACGTTGAAAGGAAGCGCCTTTCACCAAAAAACCGACATCTTCAAACGCCTACTTTATTATTCATATACCGATGATCCCGGTAATTTTATAGCCTTGCCCGTACATCGGGTAAAAGAAATTATAGCGCTCAACAAGGAGGGGCAAAAACCAGAGGCGCTTTTGTCAGAAAAAGAAAAAGTGCGTGTAGAAAAAACGCCCGACTACGAAAATGTGGTGGGTCAGGACAGCCTTACTCGGTTCGACAATCAGCGTAGAAAAAAGAAAAAGAAGAAACCGGGCAATCGCTCCGATCAAGGCCAGCAACACCATCGAAATCAACATTCGCAAAAACAAAACAGCCGACCATAGAAAAAAACCATTTCATAAAATGCGCCCTTTCAAAACCTTATCTCTGTTTGGTATATTTCTTACGCTGATTTCTATCACGTATTCCTGCGACGCATTGCGTGTTTTTGAAGAAAACAAAGCCATCGAAAATGGCGTGTGGAATGCAAGCTCTCCAGTGGTTTTTAATGTTGATGTTGACGATACCTTAAGTGCCAACACTTTTTACCTTAACCTTAGGCACGAAGAGGCTTATCCATATAGTAATATATTTCTGTTTCTTCATACGAAATTCCCAAATGGAAAGGAAGCACAAGACACGCTCGAACTTATGTTGCAGCGGCCCGATGGTAAATGGAACGGTTCTGGCGCCGGCGGCTTGCGCGATCATCAAATAGCCTTTAAAAAGGGATTGCGTTTTCCGCTTAAAGGAAAATACGTTTTTTCGATTATACAGGCCATGCGCGGTAAAGAATTAGGAAATGTGCGCGAGGTGGGTTTGCGCATCGAAAAATCTAAGGAATAAGCACTTCCCAGGTATTGTTGCCTCGCAGCAAAGCATCCAAATCGCCGGCTCCTTTTGCTTTTACAGCATCCTCTAGCTGACGATTCATTACTTCCTCATACGCATCTCGTTTCTCAACATAAAACACACCAAACGGGCGAGGAAAAGCTCCTTCTTTGCGTGGATCGTCGAAAAAGCGGGTTAAAATTCCGGCCTTAGTACGATCGGTTTCATCGTGTATCCAAATATCATTCACGCTACAATCGGCCAATGCAACCACTCGCGGAGTAAATCCATCAAGAACTATCCCTTTATCTAAATTTGCTCCAAAAATCAACGGCTTTCCGTGTTCGGCAAAAAGGGCATTGTCTGCCTTGGTTCCCTTCTCAGTAAACACCTCAAAGGCACCGTCGTTAAACACATTACAATTCTGGTAAATCTCCACCAATGATGTGCCTTGATGGAAATGTGCACGTTTAAAAATAGCACGCAAATGCAGCGGGTCTCGATCCATAGAACGAGCCACAAAGGTTCCGTCGGCACCTAAAACCAAGGCTAACGGATTAAACGGATGATCAACCGATCCCATCGGGGTAGACTTCGTAACCTTGCCTCGCTCTGAAGTGGGTGAATATTGGCCTTTGGTTAAGCCATATATTTCATTATTGAAAAGCAACACATTCAGGTTGAAGTTTCTGCGCAACATGTGAATGAAGTGATTCCCTCCAATAGACAAGGAATCTCCATCGCCGGTGATGACCCAAACACTAAGATCAGGCCGTGTTGCCTTCAATCCAGAGGCAATAGCCGTTGCCCTGCCATGTATGGAATGCATACCGTACGTTTCCATATAATACGGGAAGCGCGACGAACAACCGATACCCGAAACGAAAACAATCTCTTCTTTGCGCAAACCCAGCTCGGGAACCACCGTTTGTACTTGCTTCAAAATCGAATAATCGCCGCAACCCGGGCACCAGCGAACTTCCTGATCGGTTACCAGATCCTTGGCAGTAAACACCGCTATATCTTGCGTTTCGCTATGCATGTGCAACAATTGATTTAATTTTAACCAGTAGTTCACCCGCGGTGAACGGTACGCCTTTAATCTTGTTCATTCCTTCGGCCGGCAACAAAAACTTATCGCGCAACACACGCACAAGCTGACCATTGTTCATTTCGGGAACGAGAATGTGCTCGTAAGAAGCCAGCAGTGTTCCCAAATTTTTAGGGAAGGGATGAATGTTTCTAATGTGGATATGCGCTACTTGTATGCCTTCATTCAAGGCTTCACGAACTGCCGTTTTAATCGCACCGTATGTAGAGCCCCAACCAACCACAACCAATGGGCACGTTTGTGGACCTTGATCGATGGTTTGTTCTGGAATAAAATCGGCAATACGTTCAATCTTTTCAGCCCGGAGCTTCACCATAAACTCATGATTTTCAGGATCGTAACTAATGTTCCCGGTTTCATGTTCTTTTTCAAGTCCCCCGATTCGATGCTCTAATCCTTTAATTCCAGGCACGGCCCATTTACGGGCAAGTTTCTCGTCGCGTTTATAGGGCAGGAATTTTTCACCTTCGGACAATTCCTTTATAAAATTGGGTTGAATCGGTTTTAGGGCATCACTTGTGGGATACATCCAGGGTTCGGCCCCATTTGCCAAATAACCATCACTTAAGAAAAAAACCGGCGTGCTATGTTCTACCGCAATCCGGCAGGCTTCATACACCGCATAAAAGCAATCGCCTGGCGTTTGTGCCGCAATCACCGGAAGTGGCGCCTCTCCATTGCGTCCGTAAAGTGCTTGCAGCAAATCCGCCTGCTCTGTTTTGGTAGGCAAACCCGTTGATGGTCCTCCGCGCTGAACGTTAATAATGACCAAGGGAAGCTCTAACATTACGGCCAGTCCGATGGCCTCGGTCTTAAGTGCAATGCCCGGCCCCGATGATGTGGTAACAGCGAGTGATCCGCCAAACGAAGCCCCTATAGCAGAACAAATGGCGGCAATTTCGTCCTCTGCCTGAAAGGTTTTCACGCCAAAGTTTTTGTGGCGCGATAATTCATGCAAAATATCCGAAGCGGGTGTAATGGGATAGGATCCTAAAAACAAAGGCAAACCCGATTTCTGTGCAGCAGCGATGAGACCGTAAGCCGTAGCCGGATTTCCGTTGATATTACGGTATTTCCCGGGCTTAATCTGAGCAGCACGAATTTCTACTCGCTGCATAAAAGTTTCGCTGGTTTCGCCGTAGTTGTAACCCGCTTTTAGCGTTTTAATGTTGGCATCAACTATTTCGGGGCGTTTGGCAAACTTTTGTTCGATGAATTTTATTGTCGTGTCGAGCGAACGATTGTAAATCCAATAGATATACCCTAACACAAACATGTTTTTGGTTCTATCTATTTCTTTGGTTCCCAAACCACTACCTTCTAATGTGGCCTTGGTCATGCGTGTAACGTCGAGCGTTAGAAGTCGGTATTCTTCAAGGCTTGAATCTTCTATGGGATTTGATCCTTCGGGGTATTTTGCTAGGCGAAGGTTTTTCGAATCAAAACCATCGGTATTGGCAATGATAATACCCCCCTTTTTAAGCTGTCGCAAATTGGCCTTGAGTGCTGCGGCATTCATAACTACCAGCATATCACACAAATCGCCCGGCGTATAAATTTCGGTGCTTCCGAATTTAATCTGAAACCCCGAAACGCCGGCAAGCGTGCCTTGTGGAGCGCGAATCTCTGCCGGAAAATTGGGGAACGTGCTTAAATCGTTTCCGTGCAGCGCTGCTGTGGTGGTAAACTGGTCGCCGGTAAGCTGAATTCCGTCGCCGGAGTCGCCGGCAAACAATATTGTTGCCTCCGTTGCAAGGAGGGTGGTGTTTTCCATTTGAACTAAAACAGGTTTCCCCGTAAAATTGTTGCGCAAAGGTAGGGCATTTTGGCATCTATTTTATTTGTTTACGTTAATTTTTACCCCTATTTGTAAGGATATGTTTTTATATTTCTTCCTTTCAATTTTTATATCAGCAACAATCTTTCATGATTAGAGTTTTTACGTGTTTAATGCTGTTTTTATTAGCCTTCTCAACGACGGCCTTTTCACAAAACGATTCGCTTCTTCGGATGCTGAAAACCGGTGATGCCAAAAGCAAGTTGTCTGCATATCCTGCATTATCGTTTGCGCTGCATCAAACCAATCCCGACTCTGCTTTACTCATAGCCCAACAAGGAATCGCTTTTGCCGAAGGCAACAACAACGTTTTCCACAAGGCGTCTTGTCTTAATATGGCGGGCCTCGCTTATAACAGACTTGGACGTTACACGAAGTGCTTTCAATCATATGTCGAAGCTATCAGGCTGTTTGAAGCAATCAAAGAGCCCGCACAGGTTGCGAGAGTGAATGACAATCTGGCCCAGCACCTTTACTTGCGCAAAGATTACCGGCAATCGCAAACATTTTTGCTTAAGGCTTTGCGTTATTTTGAATCTGTTTCCGACAGTTTTCGCATTGCAAAATCCTATCAAACACTAAGTATTATAAATCGTGAATTGAAACAGTATGATGAAAGCAAATCCTATCTCGACAAATCCATAAATATCCTCACCCGTCAGAACAAACTCAATGAGCTGGGAGCTGCCAATAGCTTAATGGGCAACTTGTTTATTGCAATGAAAAAGTACGAGGAAGCAAAGCCCTATCATCAAAAATCGTATGACTTGTTTTTAAAGACCAACGATACATTCAATCAGGCGCTGGCGCTGGAAAACCTCGCATTGGTTGAAGAAAATTCGCAACGCTACAACGAAGCCGCCGACTATTATGTACGGGCGCTCAACATCTTCAGAAACATTAAAAGCGAAACGGATGTTGCCTACGAACAAATGCGCCTCGCCGTCCCTACCGGAAAGCAAAATAAATTTGCAAATGCGCACCTCCTGCTCGATAGTGCAGAATTAATTTTTCGCAAAGAACAAGTTTCAACCTATTTGGCCGATTTGTATCAAATACGCAGTCAAATCTTCGAAGATGCTGGCAATACGACCAAGGCGTTAGAAGCATATAAAAAGCACATTTCGCTTCGCGACAGTATTTCGGAGGCCCAGAAAACCGAAGAAATTCAACGCCTCCAAACCGAGTATGAAACCGATCGCAAAGAACAGCAAATTGCGCTTCTCAAAGCCGAAGGAAATGCCCAGGAAAGTGAAATAAGCCGGCGCAACTGGCTTATATTTTCTCTCGTTTTGTTGGTGGCTGTTATTGTGGCACTTTCGGTTGTGGTTTATAATCAGGCCTTGGTTCGAAAAGAACGTAAACGCCAACAGGAACTCAACCGCATTGCCGGCGATTTGCACGATGATGTTGGCGCCTCCCTAAGTGCCATCCGCATGTACAGCGAAATGCTTAAAAGTAAAGGCGAGCAATCGGCGCCGCAACTTTCGCCCATAGCAGCCCGAATTAGCGACAACGCCCGGGAGATTATCCAAAATATGAGCGATATTGTTTGGGCTATAAAACCTGGCGAGGAAGGGTTTTCTGCACTTCAAAATAGGGTTTGGAACACTGCACTGGCCATTTGCGAGGCCCGCGAAATAAGCCTGAATTTTACGGCTACCGAAGAGTTGAAAGAGTGGAAGCCCGATATTGAACTGCGAAACGATATGTTTCTTGTATGCAAGGAAGCTGTAAACAATGCCGTGAAATATTCCGGATCCAACAAACTCGATGTGGCTTTTTCGGTCGAAAACAACACCGTGAAAATCAGCATTCGCGACTATGGAAATGGCTTGCCGGAGCAACACCGAGAAGGAAATGGCCTCAAAAACATGGAACAAAGAACCCTTAAACACAAAGGAGTCTGCGAGCGAAACAACCACCCAGATGGAGGGTTGTTTCTGAAATTTAGCTTTCCTGTCAACTAAGGTCCGCCCTATGTAAATTCACCCCTTTGAGGGATTAATAATTCATCGCACTAAACATACTTTTACGGAATGAAAAAAATAGGCGTAACCGTATTTGAAGATAATCTCCATCTTCGCGATAGTTTGTATTTTTTGATTAACTCAGAAACCGACATGGAATGTCTTTCGGCTCAACCCAATGCAAACCATATCGCAGAAGCATTTAAGCCTCAATTGCCCGATGTAGTGCTTATGGACATTGAAATGCCCGGCACAAGCGGTATTGATGCCGTTCGAAAATTAAAAGCAGAATTTCCATCGGTTCAGGTGCTAATGCAAACCATTTTTCAAGACGACGATTCCATTTTTAATGCAATTTGTGCCGGCGCTTCAGGCTATTTACTCAAAAGTGCTTCGCCTCAGCAATACCTTCAAGCCATTCGCGATGTGCATCAGGGGGGCTCGCCCATGAGCGGTCCGGTGGCCAGAAAGGTTTTAACGCTTTTTCAAAAAACTGTCGTGCCGGAGAAATCAGTTCAATACGACCTAACCCAAAAAGAAAAGGAAGTTTTGTCGAGTCTCGTAGAAGGTAAAAGCTTTAAAATGATTGCCGATGCGCTGAATATTTCATACGAAACAGTTCGGTCGCACATGAAAAGTATTTACGGTAAATTGCATGTGCACAGCAATACCGAAGCTGTGATAAAAGCTCTAAAGGAAAAAATAGTCTAAAAATCTGCACACACCCATATCACAAAATGGGTGTATTTTAGCGGCGAATAAAATATATTATGGAATACCGCCGTCTCGGCCGCTCAGGCCTAAAAGTTTCTGCGCTATCGCTGGGCTCATGGCTCACCTTCGGCAAGCAAATTAGCGATGATGTTGCCGAAGAATTAATGATTTGCGCATACGACAATGGCATCAATTTTTTCGATAACGCAGAAATATATGCGCGCGGAAAAAGCGAGATTGTAATGGGAAACATTCTCAAAAAACTCGACTGGCGCCGCGACACATATCTCGTTTCAAGCAAAGTGTTCTGGGGGGGCGATAAGCCCAATCAAACCGGACTTTCGCGCAAGCACGTGTTCGAAGCCTGTCATGCCGCACTCAAACGCTTCCAGCTCGATTACCTCGACTTGTATTTCTGCCATCGCCCCGACCCCGAAACACCCATCGAAGAAACGGTATGGGTGATGAACGACCTCATTCGCCAAGGTAAAATTCTTTATTGGGGAACTTCCGAGTGGAGCGCGCAGGAAATTACTGAGGCTTTTGCCATTGCACGCCGTGAACATTTAATTCCGCCTACAATGGAACAGCCCCAGTACAACATGTTCCACCGCTACCGATTTGAAATCGAATACAAACGCGTGTTTGAAGAACTCGGATACGGCTCCACCATTTGGTCTCCTCTTGCATCGGGTGTCCTTTCAGGAAAATATAATAGCGGTTTTCCTACCGACACGCGTTTAAGTATCGAAGGGCTCGAATGGCTAAAAGATCGCGTACTTACTGAAGAAAATATCATTAAAACAAAAGCGCTTAATTCGATTGCCGGCGATTTGGGCGTTGCGCTACCCCAACTCGCTATTGCCTGGTGCCTGAAAAACAATAACGTAAGCACCGTAATTCTCGGGGGCTCAAAAACACAACAGCTGAAAGACAATCTAGCGGCTTTTGACGTCTTACCAAAGCTTTCGGAAGATGTTCTGGCTTCTATTGAGCTCATTCTCGACAACAAACCAATTGCCCCAGGATTTTAATTGCCATTTTTTCCTTATTGATTTCTATATTTGAATCTTAAATATTTTGTCGTGAAGAAAATTTACTGTGCACTAACTCTTTGTCTTTTTTTCTTATTGGCCATTAGCACTAATCTGCAAGCGCAATGTCCAGGAGAATTAATCCCTGTTCAAATCATCATAAACCCCGATAGTTATCCGCAGGAAATTTCCTGGAATATTACCACTGCAACAGGGGCTCAATTGGCAAATGGCACGTCAAGCGGAACCAGCCTATGCGTTCCTCCTTTAACCTGTCTTACCTTCAAGATTAACGATAGCGCCGGCGATGGTATTTGTTGCCAATATGGCCAGGGCTCCTATTATGTGGTGCTTAACGGAGACACCATCGCAACAGGCGGAAACTACACAAACACCGAAAGTGTACAGTTTAATTGTCCTCCTGGTGCCGATTGCTTCTCTGCAATTAGTATTGATCAGGGCTCGCATACCGCTCCTACAAGAAACACCTGGTACACATACACTCCAGATTCTTCGGGAATGTATTTCATTTCAACCTGTGGCAACAATGCTTGCGACACTAAGCTTTGGGTGTACGACCATTGCCAGAATCTGTTGGTTACCAACTCAAACGAAGGAACCATTTATTACGATGACAATAGCGGCGGCTGCGGTCTACAGGCGCGGGTTAATGCCTTGATGGAAGCAGGCGAAACCTATATTATTCGCGTAGGTGATGTTAACGAAAGCTGCTCGGGCGCGATTAACTGGTCGCTCACCTACAACGGCCCTGTGGTAGGTTGCATGGACGAAACGGCCTGCAATTTTAATCCGGTTGCAACAGTAGATGGGGTATGTTATTACGAAGGCGATCCACTTTGTCCCGATGGGCGTCCTGACTTGGTGGTGTTGGAAAACACCATCAAAACATCCATTTACCTTTCTACAATCAATGCCGCCAACTGTCAGGTGGTTGAAGGTTGCTTAACCGGTTACGGAATGCGCGACATCATACGCTTTACAACCCATATTAAAAACATCGGTGATGCCGATTACTACATTGGTTCGCCGTCGGCACAGCCAACTCAATTTTCGTGGGGCAATTGTCATGGCCACTGGCATTACGAAGGCTATGCCGAATATGTAATGTACGATGCTCAAGGACAGGCAATTCCTGTAGGCTTTAAAAACGGATTCTGCGTGCTGGATTTAGAGTGTGGTGATGGTGGAACGGCTCAGTTTGGTTGTTCGAATATGGGAATTTCAAAGCAATGTGGCGATATTTATGGAAGCGGCCTTGATTGTCAGTGGATGGATATTACCGACATAGATACTGGTCGTTATACCATGGTGGTTCGTGTTAACTGGGATAATTCTCCGGATGCATTGGGCCGTATTGAACTATCGCATGTAAACAACTGGGCTCAGGTGTGTATTCGACTCGGGCGCGATGCCAACGGCAACCGCACCATTCAGGTTATTAACGACTGTCCGCCATATACCGACTGTGCCGGAAATGTTTTTGGAAGCGCGCAGCTTGATTGTGAAGGAAATTGCGGAGGAACTCGTCAAATGGGCGATATAAATGACAACGGATATCAAGACATGAACGATGCCCACAAATACGTAGAAGATATTTTAGGTAACGACATCAATGCAACAGCCTGCAATGATATCAACCAAGACGGCCGCATATCGGTGTATGATGCTGCATTGCTTTCGAGCTGTGTTAATTTTGGACAATATCACCAACACACCGGAAACGCACCACACAATCACTGCAATTTTCCCGGTGGCTCGCTCAACCCCGAGGATACGGTTGCTCTGTTTATTACCAATGTCGATTTCTCAGAAAAATACGTGGATATTGGAATCCTTAATCCCAATACACGCGTAAATGCATTGGAGTTTAGCATCTCCGGTATCGAAATTTGGGATGTCGAAAATCTTGCCGACCCCGTTGAATATCCGGTTCAGCCTGAATTCCTGCTTGGGGATAACAAAGTTATTGCGATTTCCTACCAAGATTCTATGATTCGTAAGTATTACGAACCAACGCCCATACTGAGGGTTCATTATTACGAACTTACCGACGACATGATTTGTATTGAACAAATTGATGATATTGTGAGCGCTTTCGGAACACAAACCGTTAAACAAATTGGTGGCGAGTGCTGGGAGTTTGATGTTACGGGCTTGAAAAATTTTGACAAGCACAATCTCCTTTCTGTTGCCCCAAATCCAACGAATGATCGCTTTGAGATTTCGGTAAACCTAAAACAGCCTCAAAGCGCTTCGGTTTCTATAAGCAATTCATTAGGACAACAGGTGTTTGTTACCGCTCTTGATGGCAACTCAAAACAAACGCTTAATATATCAACAGATATCTGGCCCTCAGGAATTTATCTGGTACAGCTGCATTCAGATAGCGGAATTATAACCAAAAAATTAATGGTTAATCATTAATGAAAAAGGCCCAAATAGGGCCTTTTCTCTTTATTAACGTCTTTACCGATTGTACTAAATCACCCCCAGCTCCTTGCCCACTTTGGTAAACGCTGCTATTGCGCGTTCCAAATGCTCACGGGTATGTGCTGCTGAAATTTGAACCCTAATTCGTGCCTGGTCTTTAGGAACCACTGGATAATAAAACCCAATAACATAAATGCCTTCGGCCAGTAGCTTTTCGGCAAACACCTGGCTTAAGCGTGCGTCGTAAAGCATGATGGGGCAGATGGGGTGAACCCCCTCCTTAATATCAAAACCCGCTGATTTCATAGCCGCTCTGAAAAACTGCGTATTCTCCATTAAGCGATCACGCAACTCAGTAGTGCTGCTCAACAAATCCATAACTGCTATTCCGGCCCCAACAATACTTGGTGCCAGCGAATTCGAGAATAAATATGGGCGCGAGCGCTGTCTCAATAAATCAATAATTTCTTTGCGTCCCGATGTAAATCCACCCATGGCTCCACCCAAAGCTTTTCCTAAAGTGCCCGTAATTATGTCAATTTTGCCCATTACACCGCAATGCTCCGCTGTTCCCCTACCTGTTTTACCTAAAAAACCGGTCGAATGGCAATCATCAACCATAATTAATGCGTTATAACGCTCTGCTAATTCCACAATTTTGTCAAGCTGGGCAATGTAGCCATCCATCGAAAACACCCCATCCGTTACAATAATTCTGAAACGCTGTGCTTGTGCCTCAATCAGTCGGGCCTCCAAATCGGCCATGTTGTTGTTTTCGTATCTGTAACGCACCGCCTTGCAAAGCCTTACCCCATCAATAATAGAGGCATGATTTAAAGCGTCGGAAATAATCGCATCTTCGGCACCGAAGAGCGGTTCAAAAACACCGCCATTAGCATCAAAGGCAGCGGCATATAAGATGGTGTCTTCCGTTCCTAAAAATTCAGATATCTTTTGTTCCAGTGTTTTGTGTATGTCTTGCGTGCCGCAAATAAACCGCACCGAGCTCATTCCAAAACCGTGCGAGTCAAGCGTTTCGTGAGCCGCTTTAATCACTGCCGGATGCGATGAGAGACCTAAGTAATTGTTGGCACAAAAATTAAGTACCTCCTGGTCGTTATTTACCTTTATTGCAGCATTCTGCGGATTTAAAATTATCCTCTCCTTTTTATACAAGCCGGCCGCTTCAATGGCCTCAAGCTCTTTTTGTAAAAATTGTTGATACGAACCGTACATGAATTCTTGTTGTTTTTTATTCTGTTTCTTTCGCTCTTTTTAAACACCCAGCCACGAAGAATACATCCAAACTTGTTTCTCCTGTTCTCTGATGTAATCGCTCATCTGAGCATTTGTGCCTTCGTCGTCAGCCACATCAGAAAGATTAAGCAACACCCTTTGTTTGGTTATCAAAACCTTAAACGCATCAAGAATAAATTGTGTGGCTTTCTTTCCATCGTTAATATTCTTAGCGGGTTTAATTACTGCAGCCGACAAATACTCTTCAAACCCATGCAAAGGCGCATGTCCTAAAGTTAAAATACGCTCAGCAATTTCATCAATTTTAATTTGAAGGTTGGTGTACAACTCCTCAAATTTTAAGTGTAATTCAAAAAACTTATCCCCCTTTATGTTCCAATGAAATCCACGAACATTCATGTAAAACACCTGGTAATTTGAAAGCAGGTCGTTGAGCTTGTCAGCCAGTTCAACCGATTGAACCTGATCCAAACCGATAGCGGTAAAAGTTCTGGTAATTTTTTTAATCGGCTTTTTCGACGGAGCCGCTTTAGGGGGTGAAAGTTTTTTAGGACTCATGTTGCTGCTTTTAGCTGGCGTAAAAATAACAACAAAAATTGCTCGCATCTATGTTAAACATTTGCTTTGGCGAATATGTTACTTTTATGACGCCCAATAGTTTTCTGTTTGTTATTTTTGGGGCTTAATTTTTTGAACATGAGCAAAGACCGCTTTCAGGGACACGATTATTATCAGATAGATGATCTTTTAACCGACGAACAAAAACTCATTCGAGATACGGTTCGGGCCTGGGTAAAACAAGAAGTAACACCCATAATTGAGCAATATGCTCAGAGAGCAGAATTCCCCAAGCATCTTATTAAAGGATTGGGAGAAATTGGTGCTTTTGGACCTTATATTCCCGTAAAATATGGTGGACAAGGGCTTGATCAGATTACCTACGGTTTAATCATGCAGGAAATTGAACGGGGTGACAGCGGCATTCGCTCCACGGCATCTGTTCAAAGTTCATTGGTGATGTATCCCATTTACAAATACGGTTCTGAAGAACAGCGTATGAAATATCTTCCAAAGCTGGCAACTGGCGAAATGATGGGATGTTTTGGATTAACGGAGCCCGACTCAGGATCAGACCCGGGGAGCATGATAACCAATATTAAAGATCAGGGTGATCATTACCTTCTAAATGGGGCAAAAATGTGGATTTCAAACGCTCCGTTTGCCGATATCGCCGTGGTTTGGGCTAAAAACGACGAAGGCAAAATACGTGGCATTATCGTAGAGCGAGGTATGGAAGGCTTTTCAACCCCAGAAACACATGATAAATGGTCGCTTCGTGCCTCTGCTACTGGCGAACTTGTTTTTGACAATGTAAAAGTTCCTAAGGAGAATTTGCTGCCCAATGTAGAAGGGCTTAAAGGCCCATTGGGTTGCCTAAATTCTGCTCGTTACGGTATTGCCTGGGGCGTTATTGGTGCAGCCATGGATTGTTATGATTCTGCGTTGCGCTACTCACAGGAGCGTCAGCAATTTGGCAAGCCTATCGCATCCTTTCAGCTGCAACAAAAAAAGTTGGCCGAAATGATCACTGAAATTACTAAAGCTCAGTTACTTGTATGGCGCCTTGGGGTGCTTCGTAATGAAGACCGTGCCACGCCAGCACAAATTTCTATGGCCAAACGAAACAATGTAAACATGGCACTTCAAATTACCCGTGAGGCGCGCCAAATTCATGGTGGTATGGGCATTACGGGCGAATATCCTATTATGCGTCATATGATGAACCTTGAGTCGGTGATTACTTATGAAGGTACGCACGATATCCATTTATTGATTACGGGGATGGATGTAACCGGCATTAATGCATTTAAATAAGCGGCTTTAATGGTTACCGTATATGGAATAAAAAACTGCAACACGGTGCAGAAATCGCTGGCCTTTTTAAGTGCAGCAGGTGTTGAGTTTACCTTCCATGATTACAAGAAAAATGGATTGCCCGAGGGTAAAATCAAAAATTGGCTTAATAAGGAAGGCTGGGAAAAGCTTACCAATAAGCAAGGTCTGACCTGGAAAAAATTAGACGAATCCGTTAAAAATTCCATACACAGCGCTGATGATGCTTACCGATTGTTTTCGATGAATGCATCGGTTATAAAACGGCCAATACTTGAAAGCCCCAAAGGTTACTGTATTGGTTTTTCGGAGGAAACCTGGACTGCATTAATTTAAACGTCAATTATGACGGCTCTTTTTCGCTCATTAGGTCCATCGGAAAGGCTGTTTTTTGCGTTTTCATTTATCCTGCATCTTGTGGCATTTTTTTATGCAACAGGGTATCAACATGGCGATGAGCATTTTCAAATTCTGGAATTTGCGGCTTATAAATTAGGACTATGCGATTTTGATAGCCTTGCGTGGGAATACCCCGAACGGATGCGCTCCGGGCTTATGCCATTTGTTGCGTTTATTGTTGCGAAAGGCGTTTCATTATTCAGCGCCTCCTGGGAGCCCTTCATTGTTTCGGACATTTTACGAGCACTATCTCTAATACTGGGTTTTATTTCTTTGCTCGCCCTTAAAAAACTTGGCGAAGCTTTAGGTATTACCGGACCAAGAAGTTTCTTATTTAGCTTTTTGCTTTGTTTTTTATGGTTCTTGCCTTTCCTACATGCCCGTTATTCATCAGAGAATTATTCAGGCATTTTTATGATTTATGCGCTCTATTTCTTTTTTTGTAGGGATCTCAAATCATCACGTTCAGAATTTATTTACCTCCTGGTTTCGGGTCTTTTCTGGGGACTTGCTTTTGAATGTAGATTCCAGAGTGGTTTTGCGGCGTTCGCGTTTTTAAGCTGGGCCCTAGGCATAGGAAAACTGCGTTTAAAAACGCTATTACCCGTATTGGTTGGAGGGATAATGATGGTGTTAGTCGCATTGCTGATTGATCGCTGGCTATATGGAAGCTGGACGTTCCCTGCGTATAATTATTTATATCAAGTTCTTTTTGCCACCGATTCAATGTTTGGCAAAAATCCCTGGTACGATTATCTGCCGCTTTCGCTTAATTGGTTAGGGTATTCGGTGGGGGCTATTGTTATACTTTTAACGGTTGATTCGTGTTTACGAAACCCTAAAAGCCCAGCGGTATGGATATTTGTGTTTTTTACTTTCGTTCACTGCCTTTTGGCACATAAGGAGCTCCGCTTTTTGTTCCCGGCTTTTTATCTACTCCCCATTTTATTATCGATGTCCTTACCCAACTATATGTATTCGCATAACACAGCATATTGGCAAGGGGCATTAAAAAAATCAGTTTTTATATTCTGTTTCATTCTGTTTAGTGCCAAAAGTATTATTACTACTTCTTGCTATGCCTCCCCTGATGTAAACACCTTTAGGGTTATCAAATCATTAGCTTCGGCCAACCACCCGATTACTTTGTATTGCCCCTATGATATTGGATATGTGATGGCACATTATTACGAATTTCGCTTTTTCAAAACCGCTCACATTACGGTCAAATATTACCATACCGAAGAAGAGCTAAACAAGGCTCAATTAAAGGCGAAAAACACATTTGTTTTGCAATGGAACGATTTCACCTCCGTAGATAAAAACCCTAAGCTAAAAAAGATATTTGATAGCTTCACGACCGTTCAAGAAAGCTTGCTTTTCAGAGGAAGTATTTGGAATAGAGATAGATATCGAGTTTATTGCTTAAATTAAGCATGCCTTAACACGTAAATTTGGCTGGAGTATCTAAGTTTACCTGCTTTAAGATTTGAGATGCCTCCTTTAATGGCTCCTTGTATAATACCCCATTTATTGCCTTTATATTTCTCGCTAAGCATTGAAATATAATATGCATCCAACGGCATGGCAAGAATGTCTTCTACAAAAAATCCATGCTGCTCGCTTAGTTTTTGTATCGCTGTTGGCGTAAAATGCCATAGGTGACGGGGCACATCATAAGCCGCCCAAAACTTGCCATAAACCTGAGCGTCGTATGAATTTTTGTTAGGTACAGCAATAAATATTCTTCCGTCGTCTGCCAAAATATGCTTCATCTGTTTTAAACGCATGGGCAAATCGGGCACGTGTTCCAAAACATGCCACATGGTTATAACATCGGCCGATTGGCCATTTAGCTCATTTAACTTATCTTCTCCAAAAACAGAAAGTCCCTTTTCTTTTGCAGCCATAGTTCGGGCATCAAGGTCGGGCTCTATCCCAATAACTTGATGTCCTTTTTCGGCGCAAAAGTTCAAAAAGGCCCCTGTGCCGCACCCAATATCCAAAAGAAATCCTCTATTCAAATAGGGCTTCACTTTAGAATACTTCGATCTCAGGGTAAAGTAACGAGCCGCTTTATACAGCTTATTCAAAATACCCTTCGACGTATCGCTATGCGAAACATATTCCTCCGATTTATAATAGCTGCCCAAATTTGAAATTTCAGGCCTTGGGCTTGTTATTGCCAAATCGCATTTCTTACACAGCACCAGAGAGAAACTTTCCTTGCTTACTGTATAATCTTGTGCGGTCAGCAAGTCCGATAAATCCGTGCTGTTGCAAATCGGACAATGAGAGATGTGCTCCATAGGTTTCACGTGAAACATTAACGGCCCAAACTTACCATTAATACAGAAATATCAGAAGGCGAAACACCACTTATGCGCGAAGCTTGTCCCAATGATGTTGGTTTTATTGTACTCAGTTTTTGTCGGGCTTCCGACGACAACGACTTCAAGGCATGATAATCAAAATCGTATTTTAATGAAATATGTTCAAGCCTGTTAAGCTTTTCGGCAATTTCCCTTTCTTTTTTGATGTATCCGTCATATTTAATTCTAATTTCCAAAAGGCTAAGCTCCTCCTCGGTGGTTAAATGTTGATTCATAAATTCACGAAACAACTTACTGTTTTCATTTAATGAAACAATGTCAACCTGTGGCCTTGCTAAAATTCCATCGTACTTTACCTTCTGTGTAATAGCACTAGTTCCTACATCTAATAAATAGGGATTGAGATCATCGGGGTGTGCGCTTTCACGTGCAATAGCCTTTTCAGCAGCTTCAATTCGAGCGTATTTATTAACCATTTCAGAGAGTGCCTCCTCTTTCACAAGTCCAAGTTTATTTCCCAAAGGCATAAGACGTTCATCAGCATTATCTTGACGTAATAAAATACGAAACTCGGCTCTGGATGTAAACATCCGATAGGGCTCCTGCGTCCCTTTGGTTACCAGGTCGTCAATTAATACTCCAATATAAGCCTCATCCCGTTTCAGAATTACAGGATCGTTTTCAATAACAGCATTGTGTGCATTTATCCCGGCCATTAGTCCTTGGCATGCGGCCTCTTCATAACCTGTTGTGCCGTTAATTTGGCCCGCAAAGAACAATCGTTTAATGCCTTTTGTCTCTAGACTGGAAAAAAGCTGATCGGGCGGAAAATAATCATACTCTATTGCATAACCTGGACGAAACATTTTAACTTTTTCAAGCCCTTTAACCTTCCTTAATGCATTAATTTGAACCTCTTCAGGCAAGGATGTTGAAAAACCGTTGATATACACCTCCACCGTTTTCCAACCCTCAGGCTCAATAAATAATTGATGACGATCTTTATCGGCAAAACGATCTATCTTATCTTCAATGGACGGGCAATATCGAGGACCGAGACCTTGTATTCGACCCGAAAACATAGGGCTTTTATCAAATCCGCCCCGTAAAATATCATGTACCTCCTCGGAAGTATAGGCCAACCAACACGGTAGTTGTTTAGATAAAACAGCGGTGTCGGAAAACGAAAATTTTCCTGGCTTATCGTCTCCCGGTTGAATTTCCATTACACTATAATCTATTGAGCGACCATCCAAGCGGGGCGGTGTTCCCGTTTTCATGCGACCTGAATTAAATCCAAAAGCAATAAGTTGTTCTGTCAAGCCGGTTGCTTTGGCTTCAGCAACTCTTCCGCCTCCAAAATTTTTCTCGCCAATATGTATTAATCCATTTAGAAACGTGCCGTTTGTTAATACCACTGCCGTACATTTAATGGTGTGGCCGAGTTGTGTTTTTACGCCTGCTACTGCATTATTTTCAACGTCTATCCCCACAACAGAATCCTGATAAAAGTCCAGATTGGGTATTGACTCCAATATGTATCTCCATTCAAGCGCAAAGAGCTGCCTGTCATTTTGTGCTCTAGGACTCCACATAGCGGGCCCCTTCGACCGATTAAGCATCTTGAACTGAATCGCTGAGCGATCGGAGACTATTCCCGAAAATCCGCCCATAGCATCAATTTCCCTTACGATTTGTCCTTTAGCAATTCCACCCATAGCTGGGTTGCAAGACATTTGGCCAATTGTAGCCAAATTCATCGTAATCAATAATGTTTTTGAGCCCATTCGTGCTGCAGCGGCCGCAGCCTCGCAACCTGCATGCCCGGCGCCAACAACAACAACATCGTAGTAATTCTTCATCTAAGTTTCACGTGGAACATTCGCACAAAAATAAAACTATACATCCATTTTATTCCATAAGTCTAAAGCATATTCCTCCATCTTGCGCATTTTCGATTTGTCTTCGGCCTTTTTATCCTTGTATCCTAATAAATGTAGTACACCATGGGCCATTACTCGTAACAACTCTTCTGTATCTGTTGTTTTGTGGATTTTGGCATTATCATAAACACGCTCAGTACTAATATACAACTCTCCGTTTATCAGCCCATTTTCTGAATAATCAAAGGTGATTATATCGGTCAACGTATTATGGTTCAGGTACTTTTGGTTAAATTCTATCAGAAAACCGTCTGAACAAAACACGATAAGAATATCCCCCGATTTTTTTTCCTGCAGTTTTATCAAACATAAAAGCCATTCACGAACTCGTGAACGGCTTATGCTTGGAAATTTTACGTCTTCTTTAGAAAATCGGAGCACTATTGATTGGCTATCCTAAAATATAGTTCCACCCTGCGCCCTTCGTTCTCAAATTTAATGTCGTCTGACAATTTTCGCATAAGAAAAACGCCTCTGCCATTCGGATTTTCAATGTTTTGAGGATCGGTAGGATCGGGTAAGGCTTCTGGATTATATCCTCTTCCCTCATCTTCTATAATGAAGCACAAATTGTTTTCCTTGTTCTCATAAAAGAAACGCACGTGCTTTTCTGGATTTAGGCGATTGCCGTGATAAATAGCATTGGAAACAGCTTCTGTTACTGCTACTAAAATATTGCCGTAATTCTCGTCTCCTATATTATAAAACTCACAAATTTCGTCAATATACTTGCCCACTACAGCAATATTTTCTTTCAACGAGGGAAGGGTTACTTGTTTGGTCTGTGTTATCATCATGATGGTGAAAGTAATTAATTTTGATTTTCAAAGTACTCCTTTACGAGATTCTTATAGTAAGGTTTCATTTGCGGTGAAATTGTTTTTAGCGATTCTGTTTCTGCATTTATCTGCTTCATATACTGCTCAAACTCTTTTTGGTTGCGTTTGAAATCAAATTTATTTTCGTTGCTTTCGCGTTTATCATCTTGGTCACGCTCCCTTTCAGCATTTTCAGCTTCGAGCAGACGTGTCATTATTTCCTGTTGACGCTTTAGGGTTTCCTGCGTAATATTTTTATTTACAATATCGGTTTCTGTTTGCTCCATTTTATTCATGATGTTTTTAAGGTTCCCCGTATTTCCACCATCCCCCTCACGGAGCAATTCATTCATAATTTTTTGAAGCTGATTGCGCAACATTTCCTGCTGTGCTGCCATTTTTGCCAATTGTTCGCTTCCCGATTTTCCGTCTTTTCCTTTACCGGGCTTACCCATTTCAGACTTCATTTTTTCGAGTTGTTCATTTAATTGCTGTTGCATTTGCCGCATAGCTCCAATTGAGGGCTTGCCAGATCCAGGTTTCTTATTATTTCCTGGCTTCTTGCACGATCCATTACCTTGCTTTTGTTGTTGTTGCTGCTGCGCCAGTTGTTGCTGCATTTGATCCGAAACTTCTGATAGCAAAAGCGCAAGATTATTTATTGATGTCATAGCCATTTGCTGCCGACCGTTTGCTTGTGCGGTTTGACGTTCTGCCAAAAACTCAATGGTTCGGTCTAATTCGCTGTTTACCTTTCCTATTTCCCGGTTTACAATGGCCTGTATTTCTTCAACGCGCTTACTTAATGCAAATAGCGAATCTTCTATCGCATAGGCTACATCTTTCAATCGCTTTTGCTCAGCGGTAATTTTAACGTATAAAGGATTGGTTGGTGATGTTTTACTGAGCTGTTTCATCAAACGCTCCTGATCAAAGGAAAGCTGAACCAGATTTTCGAGGATCTCTCTAATTTTCGAAACATCTTCTTCCAAACTTTCAGATTCATTTTGCTGCATCTGCTGTTCCATCTGCTCCTTCATTTCTTGCATCTTCTGGCTTGCGCTTTTTTGCGACTTTGATGCTTTACCTCCGTTTTTCTTTTGCAGTTGATCTGAGCTATTCTTCATTTCCTGCTCAATTTCCTGCTCTTTTTGATCGGTTTTTTCCATATCAAGGGGCTCCTCAAGCTCCTGATTTTTCTTTTCTATATCGTCCAGATCTTTCTGCAATGCATCAAAAGCCTTGTTTAAACTATCCTGCTGCTTTTTTAAATTATCCTGACTCTCATTTTTATTAAGGCTCTTATCGGAAAGCTCATCCTGTTTTTTCTGCAAGTCATCAAGCTTATCTATCGCATCCTTCATTTTCTGCTCCAACTCCATCTGTTTAAATAGCTCCAAGGTTCTATCTAGCTCTTTTTCAACATCCTTGTTGTCTTGCTTTAATTTCTGCATTTCCTCACGAAGTTGATTTTTGTCGAGATTTTTCATCATCTCTTCGAGCTGCTTGAGTTTCTCTTTCATTTCCTCACTTAATACCTGATCCAGCAATTCTTCAATTTGCCGCTGTTTTTCAAGTATTTGCTCATCCTTATCTTTAGAGAACACATCGTTGTTCTGCTTCATTTCCTGCTGTATATTCTTAATTTCTTCTTCCAGCTGTTTTTGCTTATCCAGTAATTCCTTGGCTTTGTTCTTATCCTGCCAATTCATTTCTTTTTTCTCGAGTAGCTTTCTGTTTAACTCGTCCAGCTCCTTTTGGAGCTTTTTGGCATCTTTAATGGTTTCGGTTAAATCGGTTTTTATAGAATTAGTTTGTGCATCACGCATTTGCTTTAACTCTTCTTCTGAAGGATTTCTATAAACTCGTTTCTGCGTACGTGATGATTTGCTGCCGTTCACTGCATCGTTATCCCATACCTCAAACCAATATTCAATTTCTTCACCCGGTTGTAAATCATAACCGCTAAAATCGGCTTGCCAAAAAAAGAATGAGCTGGCAAAATTCTGATTGACAGGAACTGATGATCCAATAGGTTTAGCATCGCCAGGCTTTTTAATCATAAATTTCAACGCACTTATACCATAATCGTCTTCAACTTTTCCTTTAAATAAAAATTGATTGCCCAATAGCGAATCCTTCTCTTCTTCAACCGAAATGGCGGGGTATTCATCCGCTTTTACCGTAACAGTATATTGCATCTGGTTTTTACCTTGCAGAAATTCGTTCGAAGTTTTAATCGAATACTGCTCACCATTTAAAAATTGGCGGGTATAAACTCCACTTCCATCGCCAGCCAGATTAAGTTTTTCGAGGCCGTGATCAAAATTAATGGCCAGTTCACGGGTGTCGTCGGTTTTAAATACCCACTTTACTGTAGTTCCTTGCGGAATATTTAAATTACCTGAGTTTTTAATCATCTCATCGGCTATACCGGTATAGGCCGGATAATCGAGATACACATCAAAACCTACTAAAACAGGATTTGGGAGACTAACCAATTCGTACGGTTTTGAATAAAAACCATCGGCATACAATCGAAAAGGAATATTCTGCTTTACATTTTTAAACTGATAATTGAAATTTCTTTTACCCTGCGGACTACATAAAAAACGGGTGCCCTCTATTTCTATGTACACTTCTTTTGGGAGTTCTGAACCCGACACCTGCACATCGAGCATAAAATCTTCTAAAGCTGCAACCTTCAGCTCTTTGGATTGTATCGAAAACTGAAATGGGGCCACAGGATCAAAAGCTTGGTTGTAAGCAATAATTCTCCGTGAACTCTCGGTTATAACTTCAGGCGCAGCTATCAATAAAATCAAAATTACCGCTACAGGAATACCGGCGTATCGCAGATGCTTTAAATTTGCCTTTAAATCGATGGCTCCAGTAAACGGAACGGGTTTTATTTCTGCAATTTTTTGATCAATACCTGCCAACAGTAGGGCGGTATTTTCGCCATCGCTTTCAAGCTTCTGTTTAAGTTGAAGGGTATTTATCAATTTATCTTTTACTTCGGTGAAATGATTACCGATAATTTTTGCTGCCGTTTCATGGCTTATGCGTTTGCCCAGTTTTAGCAATCCTGCCAAAGGCACAATTATAAATTTTACGAATACCCCAAGAATTAATAGAGCATTCATATAGAAAAGCACCGTCCTTACGCCTGAATTATATTCACCAAAATATTCGGTTAATGAACTTAAAAGGAAAAATAACGTGGTTATACCCAGCCCCAGTATTAATCCCTTCAATAACTGATTTTTATAGTACTTACGAATAAATACCTCAATTTTACCTAGCAGTATATCAAACGATTCGCTGTTCGTCATAAACGGTAATCCTATCTTGTTAAATCGCTTACACGATACAGTTTATTTTATCGACGCGATTTTGATGCCTTCCCCCCTCAAAATTCGTACTAAAAAACGCCTTAATTATCTTAATTGCTTCATCTTTTTCAATAAAGCGTGCTGGCAGGCATAAAATGTTGGCATTATTATGGGCACGTGCTAGTCGGGCAATTTCTTCGTTCCAGCATAGAGCCGCACGAATGGCTGCATATTTATTGGCTGTAATAGCAACACCATTGGCACTACCACAAATTAGAATACCCATATCGGCAGCTCCACTAGTAATTGACTTAACCAAAGGATGCACTACATCGGGATAATCCATGCTCTCATTACTGATGCAACCAAAATCAAACTCCAATGAACATCCCTCCAAATTAAAGGTATTCTTAATAAAGCTCTTCAATTCAAAACCTGCATGATCTGATGCAATACTGATGCGTATCATTTAAACTATATATATAAGGCTCTAAATTTACGCTCTTTCTGCCTTGTATGTTTAATTTTTAAAACAAATTAACAAAATACCGTGTATCATATGTGTATAAACGTTCAAAACGTCTTACAAATAAACTTTGTTCTTTGGCCGAAACTTTTAATGATGATTATTTACATGCCACGCAAGCACTATTTTTACTTCAGTATGCAGATTTTAAAAACAAATAGTTAACGATTTGGTCTTTTGATAGCAATGAAAAAAGCTAATACAAATCGGTATCCACATGGTGTGAATAATTATATATTAATTTGATAGTGTATAGCATACATCAAAAATGTTTGTGTAAAATATGTTGGTAAACTAATACTTTAACATAAGTCAAAATATTACGCTCTGTTTTTTGAACAGAACTAACAGCATAATTAAATACCTATTCTTTTTCTTTTTAAAATAACTTTGTATTTATGTTTTACGGCAGTGAACAACCCTCAAATGTATTGGGGTATAATCTTGATTTGAACCAAGAAATTAAGCATCTTAAGGAGGAAAAAAACGCTGTTATCCTGGCGCATTATTATCAGAATTCAGATATTCAGGATGTTGCAGATTTTATTGGGGATAGTTTGGCCCTATCTCAACAGGCCGCAAATACAAATGCTTCAATTATTGTGTTTGCCGGAGTGCATTTCATGGCCGAAACTGCAAAAATTTTATGCCCCGATAAAAAAGTACTTATCCCCGATCTTGAAGCAGGTTGCTCGTTATCCGATGATTGTCCACCAGAAGCATTTAAAGAATTTCGCCTCAAGCATCCCGATCATGTGGCGGTAACTTACATAAATTGTTCGGCAGCAGTTAAAGCGTATTCCGATATTATTTGTACTTCATCCAATGCTGTACATATAGTTAATAGCTTACCGAAAGATCAAAAGATAATTTTTGCGCCCGATAAAAACCTGGGTCGGTATGTAATGAAAATGAGCGGTCGCGATATGTTACTTTGGGACGGTGCTTGTATGGTACACGAACTTTTTTCGCAAAAAAAAATAGAAGATCTTTTGTTAGCACATCCCGATGCTGAACTTATTGCACATCCCGAATGTGAAGAGCCGGTTCTTAAGATGGCCCACTTTATAGGTTCTACAAGCGCATTACTATCGTACACCAAAAAGGGAAACACAAATAAATACATTGTAGCCACCGAGTCGGGCATACTTTATCAAATGATAAAAGCGTCACCACAGAAAACGTTTATTCCGGCTCCGCCAATAGGCAATTGTGCATGTAACGATTGTCCGTACATGAAGAAAAACACTCTAGAGAAACTCTACCTTTGTTTAAAAAATGAAACGCCGGCCATAGATGTTCCCGAAACTATAAGAATTCCTGCGGAACAATCCATACGAAGAATGCTCGAACTCTCAGTCAGTTTATAACAAATTGAATCATGCGCGCTTTTTACCTTAGTTTTTTTTTACTGAATTATATTTTTTCGTTTTCACAGAACGAAAGCAACATTATTCAAAAATCTTCCAATGGGTATACTTATGAAGAGGTGATCGGCGACCCATTAAAAACACGAAAGTACATTCTAAAAAATGGCTTTACGGTTTTGCTTACGACCAATAAAAATGCTCCACGCATTAATACCGCAATTGCAATTAAAGCAGGAAGTAAGCACGACCCTAAAAACAATACAGGACTTGCTCATTATCTCGAGCATATGCTTTTTAAGGGAACGGATAAATACGGCTGTACCAATTATTCAGAGGAACAAAAATATTTGGACGAAATAAGTGCGCTTTATGAAAAGTATGCTCTAACCACTTCAAAGGAGGCTCGGAAAGTAATTTACAGGTCCATTGACTCTGTTTCGCAAATTGCTGCAAAGTATGCCATTCCAAATGAGTACGATAAAATGGTTCAGTTTATTGGCTCTCGATCCAATAATGCCTATACTTCATTTGATGAAACGGTTTATATAAACGACATTCCCTCTAATAACCTCGAAGCCTGGTTAATGATAGAGGCAGAGCGATTTAGAAACCCAGTATTTCGTTTATTTCATACCGAATTGGAAGCCGTATATGAAGAAAAAAATATGTCGCTTGATTCGGATGGTGATAAAGCTTTTGATACGTTAATGGCACGGCAGTTCATTAATCACAGTTATGGCTATCAAACTACCATAGGAAAAGCTGAACATCTTAAAAATCCATCTCTCTCGGCCATACGTAAGTATTATGATACGTATTATGTTCCAAATAATATGGCATTATGTATGTCGGGGAGCTTTGATCCCGATGAAGCCATAGCTATGATTGACCGGTATTTTGGAAACTTTACATCTAAAGATATACCTCAAATTAAGTTTGATAAAATAAAAGCAGGGGGATCTTCCGAAACCATTTTAATAGATGGAACCGAACAACCCTTTGTGATGGTATCGTATCGGCTTCCGGCAGTGGATTCAAGTAATGGCGCTATTTACGATGTGATGGAGGAGTTATTATCCAACTCAGCGTGTGGATTAATTGACGAAAACATTCTTCAAAAGCAACTTGCCACCGAGGCATCGGCTTTTATCATGAAGATGCATGATTATTCGGTTTTGTTTTTATCGGCCTATCCTTCGGAACAGCAAAATCTTGAAGAATTAAAGAATCTCCTAGCTGCTCAAATGGATTCGCTGATGCGGGGAAAATTCACCGAAAACCTTTTTAATGCGGCTAAGCTCAATTTAAATACACGCCTAATCAAACAATTAGAAAGTAATGTTTCACGAACACAAACACTTGTTGAAAGTTTTACTTTGGAAATACCTTTAAAGGTTAAGGTTTCTGAAATTGCTCGATTAAACAAACTTGAGAAAAGCGATCTTGTAAAATATCTGCGTTCGCAATTGAAGGGTAATTATGTAGCGGTATTAAAGAATCAGAAAGCAAGTAAACCTACAGCCCAAATAGAAAAACCCGAGATAAATCCTGTTCCCGTTAACCGCGAAAGTAGCTCGCGCTTTGCAAAAGCGGTTTATGATTTTCATAAGGAATCTTTAAAACCCGCATTTATTGATTATAATCAATCTATTTCAAAGGATACTTTGAAAAAGGGCGTAAATTTTTGGTATGTGGCCAATACAGAAAACGAACTCTTTAACTGTCAATTGATTTTTGATATCGGAAAAATGCATCATCCGCAACTCGAGCTTGCCATGAAAATGCTGGATTTATCGGGTACCACCAAATTATCGGCACAAAAAATTAAGAAAGAACTTTACAGTTTGGCATGCACGTTTAAAATTGATGTGGGTGAATATAACACCACGCTCAGCATATCGGGGCCCAGTAAATCTTTTTTAAGAGCTTTATCCACCATTAATCTCTGGCTTGAAGACGTAAAATTAGAAAAGGAGAAACTGGCTTCCCTCAAAAAAAACATCAAGCAGGAGTTAATCCATCAAAAAACTGATGCCGATGCGGTTAATGCTGCATTAATTCAATATGCGACCTACGGTTCAAAAAATCCATTTAAGCATACGCATAATTTAAAAGTGATTAAACGGACCAACGAAAAGCAAATTAAAAATCTGATTCAATCCATACTAAAAACACCACATACTGTGTGTTATTACGGAACCGATAAAAAAGAAGAGGTTTTGGCAGTGCTAAAGAAATATCATGCAAAAGTACCACTTAAGACAAAAATGGTAAAACCTCAAAAATTTAAAGTAAAGGAACAAAAAGAGCCCAACCTTATTTTCACCGATTTTAACTCCTTACAGGCTTCTATTAATTGGGTTAATCCAAGCATTTTAAAAAACGATACTGCCAATTATTCGGTGTCGCTTTTGTTTAACGAGTATTTCGGCGGCGGAATGTCATCGGTAATTTTTCAGGAAATTCGCGAATCAAAGGCCTTGGCTTATTCGGCATATGCGTTTTATAGAACACCTTCAATAGCTGGGCTTCCGGCTACGAGTGGTGCCTTTATTGGTACCCAAGCCGATAAAACCGATTCGGCAATTGTGGCCATGAACAGATTATTAAAATCGATGCCGCAGTCGGAGAGTTTATTCAGAACTTCAAAAGCCGCATTAATGGAGATTATGGATTCGGAACGGATTCAGCCGTCGGCGTACTTTCGAAATTATCTCAATATTTCCAGACAGGGGTGGAAAGCCAACCCAAGACGTCTTGCGTATTCCGAAATCCCCAAACTAGAGTTACATGATATTACAAAGTTTCATCAGCAAGTAATGTCAGGAAAACCTTATACCATTACCATTTTAGGAAGTTCGCAATACATCACAGAGAAGCAGTTATCGAAATACGGAAAAGTAAAAAAACTGAGCACACGCAAACTCTTTGGCTATTGATGAAGAACCACCTTTTCGTATGTTGGGCCTTCCTTTTTCCTTTCTTTATGAAAGGACAGCAAGACACAGGAAAGTATGGGCTTAGGGTGCGCTATTTTTATGAGTCAGGTAAGGTGTCTAGCGAAGGCTATATGAAGGATGGAGCGCCCAATGGTATATGGACATCCTATCATGAAAATGGAGCGCTTAAATCGCTTGGATTAAAGCGAAACGGAATATCCGACAGTATTTGGAATTTTTATACCCTCGACGGCACTTTAAAAACAGCAATTTCATATAAAAACGGAAAGAAGAATGGCTCTCGAAAGGAATATGCAGCAGATGGCAAATTGATAACCGAGGAAGAATTTTTAGACGATCAAAAAAATGGATTTTCGCGGCAATATTACCCCAATGGTAAAATAAACATCGAAGTACCATTCGTTTTAGGTAAAGAGCAAGGAAAAGCCCGAGAATACGACTCGCTCGGTATGGTAGTAACCATGTTGGAATACGAAAAAGGGGTTTTGGTAAAGCGTAAACCGGTAAATCGTTTTGATAAACTTAATAAGCGCGCCGGTCAATGGGTTGAATTGTATGAAGACGGGAGCATAAAGAGAGAAGTGTATTGGCAAAATGGCTTGAAAAACGGGTACCTTAAAGAATATGACACTAAAGGAAATCTGACAAAACTTGAGCGTTATGTGGATGATGTTTTACAAAAAGAAAAGGAAGACCAGCCCCCGCCTCCCTTAAAAAAACGTTATCATGTTAATGGTAAAGTAAGTTCCTCGGGGCCATATACACCCGAGGGAAAAAAAACCGGGCAGCACATAGAATTCGACACATTGGGCATTCCAAAAACAACAGAGTTTTGGCAAAACGGCATTTTACTCTCAAAAGGCATGTTGGATACCGCTTACCGAAAACAGGGAGTTTGGGAAGAATATTATCCTACAGGCGATATTAAATCGAAGGGAGCCTATGTAGATGACTTACGTGAGGGCAATTGGTCGTATTTTTTTCCCGGCGGAGCCACCGAACAAACAGGGGCTTATAAAGCCGGTAGACCCGACGGGGTATGGAACTGGTTTTATGAAAACGGCAAATTACTTAGGAAGGAAAATTATAAAAACGGGCGCGAATCGGGATATTCTTACGAAGCTACCGAAAATGGAGATACGCTTGCATACGGCGAGTTTGTTCAGGGCAGGAGAGAGGGGCCTTGGATTTTTAAACAAGGAAATCATCGAATAGTGGGTGGATTTACAGACGATTTAATGGACGGTACTTGGAAGCATTTTTTTCCCGATGGAAAACCATCCTTTGAAGGCAGCTTTTCGCAAGGTGTTCCGTTTGGAAAACATAAAGCCTATCGTAATGACGGCGCTTTGTATTGGGAGGGCTCTTACCTAAATGGAAACAGAGAGGGTTATTGGAAAATGTATGACACCGACGGCCTCCTCTATTTGGTTATTGCATATGAAAATGGAATAGAAAAAAGTTACGATGGAGTAAAAATACATCCTCCTTTTGACGCGGTCGACTATGAACTTCTCTTGGAACATAATGTCTTTAAGTATTAGAGGTTTATTACTGCTAAGCATTTTGCTGATTTCTGCTTCATGCAGAATGTCGAAAAATGTAGCCCCTAAGAAGAAAGAACCCAACGTTGAAAGCGCGGCACTAACCCTGGGCGTTACCAACCCCAATGAGGCAGATGGCTTACTGTATAACGAATTGGTAACATGGTTAGGAGTACCTTATAAATATGGCGGAAACGATAGGTCGGGAGTGGATTGCTCCGGTTTTGCGGTTGCCATTTATAAAAAGGTGTATGGCATTTCTCTCGAGCGCCAATCCGAGCGTATCTTCAATCAATGCCAAAAGCGCTCAAAGAAAGAGGCAAAGCCGGGCGATTTGGTGTTCTTTAAAATTAACAGCGAAAAGGTATCGCATGTTGGCATTATTGTTCAGGAGAGCCGTTTTATTCACGCCAGCTCTTCTAAAGGTGTTACGTTAAGTAATTTAAATGAGGCGTATTATACCAAGCATTATTTTTCATGTGGCTTCATTAGAAAATAATCTGAACCGCCTGTCTAGTTTTGTGGTCCTTTGTATATGGTTAATTGCTGGTCTCTTCTTATTTCGATCAACCGCCAAATCATCCAAATTATTCCTATGCTATTTATGAATAAAACAGCCCACCAAGCAGTACCAAATTCAGGTAACACCATGTTTTTAGGAATCATGTCGGCCATTTCTTCGGGTAGGTTTTTAAAAAACGCGGCAGTTTGTTCTTCCCATAAACCAAGATAAACCTGTTTTCCAGTGAAAATTAAAGCGATGTTAACCAGATATATCGTAGCAAATACTGGCTTTTCGGCCCAGTCCTTCACAAAGCTTAATCCAATAGATATACAGGAAAGAAGAGATATTCCCAGTAAAAACAAATCCCATTGACGTGACTGCCCCGACAGGAATTCGGCTACACGGGGATCGAGCATGCCCAGTAGAAAATTAAAATCCTCGCTTTCACTTTCTATCGGCAAGGAGAGCATTAAATCAAAGCCATTGGCGCTTAGCAGCGTTTCGCCGTTAAAATTTATGCTTAGGTATGGCATAAACAAAGCTAATACAGACAAGCATAAAAGGATTATGTGAATGGCGCGATTCATTTGGAGCAGTTATTAAAAAATCGAAGTTAAAAAATTGCCGATAAATCTATGCTTTGGACTTGGTTAAATTAGTGGATTTTTAAATATTCACCAAGTGAAGACTTTAGATGATTACACCCTTATTTTAAGGAAGTACATTCCCCATGAGGCAGCGACTCCCATTGCTGAATGGATAGTAGCATATGGCATCCATTTAAAAATAACCCATGCCCGAAACAGCAAATTAGGCGATTTCAGGCCAATTTTAGGAGCCAATCGAGGGCATGTTATTACCATAAATCATAATCTAAATCCATATAGTTTTTTAATTACACTTGTTCACGAAATTGCTCACTGTACCAATTGGAACAAACACCACGCACATGTTAATCCGCATGGGAGAGAGTGGAAAGACGAGTATGTTCGTCATTTGAAACAATTTTTACATCCTGCTATTTTCCCCGAAGATGTTCTATCGGCGGTTGAAAAACACCTTATGAGCCCTTCTTCGAGTTCTTGCTCCGATTTACAACTCATGCGGGTGTTAAGAAAATACGATCAAAATCCAAGCTTAACGCTGGAAAGCATCCCGATTAATGCGGTTTTTAAATTAAAGGGCAATCGCATTTTTCGCAAAGGGGAAAAAGTTCGTAAAAACTACCGCTGTTTCGAACTGCCCGACAACAAGGCCTATTGGATTCATCCCCTGGCAGAGGTTGAATTGTATTAATTTAGAAAACAAGGATATAAGAAAATTATATCCTTAAGTTTGCACGCGTTTATAGAGAGGTTACCATGGAAAAAAAATCCAATATATATTGTGTAATAATGGCCGGCGGGGCCGGGACCCGATTTTGGCCCATGAGCAGGCAGGATAGACCCAAACAATTTTTAGACGTTTTGGGAACGGGTCGAACCTTGCTGCAGTTAACTTATGACAGATTTAGAAAGATTATTCCCGCCGAAAACATTTTAATTGTAACCAGTGCTGTTTATCGCGATTTGGTTTTGGAACAAATTCCCAGTATTCATGACAATGCCTTACTGCTGGAACCCATTCGCAGAAACACGGCTCCATGTATAGCTTATGCTACACAAAAAATACTAAAGCGTAATTCTGCGGCAAGTATCGTGGTAGCACCGTCAGACCATCTTATTTTACAGGAAGATGTATTTATTGAGCAAGTATTAAAAGGTGTGCGCCATTGTGAAGCGGACGAATCCATCGTAACGCTGGGCATTCGGCCCAGCAGGCCCGATACCGGTTATGGATATATACAATTTATTCAAAGAGATGGAACGGATGATGTTTATAAAGTGAAAACCTTCACCGAAAAGCCTAATTTGGAACTGGCAAAATCCTTTATCTCGTCAGGCGAATTTTTATGGAATTCGGGTCTATTTATAACCTCCGCTGCAGTTATGAACGAGGCTTTTCAAAAGCATTTGCCTGACATGCATCAGATCTTTGAGGCGGGCAAAGAAGAATTAGATACGCAAGGCGAAGCACTTTTTTTGGAGCAAGCGTATACGCAATGCACCAATATTTCTATTGACTACGGGATTATTGAAAAAGCGTCTAATGTTTCCGTAATACCATCGGAGTTTGGATGGAGTGATTTGGGTACTTGGGGTTCGCTTTACGAAAATATGCATCACGACGCTTTCGGAAATGCGGTAGTTGGAAAGAAGACCATAATTAGCAATACAGAAAACAGCATTGTACATCTTCCAAAGGATAAAGTTGCCGTAATTCACGGCATCGACAACTGTATAATTGTAGAGTCTGACGGAATTCTACTGGTATGCAGGAAGGACGCCGAACAGGAAATCCGTCAATTGGTAAATCAAGTGAAGGTGGAATTTGGTGAAGGATACATATAACAAAATCCGTGTAAGCTCTTCCTTTAACCCCAATTTCGCAATTTGCCGCAAGGTTCGAATGCTTCCATGATGCATCGGGATTAACACAGATGCACCCCGACAGATTTAGCGCACTAAGCATTAGGGCATTTGATTTTAACGCTTAATCTGAGTTTAATGAAGAGGGGTTTTGACACCTATACAAAAACTAAAAGAGCCGGCGTTAGCCGGCTCTTTTATGTAAGCGTGGAGGTTAAACAAAAGGGAGCTTAGAACTCCCACAAATCGTGTTCGAAGTTAATAATATCTTCTTTAATTCGGTTAGATTCCATTAATGCATCCATACCGAGTTTGTATTCATTAATTTTTCGGTCGTACACATTTTCTTCTTTTGTGATGTAGCTACTAAATTGACGTTTCCAGAATATATCATCAAAAGAGCGACGTTCTTGAGGGTTTTGGCGGTTAAATACATCTTGCTTAGCAAGCGATTTTCTGGCCTCTGGAAAATACACCCAAAATAGTGTGCTAAATCCTTTTACTTCTCCTGTGGCAGCATCAATTTTATCTATAGGAAAACCAATACCTAAAATTCTAACATCAAGCACAGAGCGCTGTTTGTCGAAAAACCATTCCTCCTTAAGCCATACTTTTTTAATCGAACTTAATTTTATAGGAGATGGGGGTGCTTTAATTGGAGGCTCATCAATACCATCTCCATCAAGGTCTCCTACATTAACCTCGATAGAATCTCCAGGGGTAATCTTCTTATCGATTTCGGCAGGAGTAAGATATTCGCTGAAGTTATCGTCGGCATAGGCTGGGATGTCAGCATTAACCACAACATCTCTAAAAAGGAGGCTGGTGAGACTCAATAGTCCATTTACTTCCTCGTCAAGTGGATAGTAAAGAGGGAGATTGATTTTTTCACGCAAATCAATCTCTCTCCAAACGCGTTTTCTCCAAATTACATCTGCTTCCCTAACCGGAGTGTAGGGTATGGGTTGTCGTGTGCGAATGTGACCACGACCCACAACACCGTCTGCGCGCTCTCTCTTGGCGTCAAGAACACTCTGTGACAATACAGTTCCTCCTAAGAAGAAGCTAAGCGATAACAAGAAAAACAGACTACGCATAATACAGATGGTTAAAATGGTTAAATATTATTTAAGCCTGAAAGAAGCATTAAGCGTACGAACCACTTGGTCCGGGCCTTTAACTTTAATTCCAGTAAGATAAACTTTTCCATTTGGCTTGGCCTTATTCAACAAGCTCAACGCTTTGTCGTTAAGACGGTTGCCGGTAATCTCGGCCTCTTCAATTCCGCCGCCTTTTTGTTGAACCTCAAATGTGTATGAAAGCACCTGGAAGGCCGCTTTGAACACGAAGTCGTCAGGCAATGCAGCAGATAAGAATGGAGCAGCTTTAATAGTGGCAATTCCAATTCCATCTCCCGGTTTAGCGCCGGCAAAAGTAGGAGTAGGATCTGGAAGTTTTTTCGCACGGAATTTAGGAGCGCCCATATTCATAGATCCACCCCCTTCTTTACGCACCGAAACCGATACTGCACATTCTCCAGGTGAAGTTACCCGAGCGGTGTACATACCACTTCCTGCTTTAGATAAAGTACCTCCGCAACCCTGAATATTAGCATCTATTTTGTCGGGCGATGATCCCGGAACAGAGATGGATACCGGATTATCAACACCGATGTAAAACACCTGCATTTGTGTTGGAGACACAACTGCCATTGGTTTAACAGCGGTATATTTAAACTCTTTTTCAGAGGTTTCGGGATTACCTTCAGCGTTAATAAAACGTACCGATGCTCTAACCGTTTGTTCTCCTTCGCTAGATGGGCGTGAGCGGAATACTACAAAACCGTTCTCATCAGTTTCGGAAACACGACCTCCGTTAACGGTTACGTCAGGTGTTGAAGAAGAATTTAACGCAGCCACAAAAATCTTGGCGGTAAACTCCTCACCAATAGCTACAACATTAGCGGATGGCACCAATTGAGCGGCAAGTTTATCCACTTTAATGGTATTTGAACCAATAGACTTAAACAATTCGTTAAGTACAGTTCCTTCGGCATTTCTAACTTCAGTTTGTAGTTGAGATAATACTACAATCTGTGCTGCCACCGGAAGGTGATAAAACTTTTCGGTTTCCCAAGTAACGTTTTCGGTTCCTTTTCTTGGGGGATCGTCTGTTTTAAGACCAAGGTTTGTAGATTTTTTAACAGACTCAGGAAGTATAGAAGTTAAATTCTTTTTAAATTCTATAAGTTTGTTTTTTAGTTCTGTTGCTTTGCCTTTTGCTCCTACGGTTCCATCCCCGCACATGATTCGGGTTGCATTATCGTATTTATCCTTGTTTTGAACATTTGCAAGGCTATCGAGCACTTTAACAGCCGCTTCTTTTGCGATTTCATCTTCCGCAACGATAAGCTCCGTTTTAATATCAGCAATAAATTGGTGCATTGCTTTGGTCCACTCCTTTAATTTCTTGGCGCTTTCCACTGCTTTTTTGGCCCGCACCGGCTCTAATTCGAGCTGATCTTCTATCGCCTTGTAAAGAATTTTATTGTTGGTATTGAAGTTTTTATCGGTCTGAACAAGACCATTATTTACTACTACAAATGCATCGAGAATTTCTTTGGATACGTTAAGCGCCAGAAGCGCTGTTAACACCAAGTACATCATCCCAATCATTTTTTGCCTGGGCGTTTCTTTTCCACCTGCCATTTTCTAAAATGATTAAAAGGTTATGTTATGAGATGATTACTGATTAACGATTGATATTCATTGCGCTCAACATGTTGCCATAAATGGTATTGAGCGATGAAAGGTTGCTGGTAAGCTGAGACATTTCTTCTTTGTAACGTTTTGTGTCGTTTACAGAGTCATTAAGATTGCTCATAAGTTGTTCGATACCATCATAGAAACGGCTAGATGCTTGAGCGTGCTGTTCGGCACCACGAAGCTGTAATTCATAAACAGAGTTAAGTTCAGAAAGATTTTTAGAAACCCGCTGAAGTTGCTCGCCATAGCTTTGGCCATCGGCATTGGTTAAGGTCATGCTGTCTAATGACTCAGATGCCTTAACGTAACGCTCTGCAAGTGTTCCTACTTGAGTAGAGGCAGAACGGATATTGCTTACATATTCGTCGGTAGCAACAGATGCATCAGTGATATCAGCAAGTTTAGAGGTGTTGTCAGAAAGTGCTTTGAACGAATTGCCCAAACTCTCTAATAACTCAGGTCCAATTTTGGCATCTTCTAGCATTTTGTCCAATTGCTGTGATACGCCATCTGATTTACCAGACTTAACCGCTTTCTTTTCACGAGCACCTGAGTGTTCGTCGTGCATACCACTAAGTTCAGGGTAAACAAGTGTCCAATCGGGTTCTTCATGTGGCTTTTCAAATGCAGAGATAAAGAAGATAGCGGCCTCGGTCAATAAGCCGACCATAAGCATTTCGTTTGCTCCGGGCCAGTGTAAAATCTTAAATAGAGCTCCAACGATTACGATAGCAGCACCGATCCCATAGACCATGCCCATGATTCTTTTTCCTTTTTTGGTTGCAAGAAAATTTGCCATTGTTTTTAAGTGTTAAGTTGTGTGGTTATTAGAAAAATTAAAGTTACAGATTTGAAAAGGATAGATTATTCGGCCTCATCGTATTTATCGCGACCGATGTATGAAATCGCACATCTAAAGCCAATGTAGCATTTTGCAGTATCCTGATATTCGTATGAACGCGTGCTTGTTTGAAGGAAGTATGCAACATCTTTCCACGAACCGCCACGAATTACTTTGCGCTTCATAACAATAGGGTCTGACTCTTTGGCTTCGTAGGTATAATCGGGGCTGTTGTCATGAGAGAAGTTGTATGCCGATTCGTCAAAGGCATTGCTAGTCCATTCGGCAACATTACCAGCCATACAATAAAGACCATAGCCATTAGGATTGTAAGAATCGGCTCTTAGGGTCGTTAATCCGCCGTCGTCAATGTAATTACCTCTCAAAGGTTTAAAATTGGCTAAAAAGCATCCCACACTATTTCGAATGTACGGACCTCCCCAAGGATAAGGGCTAAGTTCAAGACCACCACGAGATGCGTATTCCCACTCCGACTCCGTTGGAAGACGGTAGTTTTGCTCGTAATAATCTTCGTTATTCGCCAGATAGTTGTTGCGCAAATTAGTACGCCACACACTAAAAGCACGTGCCTGCTTCCAGTTTACACCTACCACCGGATAATCATCATAACCGGGATGCCAGAAGTACATATTGGTCAACGGCTCATTGTATGAGTAGGTGAAATCATGTACCCAGGCTAAAGTATCGGGGTACACATGAACCGACTCTTTGACAATAAATTTAGAACGATCTTTCAAGCCTTGCGGACGGTTTACACGTTTAGCGGCTGCCTGATAATCAATCCACCAGAAGTCGTAGTAAAACTTGCGGGTGTCAAATTCTTTACGTCCATAAAAACGCTCGTTCTCGGGCAAATACATTGGCTCCAACGCCTCCCGAATTTCTTCGTCTTTATCATCATATTTTAACTTTTCTTCCCAATTTAAGTGGGGCACAGGATAATCCTGTTCATACTCATCGGTGGTGATGAGCCAAGTTTCTTCGTCCACCTCACCGAGCATACGACGAGCAATAGAATCTCGAACCCAATATACAAATTGGCGGTACTCATTGTTCGTGATTTCCGTCTGATCCATGTAAAATGCAGGAAGCGAAACGGTTTTGCTTTGAGCGGTAACGCCAAAAGTAACATCCTGATCGTTGGGGCCCATATTAAAGCTCCCCATAGGTATATACACCATACCGTACGGATCTTCCTGGAACCAGTTCACTCGGCCTTGAACACCTGTAAGGTATCCGTTACCGTCATTGCCACAGCTGCTGAGGAGCATTGCTGCACCTATGCTTATGCCACCTAGGGCATTCAGCGTGGTAAATTTGATTGGCTTCATCATATATTTTATGGTTAGATGAGGATTGTGTTTATTGACAATCGTTTTGCCTTTTTGTGAGGGTGATTAACGAGCGATGAGGCAAACGGTTTCTTCAAAAATTATAAATATCTTACGTTACGATAAACCTGACGTGGCTTTTCAATTTTAATTTTAAAACAATAGTTAAGCATAAACTCTAAAGTACCGTTGTTATAGGGATTAAGCTTAGAAGTATTTACGTCGTAAGCAAGACCGAGTTTCAAATCTTTCCACACATTTCCTCCTAACATTACAACAACAGCATCTTGCATACGGTATGATACTCCTCCCCAGTAGCGGTTTTTATAGTGAACGTTACAATTTAAATCAAATTGTGTGGTAGCTGCATTTTTTACAAATAATGATGGAACTACCATTAAATCGGGATTAGCAAGCTGTAAATTATAGCCGCCCATTAAATAAAGGTGCATCCGCGATTTGTATTCTACGGTGCCCATGCTGAATGTTGATTGTGGCAAATGAGTAGCAGATATACCGGCATAAAATTTTGGAGAGGTATAATATGCTCCAACACCTAAATCAAACACAGTGGCAGAAACAGCCGAAGAAGGAATGGATTGATCGCCTGACTGAAGCGGATTTAAACCATCATTTAATGTCTTGCTCATGAAGCCCAAATTGAGGCCGCCCCCTAAGAGCCCGTCGCCAATTTTATGGTGGTAAGCATATGATAAATTTGCTCCAACAGTATTTTCTACACCAATTCTGTCGCTCATTATAGAAAGCCCCAAACCTCCTTTAATAGCATTAATAGGAGCATCGAGGTTTAATATGAAGGTGCTAGGGGCGCCTTCGAATCCCATCCATTGCTGACGTCCAATGGCGGTTCCACATATAGCTCCTGTGGTGCCGGCATATCCCGGATTAACGGCCATGCGATTGAACATATTCATACTCAATTGTGGATCCTGCTGAGCGGTAGCCTGAAGTGCTGCAAAGCACAGTAAAGATGCGGTATAGCGTAATTTCATTAGTGTGATCTATATGCGTTTTTGTACTATAAGGGTCGCTAAAGTACGAAAATAAATTTCGTATGCGCAAGCATTATTGTGAATAAACGGTTAATAAATACCGACCCAAAACAACTAAACACCTAAAAACAAGCAAGATAAATTAAGTGCTTTTCATGTAATGCCGCCACCATACATCAGGTACTTCGCCATTGCTGGCTTGAATGTAGTCTTCATAATTGCAGGGCACCAAATTTCTTCTTTTGGGTTTTCCGTGCTCTTTGTGGGGCGCAGTAACATTAATCCACCATTTGCCGTTGCGCATATTTTTATAAAAAACCAATTCGTCGCCTTCAATCGCTGCATTCACTTTATAGGTAATGTATTCTTCAGAATTACCAATATTGCCATCGGAGGTTCGGTTAAAAAAACCATCGCAATAATGCCAAATTAATTGTGCTGTTAGTCCTGCTGACCGGCCGTAATCTGTAGATTCAAAAAATCCGGATAATGCTGCAACTTTAACTTTATTGCTTATACCAATATAACGCATAAGTCTGCAGCCTTCTTCTGAATTTAATCCGTTAGATCCTGCACCCATCAGCCCAGGTATATCATGACTTTTAAATGCAGCTAAATCAAAACTAACAATGTCTGAATTTCTAAAATAGGGCTCTACTAATTTAATATTATCCCGCACACTTCCAAGCCGAACAACATCAAAATGAAAGTCGTTGAGTACATTCAAAAAATCGGGATTACATAAATATTGCTGGCACCCGATTAATGAATAATTGAATAAAAAATTGGGCGAATATGAAATTAAATGTGTAAGCCAGTTTTTTTCGCCCAGAATATCATCAGGTTCATTTAAGTCTGGAGCCTCATCAATAGAGGTTAAATTCACGGTTTCCTGCGCTAGACAAAACGATTGATAAATGTAATGCGTAGTTGTTTGACTGGTGGACATAACCATTAATGTAAAACCCAATTCCCGCAACTCTTTTAGTGTTTCTGCTAATTGATCGGGCTCTCCTATATAATGCCCGGCATCGGCTATCGTCCAGTTTTTATTTGATGGATAAAGGCTAAACAATTCTTTTCGAATGGCCTCAAAAACGTCACTCTCCCCAGGTTCTGAAACCGACAATAAGGCAATACCGGGAGTTTTTTGCTCCACAAAAAAATCGCCATTAAGCAAATTCACATAAGAACCAAGTTTGCCACCGCTGTTGGAATACGATAAAACGTGCTCCGTTTGTTCTAAGGAAAATAGCTTTAAAACACTCATGATAAAATAATTTTATTTCCGTGCTTTAAATACTCTTTTTTTGGCCTTAGAGCCATTGTCTGCGTCTTTAGCCTTTTCAATAATTGCCAAACAATTTTCATAGCTTAAATCTGCGGCTACCAAGTCTTTCGGAATTTTGAAATTTTCTTTTCCTCGTGCTATATAAGGCCCAAATCGTCCATTTAAAACCTTTATTTCCGAATCCTCCGTAAAGGTCTTTATAATTTTATTTGCATCGGCCAGTCTTTTGGCAAGAATGATTTCAATGGCCTGTTCGGCTTCAATCATAAGAGGATCTATTCCTTTTGCTATGGAATAAAATGCACTATTATGCCTAATGTATGGACCAAATTTACCAATTCCAATAACCATTTCTTTTCCTTCGAATTCGTTTAGCTTGCGGGGTAGTTTAAACAAATCAAGGGCCTCTTCAAGGGTAATGGTGTCAATACTTTGTCCTTTTCTAAGGTTAGCAAAACGCTTGTCGGCATCTTCGTTTTCTCCGATCTGTGCTAAAGGGCCGTAACGACCAATGCGAGCATATACAGCCTTACCACTCTGAGGGTCGGAGCCCAAAAGGCGAGCGCCGGTAGCACGTTCTGACTCCTCCACCGTTTTATCGACAGTAAGATGAAACGGAGAGTAAAAACCCCTCAACATTTGTTTCCAGCCTTTTTGTTCTTCGGCAATTTCGTCGAACTCTTTTTCTACCTTAGCGGTGAAATGATAGTCCATAATTTGCTCAAAATGCTCTTTCAGAAAATCATTAACTACGCCGCCAATATCGGTGGGAAATAGTTTATTTTTTTCAGAGCCGGTAATTTCTGTTTTCGTTTCTGAAACTACCTTTTGATCCTTAATGTGTAAAATTTCGTAGCGTCGTTCATTGCCTTCCCGATCTTCTTTCACCACATAATTTCTTTTTTGCACTGTTGAGATTGTAGGCGCATAGGTTGACGGGCGTCCAATCCCCAACTCCTCAAGTTTTTTTACCAGCGCGGCTTCGGTGTATCGCGGAGGAGGCGTGCTGAATTTTTGCGTAGCCGTAAGCTCTTTCATCGTAGCCTGCTGGCCTTGTGTCATCGCAGGAAGAATATTGCCATTTTCTTCTTCGTCAATGGCGGTGTCGCCCTCATCGCGAGATTCGGTGTACACTTTTAAAAAACCGTCAAACAGAATTACTTCCCCTTGCGCCTCTAAATGTAATGACGAATTTGAGGGAACTATCTGGGCTGTTGTTTTCTCCAAAGCGGCATCTGCCATTTGACTGGCAATGGTTCGTTTCCAAATCAAATCATAGAGCCGTTTTTCTGCGCTATCACCTCCAGCCGACCGCTCCGACATGTCGGTTGGACGAATGGCTTCGTGGGCTTCCGGGGCGCCTGTGTTTTTGTTTGCAAATTTTATTTGCTGATGATATTCGGGTCCGTACTGAGTACTTATTTGTTTTTTTGCTGCTTCGAGGGCTGTTTCCGAAAGATTTACACTGTCGGTTCGCATGTATGATATTTTTCCTGCCTCGTATAGTTTTTGAGCAAGAACCATGGTTTGGGTTACCGAAAAACCAAGTTTACGAGAGGCCTCTTGTTGCAGGGTAGATGTTGTAAAGGGAGAAGAAGGAGACTTTTTTGAGGGTTTTTTCTCAATTTTCCCAATACTGAATGTTGACCCTAAGCAAGCGTTTAGGTATTGTTCAGCATCGGCACGATTCGAAAAGCGATTGGGGAGCACGGCTTTGAACGCACTTTTTTTAGCACCATTCGAAACTTCGAATATGCCGGAAACCCGAAAAGCGGATTCGCTTTTAAAGCGTTGTATTTCACGCTCACGCTCTACAATTAATCTTACCGCCACCGATTGCACGCGACCGGCCGATAGAGACGGTTTAACTTTTTTCCAGAGAACAGGAGAAAGCTCATACCCTACGATTCGGTCTAAAATACGCCGAGCCTGTTGGGCGTCGGTCATGTGGAGATCTACCTTTCGGGGATTTTGAACCGCCTTTAAAATAGCTGGTTTGGTAATCTCGTGAAATACTATTCGGTGGGTTTTATCATCGGTTAATTGAAGCTCATCATAAATATGCCATGCAATGGCCTCTCCTTCACGGTCTTCATCGGATGCCAGCCAAACTTTATCGGCTTCTTTCGACAATTTTTTTAGTTTGGCCACCAATTCCTTTTTTTCTTTGGGGACACGATAGCAGGGCTCAAAATCGGCATCAATGTTAACCCCAGGCACAGAGGTCTTTTTCTTCCCTTTCGCTTTTACAAAGCACGTTTTGGGGCAGTCTTCCGTTTTGGGCGGGCAACCATCGCACAAATCGCGAATGTGGCCGAACGAAGATTCTACCAAATAATCAGGGCCCAAATAGCCCATGATGGTTTTGGCTTTTGCCGGAGACTCAACAATAACAAGGTTTTTATAAGTATTTTCCGTGTTTTTTTTTGTGCTCATTTGCCTGTTTTTAATTTAGGTTAGGACCGCAAAGAAAAACAAAGAAATTGCTCCAAACCAAATTTTTCGAATTTATACATTAATATATACATCCTTCAAAAGTGAAATCGCCCCCAGAAATCGGTGACATTTTGGCAGATTGTTAATCTTGGCTAACTTTGCTACATATTTAACATGAACGAGTAAATGTCGCAACACAAAATTATTGACGAAAACCGACAAGGAGAGGTGTACACAACATCTCAAATGGGAGAAAAAGAGTTTCGGGGAAAGAAGCTTTTTTTAGAAAGCTATGGCTGCCAGATGAATTTTTCGGATAGCGAAATAGTGGCCTCCATATTAAAGGAAAACGGTTTTCAAACCACTGCAAATCTGGATGAGGCTGATGTGGTTTTGGTAAACACCTGCGCTATTCGCGACAATGCCGAACAGCGTGTTAGAAACCGTCTTACTGAGTTTAACCGCATTAAACGAAATAACCCAGACGCTATAATTGGTGTTTTGGGGTGTATGGCCGAACGTCTAAAAGCCAAGTTATTAGAAGAGGAGCAGCTGGTTGATTTGGTGGTTGGTCCCGATGCATATAGAGACTTGCCCAATTTGCTGAGGACGGCTGAGGACGGCCAAAAGGCAATTAATGTTATTCTCTCGAAAGAAGAAACGTATGCCGATATTAATCCGGTTCGTTTAGGAGGAAATGGTATTACCGCATTTATTTCGATTACCCGCGGTTGCGACAACATGTGCTCTTTTTGTGTTGTGCCGTTTACCCGCGGCCGCGAACGCAGCCGTGACCCGCAAACTATTGTTAAAGAGGCGCAGTCGCTTTGGGAAAATGGATACAAAGAGGTTACGCTTTTGGGACAAAATGTAGATTCCTATTTGTGGACCGGAGGGGGCTTAAAAAAGGAGGCCTACACCAAGAAGGAGCTTGACGAAGCAACAAGTTTTGCAGACTTGCTTCAAATGGTGGCCGTAGCAGTTCCCGGCATGCGCATCCGTTTTTCTACGTCGCATCCAAAGGATATGACTGATCGTGTTTTGGAGGTGATGGCGGCCCACGAGAATATTTGCAAGTATATACACTTGCCGGTACAGTCGGGCAACAGTCGTGTCCTCGAACTTATGAACCGTCAATATACTCGCGAATGGTATTTAGAGCGCATTGCGGCGATTCGGAGAATTATACCGGATTGCGGGATTTCAACGGATATCATCGCAGGTTTTTGCAGCGAAACCGATGAAGAGCATAAGGAAACACTTTCTCTAATGGAGAAAGTAGCGTATGATTTTGCTTACATGTTCAGATATTCTGAGCGCCCGAAGACGCTTGCCGAACGTAAATATGCCGATGATATTCCGGAAGAAGTAAAACTAAACCGCCTCAATGAAATTATTCAATTGCAGAACCGGCTTTCTTTGGAGAGCAATCAACGTGACGTAGGCAAAAAATTTATGGTTTTGATTGAGGGTCCGTCTAAACGCTCGCCTGAATTTTTATCGGGGCGAACTACGCAAAATAAGGTGGTAGTGTTTCCGCGAAAAGAATTCAAGTCAGGAGAATATGTCGAAGTTATGATACACTCATGCACTGCGGCAACACTTTTGGGCGATAGTATTTGATTCCCCAAGGATACATCTATATATATTATGAATGTACAGGAAATAAAAAACAGATTCGGAATAATCGGAGCATCGCCGGCGCTTGATCGTGCCATTGACACTGCTTGGAGGGTTTCGGGTACAGACCTTACTGTTTTAATTACCGGAGAAAGTGGAACGGGAAAGGAAGTTTTTTCAAAGCTCATCCATGCGTATTCTACAAGAAAACACGGAAGTTTTATTGCCGTAAACTGCGGAGCAATTCCAGAAGGCACCATTGATTCAGAACTTTTTGGGCACGAAAAAGGGTCTTTCACAGGCGCCAACGAAGCACGGAAGGGATATTTTGAGGTGGCTAATGGGGGCACCATTTTTTTGGATGAAGTAGCCGAACTGCCGCTTCAAACACAAGTTAGGCTTTTAAGGGTGCTAGAAAGCGGCGAGTTTATAAAGGTGGGGGCGTCGAAAGTGCTAAAAACAGACGTGCGAATTGTGGCCGCAACAAACGTGAATATTCCCGAGGCTATTTCAAAAGGTAAGTTTAGGGAGGACTTGTATTACCGATTGAACACTGTACCAATCGTAATTCCATCGTTGAGGGATAGGGGGAGTGACATTGCCCTTCTTTTTAGGAAGTTTGCTTCTGATTTTGCCGAAAAATATAGAATGCCCGCCATTCGTTTAGATGAGCATGCCATACAACAGCTTTTAAATTATCGCTGGCCAGGAAACGTGCGTCAACTTAAAAATGTTACTGAGCAAATTTCTATCATTGAAAACAATCGGCAGATAGATGCCGAAACACTGTTGCGTTATTTGCCGGGACAGCCCGGAAGCCTGTTGCCGGCCATTAATAAAAGTGATAGTGCCAGCGAATTTTCGGAGCGCGAAATATTATATAAGGTGCTTTTCGACATGAAGCGTGATATGGTGGAAATGAAAAAAATTCTGTCGAATATTATTCAAGGAACACCCACTACTGGCTTGATGACTGAGGAAAACGAACAGTTTGTTTCCAGAATGCAACAGGAGATTCAGCAAACGCCAGTAAGCTTTGGTTCAATGATTCCACAACAGCCATTAATTACGCCGCCGCCCTATGTTACCCCGGTAAACAGCCCGACTATTAGTCATCATGAGGAGGTGGTGGAGGAAAGCCTTTCTTTGGAGGAGCGCGAAAAGGAGCTAATTATTAAGGCGCTTGAAAAATACAGAGGCAGAAGAAAAAATGCTGCAACCGAGTTGGGTATTTCGGAAAGAACATTATACAGAAAGATTAAGGAATATGAGATTAATCTTTAGTCGTGTCATTAAGGCGTATTTGTTTTTTTTGTTATTTACCTGCGTTTCATGCCGTATTTCATTAAATGCCGGCGATGCGGGCAACGCCAAAACGATAAGTATCGCTTTTTTTAATAACAATGCCAGTTTGGTTCAGCCTACTTTAAGCCAATCCTTTACCGAGGATCTTCGAAATTTTTTTCAGACACAAAGCCGTCTGTCATTGGTGCCGAAGTCGGGAGACCTTCAAATACAAGGGAGTATTACGGATTACAGAGTAAGTCCAGTAGGAATTTCAAATAATGCTGCGGCTTCCAATAGGCTTACCATTGTAGTTAAGGTGTCTTTTAGTAATAAACTGGATCCCGAAAAAGATTTTGAACAGAGCTTTTCTCGTTTTGCCGACTTTCCGGCAAGTCAAAACCTTAGTAATGTAGAGCAAGAACTTATAAAGGAAATAAATCAGCAACTTGCACAGGATATATTTAACAAAGCGCTAATAAATTGGTAATTTATGTCAGGGGATGCGGTATTGAAATATTTGAAAGGCTCCGAATACTCAAGTGAATTGCTAAATTTCAAAGATGTTTGGGCCGTTTATCCATACTTCTACCTAGCTTCCGCTGCTCACTTAAAGCAGCTGCAGCAACAAAATTCTGCAGAGTACACCCCAACCCTAAAAAAGGTGGCCCTTATGGCTCCGGATCGGCAACAACTGAAGAAATTTCTTTTTGAAAAGACTGCCAGGTTACAATCAGAAAATACAAATCCTGCTCTTGTTATCGATTCGGCGAGTGAAGGGGAAGAGGCTCCAGAACAAACATTGATACCGGAGTTGCAGCTTACCGTTAACGAGCTACAGCTTTTCGAAGAAATACAAAGCTACCCAGAACTTGTAACAGAGTATAAAGAATCGAATAAACCTCAAACAATTGATGAAGCTCCAATCGAAAAACAGAAGAGAAGTTTTGGCGCCTGGCTCAAAGCGGTTAATGAAAAAAACATCGAACAGGATGCCGAAAAGGAGCGCGACCGAGAGGAGTTGCTGAGAGCTTTTTTAAAAACCAACCATCAGATTAAGCCGGAGTCGAAAGCCTCTTTTTATTCGCCGATAGAAATGGCTCGTAAAAGTATAGAAGAGCGTGATGACATTGTTTCTGAAACGCTTGCACGCATATATGCAGAGCAAGGCGACCACGCACGGGCAATTCGTATATATCAAAAATTAAGTTTGTTAAATCCCGAAAAAAGTGCGTACTTTGCCGCCCTTTCAAATAAACTGACTACCAAATAAAAAGTTATGTCAACGGTATTTTCACTTCTTATTCTTATCACGTGCATTCTTCTGATATTGATTGTTTTGGTTCAAAACTCAAAAGGAGGGGGGCTTTCTTCCACTTTTTCGGCCAGCAATCAGGTGATGGGTGTTCGTAAAACCACCGACTTTTTAGAGAAAGCAACTTGGACATTGGCCGGAACATTAATTGTTTTATGTTTATTGGCTACTGCCTTAAAATCGAGCTCAGATGGGGGTGAAACCGAAACCATTTCGACCCGCAAGGCGGAGGAGGGAACATCCGCTCCAACTCCCGCTCCTGCAGCGCCCAAGGCACCAGCCCCGAAAGCTCCGACTCCGGCGCCAACTGCTCCTTAACTCTATTTTGTAAACCTATACAAAGCGCCAGTATGTCAGCCGACACGTGGCGCTTTTGTTTTTTTGGCAGCTAATGAGGTCAATTTGACCCAAGTGGAACGAAAAATCCTACTTGGCATTTTCTTCGCTAGGGGCGGCACGAAATTGTTTAACCTTAAAAAGAAAAATTATGTCAGAAGTATCCATTCGTCCGCTTCACGACCGAGTATTGGTTGAAGCAGCAGCAGCAGAAGAAAAAACAGCGGGAGGAATCATTATTCCTGATACCGCCAAAGAAACACCACAACGTGGAACTGTTGTGGCAGTAGGCAACGGAAAAAAAGATGAGCCTATGACGGTAAAAGTAGGTGATGAAGTTCTTTACGGTAAGTATGCCGGTACTGAAATTACCCACCATAACAAGGAATATCTCATTATGAGAGAATCAGACATTTTTGCAATTCTTTAATAAATTTAATGCAGTAAAAACATGGCAAAAGAAATCACTTTCAACCTTGAAGCACGCGATCAGCTTAAAAGAGGCGTTGACGCTTTGGCAAACGCCGTTAAGGTAACACTGGGTCCCAAAGGACGAAACGTAATTATTGATAAAAAGTTTGGAGCTCCGGCCATTACAAAAGACGGAGTATCTGTAGCTAAAGAAATTGAGTTGGTTGACCCCATTGAAAACATGGGCGCACAAATGCTCAAAGAAGTAGCGTCAAAAACGGCAGATATTGCCGGAGACGGCACTACAACGGCAACCGTTTTAGCGCAGGCTATTGTTACAGCCGGTCTTAAGCATGTAGCCGCTGGAGCAAATCCAATGGATTTGAAGCGCGGCATTGATAAAGCGGTAGCCCTCGTTGTGGAAAGCCTTCACAAGCAAAGCGCCGCTGTTGGAGACGACACTCAAAAAATTGAACAAGTAGCAACCATTTCGGCAAACAACGATCAAACCGTTGGAAAACTAATTGCAGAAGCTATGGGCCGCGTTAAGAAAGAAGGGGTAATCACCGTTGAAGAAGCTAAAGGTACCGAAACCACGGTTGAAGTGGTAGAAGGTATGCAGTTTGACCGCGGATATATATCGCCTTATTTTGTTACGGATGCCGAAAAAATGGAAGCCGTTCTCGAAAATCCATACATATTAATTTATGACAAGAAGATTTCGAGCATGAAGGATCTTTTACCAGTTCTTGAGAAAACGGTACAAACCGGTCGTCCATTACTCATTATTGCAGAAGATGTTGACAGCGAGGCTCTGGCTACACTTGTCGTAAATAAAATACGTGGTTCGCTGCGAATTGTAGCGGTTAAAGCGCCAGGATTTGGCGACCGTCGAAAGGCAATGCTTGAAGATATTGCCGTATTAACCGGAGGTCAGTTAATTTCTGAGGAACGGGGTTACAAACTTGAGAATGCCGATCTTACTTATTTAGGCCGTGCCGAAAAAGTGACCATTGATAAGGATAATACTACTATCGTTGGTGGTGTTGGCGCAAAAGACGACATCAGTGCACGCGTAAATCAGATAAAAGCCCAAATGGAAGCCACAACCTCTGATTACGATAAGGAAAAATTGCAGGAGCGTCTTGCAAAACTTGCAGGAGGTGTTGCCGTTCTTTATGTAGGCGCTGCTACCGAGGTAGAGATGAAAGAGAAAAAAGACCGCGTAGATGATGCCTTACATGCAACTCGTGCCGCAGTGGAAGAAGGAATTGTTCCGGGCGGTGGCGTTGCATATATCAGAACAATTACTGCACTTGATGGTGTAAAAGGCGAAAATGATGACGAAACCTTCGGAATGAACATCGTTAAACGTGCTCTGGAAGAGCCGCTCCGTCAGATCGTTGCAAATGCCGGCGGCGAAGGGTCAATCGTGATTCAAAAAGTGAAAGAGGGCACAGGCGATTTTGGCTACAATGCACGTACCGAGAACTACGAGAATATGTTATCGGCTGGCGTAATTGATCCAACCAAAGTGGCTCGTGTAGCACTTGAAAACGCTGCTTCAATTGCTGGAATGTTGCTTACCACAGAATGTGTGCTTTCTGAGAAGAAAGAAGAAGGAGGCGCACCGGCAATGCCTAATCCAGGTATGGGTGGTATGGGCGGTATGATGTAATACAGCATAAATTAAGTTTCTAAAAGCCTCCAAATCTCTCTTTGGGGGCTTTTTTATTTAGCTATTTTGCTTTGGGGGCTTGGAATTGTAAAAAGAGATTTTTAAATTCGATTTACAATGCTTCGAAATCAAGGTATTATAATCGTCATTTTGCTGCTTTTCTCTTCTAAGATAAAAGCGCAAACCATACATCTTGGGGGCGGCCTTACCTATTATAACCACTTTCTTCTCAATAAAGAAGTTAAGTTCGAAGGCAACGACTCGGTTTATGTGTACACCACAAATTTAGGCGGCGGCATTATGGCGGCGGCATATTTTGACCCCGGGGCCTATTATTTTCGTAAGCTATATGGAGTAAAAGCCGAATTACAATTTTCAAGGGCGGCGCAAACCTATAAAGTGTACCCAGGAAATGGATTGGCAAACTTTAACTACTACTACAAGTTCAGAACACAAGCTTCTTATCTCGATGTGCCCCTGTTATTCAACTTTTGTAACTCACACCATCAAGGGTTTACGTTGGATGTAGGCCCACAGATTTCCTTTCTTCAAAAAGTAAAGGTGAGTGCAGAAGAGTCAACGGTGGGCGAGCGCGATATTCCACAACTTACACGGCAGGATTTTAAGCCGATACTTTTTTCTGCAGTTATTGGAGCCGGGTGTTTCTACAATTTTTCAGAACAATTTGCCATGATTGGCACTTTTCGGATGGGATATTCGTTAAGTGACATGAGAGTAAGGCGCGACGGCGTTGAAAACTATACCCCAACACGCCGATTTTGGTCGGGAGCAGTAGTTATGGGTATTTGGAAGTTTTCGAAATATTATTCGAAGAAAAATCGCGGATATCAATATTACAAGCGGCAACTCAGTAAGCGATGATTGCATTAGTTGCGGGTGCCTCAGGACTAACAGGCGCTGAATTATTAAAAATTCTTGAGCAAGATGAGCGATTTCAACGTGTTTATGTTTTGGCAAGAAGACCATTTGAAGTGGTTTCAGAAAAAACGACTCCGCTATTCTTTGAAAAGAACATCTATGAAATTGACTCTTTGCCCGGACCCTCGCCCGAGGTGGTGTTTTGCTGTTTGGGAACTACTATTAAAAAAGCAGGCTCGCAATCGGCCTTTCGTTTTGTAGATGTTGAGCTTGTTAGCCAGTTAATTGCACGTTCAGAGCAATGGGGCACAACGTGTTTTGTGCTGCAATCCTCGGTGGGGGCCGGGCAAAAGACGCAGAACTTTTATCTACAATGCAAAACAGAAGCGGAAGCCATTTTAAACCAATCGAGCATTCCCATCAAACGCATCATTCGCCCCTCTTTGTTATTGGGCAAACGTAAAGAGCAACGATTTGGAGAAAACATAGGCAAGATATTAGCGGTGCTTTTCGGGTTTTTGTTTTTAGGAAGGCTTAAGCGCTATAAACCGGTGCATGCAAAAAATGTCGCACTAAAAATGCTGGATATAGCACTGAATCCCAACGAAGGCAAACAGGTCATCGAATCGGAACAGATTTAATGTCCATCCACGCCGTCAGCTTTTGAGGGATTGTGTTTCACAAAAATATTGAGATAAATAGCTCTTGCCCATCGAAAAAGAAGTGGAGCCATCCCAATAAGTACAATAGTATTAAGGATAAAGTAATGCAGCGCGTTAAACCCAACAGCAATATCCACCAATAAAACGCCAACACTTACTGCAACGCCCAATGCATAACTCACATACATAGCGCCTTGAAAAAAACCAGGCTCGCGCTCATAATGCAAGCCGCAATTGCCGCATTCGTTATGCATTTTATCCCAATTGGTCCATTTGTAGGGATTGCGATTAATAAATAAATGCCCTTTATGACACCTCGGGCACCGCTGAAAAAATATGGAGTATAAAACAGGTTTGAGATTCAATGTCAAGTACCTTAAAAAGGGCATTACAAAACCAGGGCAAATATCACAGATTTTTATGATTTTATTAAGACAGTACAAGTACTTTTGCACCATAGATGATAACAGTTGGCAACTTATCGGTTTTATTTGGAGGCGTACCCTTGTTCGAGGAAGTTTCCTTTATGATTCAAAGCCGAGACCGTATTGGTTTAACGGGTAAAAATGGCGCAGGAAAATCAACCTTGTTAAAGATTATTGCCCGTCAGCAAGATCCAACTAAGGGAAATGTGTCTGTTCCCCAGGGGTATCGCATAGGATATTTGCCTCAGGAAATGAAGCACAATACGGGCACCACTATTTTTGAAGAAGCCCGAACGGCATTTAAAGAGGTGTTAGGATTGGAAGAAGAGCTTAACCGATTGGGAAAGGAATTAGAAAGCAGAGAAGATTATGAGTCGGAGGAATACCAAAAAATAATTGATCGGTTAAGCGAAGTGGGCGATCGTCTGGGATTGTTGGGCGCTGGTTCTATTGAAGGCGAAACAGAGAAGGTATTAACGGGCTTGGGTTTTAAAACCGGCGACATGACTCGTTTAATGGACGAGTTTTCGGGCGGCTGGAAAATGCGTGTAGAATTGGCAAAAATTCTTTTGCAAATGCCCGACGCAATATTACTCGATGAGCCCACCAATCACCTGGACATAGAGTCCATACAATGGTTAGAGAATTTCCTGGCCTCTTATCCGGGTGCCGTTGTTCTGGTATCGCATGACAGGGCGTTTTTAGATGCGGTAACCAATAGAACCATCGAAATTACAGTCGGTAGAATAGAAGACTATAAAGCCGCCTACAGTAAGTATCTCGAACTAAGAAAAGAACGTCGTGAGCTTCAAATGTCGGCATATCTCAATCAGAAAAAAATGATTGAGGACACCGAGAAATTTATCGACAGGTTTAGGTATAAGGCCAGTAAGGCGGTGCAAGTGCAGTCGCGCATTAAACAGCTCGACAAAGTAGAGCGAATCGAAGTTGAGGAAGAAGATAATTCAGCAATACATTTTAAATTTCCTCCGGCACCACGTTCGGGCAAGGTGGTAATTACCGCTGAAGGTGTTTGTAAATCTTATGGAGAAGCACACATTTTAAATAACATAGGATTTTTGGCAGAGCGAGGCGATAAGATAGCCTTTGTAGGAAGAAACGGAGAAGGGAAAACCACGCTGTCAAAAATAATTGCCGGTCAGATAGAACATACTGGCAAAATGGAGCTGGGGCACAATGTGGCATTAGGCTATTTTGCTCAAAACCAGGCCGACCTAATGAATCCGAATCTTACGGTTATGCAAACCCTTGAAGAGGTGGCTGGTTCTACGACAACGCAGCAGATTCGAAATATTTTGGGGGCATTTTTATTCGGGGGCGAGGCGGTTGATAAAAAAGTAAAAGTGCTTTCGGGCGGCGAAAAAGGCCGATTAGCGATTGCGCGGCTTTTAATGCAGCCCGTTAATTTACTTGTGCTTGATGAGCCTACCAACCATTTGGATATGCGTTCTAAGGATATTCTTAAGGATGCGCTTAAGAATTATGATGGAACACTGGTTTTGGTGTCGCACGATAGAGAGTTTTTAGATGGCCTTTGCACTAAGGTGTACGAATTTAACAGCGGCAAAATCCGCGAATTTCCCGGCGGTATTTTCGACTTTTTACAGAGCAGAAAATTGGAGCATTTAAAACAGCTCGAGGTTCAAACGAAAAAGCCTGATGCTGTTAAAAAGGAGGATACCCGAACGAAGCCAAGCTCAAACGATAAAGAGAAAAAGCATTTACAAAATAAAATTCGTAAGCAGGAAGAGGAAATTGCGTGTATAGAAGATGAAATTACCGCGCTTGAAACGGCGCTGGCAGACCCAACGATTTATTCCAATAAAGACGAGTCGGCACAATTATTAGGGAAACATCAAAAGGCCAGTTCGCAACTTGAAGCGCTGATGTCAGAATGGGAAGAGACGCAAAAACTGCTCGATCAGCTTTTGTAGGCGGCGTCGCAAAGGGCCCAAACATTACCGGGCAAGGGTTTAATTATATTTTTAAACTCAAGCCCAAGCAATAAGGCCGAAAGGTGGTAGTGTTGCCAATGTTTTTCCTGAAGCATTTGATCAAGATGTGATCTTCCCTCTTTTATAAGTTCGATCACACTTTTTTCATCCTCATTTAACATTGCAAAATGTAGTGGTTCTACCGTCTTTTTGGTTGGAACATCCCAACCCATGTAAAAAGCTAAATCGTCGGATTGACTTAGAATGGCGGCTCTATGCGATAGAATAAGTCGGTTGCACCCAGAGGATCGATCATCAGAAATTCGGCCGGGAAAGGCAAACACATCCCGATTGTATGAACTAGCGATATTTGCCGTTATTAGTGCGCCGCCACTGGTTCCGGCCTCAACAACAACAGTAGCATCAGCTAAACCGGCAATAATGCGGTTTCGCATGGGAAAGTTGTTTTTTTCGGGCTTTGTACCTACCGGAAATTCGCTGAGAATACCGCCGTTTAAGGCCATTTTTGTCGCGAGGTTTTTATTTTCATGTGGGTAAATGCGATCTAAGCCATGGGCCAGTACACCGATGTTTTGAATGCCGAGCTGTTCGGCTGATTTATGCGCCGCAGTGTCAATTCCTACCGCTAGTCCACTAATTAACGTGCAATCGAAGGTTTTGAGAGTTTGCATAACTGACTCAACGCAGCGGTGTCCGTAATTGCTGGCTTTTCGAGTACCGACCACAGCAACCGTTCGACTCTTGTTTAAATCCATCGCACCCTTGTAAAACAAAATCAATGGGCTGTCGTCGCAGGCGTTTAGCCGTCTTGGGAAATTTGGGTCGAGCATATCAATGACAGAAATGTTATGCTTTACCGCTTGTTCGAGCTCTCGTTCGGCCCAAATCAAGGCCTGTTTTAAATCGGAAGGCGCAAATTTTTGTTCCGTTTTTTTCGCCTTGCTTACACCCTTGAAAAAACCTTCGGCATTGCCGAAACGAGCAACAATTCTTCGTGCCGTACGCAGCCCAATACCCGGTAGTTGGGTTATTGCCGCAGCGTATAAAAGCCGTTTATAGTGTTCCTCGGAATACATAGTTTTGTACATTGCAATTTAATTACAGCCCACAGAATAGAGCTCGATGTTTATAAAAATGACTAAAAAGATATTTACCGCACTTTTAGCCGTGTTTTTTTTGATTAACGCCAGCGCGCAAGTGGAGCGATGTCGAATTACAGGTACGGTAACCTCATCGGATGGCGAAACACTGCCGGGTGTTTCGGTGTATATCTCCGGTGCAGAAAAGAACGGAACAGCAACCAATAATAACGGAGGCTATAGCTTGGAAACAGTTTCGGGAAAGCATCTGTTGGTTTTTCGACAAATAGGGTTTAAGCAGGTAAATAAAGAAATTGACATTTCTCCGGGAATTAGCTTAAAGTTAGATGTGGCCCTTGAACCGGAATCTATGCAGCTCGAAACATTCGTAACAACGGCCGGAAAGTTTGAACAAAACATTGAGCGGGTGACGGTGAGTTTAGAGGTGCTTAAACCACAGCTTATCGAAAATAAAAACACCACCACCATCGAAACGGCCATGCAGCAGGTGCCCGGAGTGAGTATTGTGGACAGCGAGCCACAAATACGATCAGGAAGTGGCTATAGTTTTGGAGCAGGGAGTCGCGTGATGATTTTAGTGGACGATTTACCGTTGCTCTCTGGTGATGCCGGGCGTCCTTCCTGGGGCTTTGTTCCGGTAGAAAACATCGAACAAATTGAAGTGATAAAGGGAGCTTCATCGGTTCTCTATGGCTCTGCTGCATTGAGTGGCGTAATTAATATTAGAACGGCTTACCCGCGCGAAAAGCCACAAACGAAGATTAGCACATTTTCAGGGCTTTATAATAATCCCGAAAATAAAGACGCCATTTACTGGGGCGATAATAATCCTACCTATTCAGGACTTAACTTTTTTCACTCTCGGCAGATAGGAAATCTCGATCTGGTTATCGGGGGCAATTTCTTTAATGATAACGGGTACAAAGGTCCAACACCGGTTGATGTTACTGACACCACCTTTAATCCATATGCCGAACAAAGAGGAGAATTTGAAAACAGGGCTCGTATGAATATGAATTTACGATACCGGAGCAAAAAAATAGAAGGATTAAGTTTCGGGGTTAATGTAAACGGCATGTATTCGCGCTCGGCCGGAACGCTCATTTGGTATAACGCAAAAGAAGGCATGTACAGATCGTATCCTGGTTCGAACACGCTTACCCTTCAGGATGTGTATAATGTTGATCGTTTATCAATTATCTGGGCAAAAAAGGATTTCGACATAGTTTGCGCAACCGATACTTTCATTTGAATAACAATAACGATAACAATCAAAGCAATAAGAGCGATCTTATATACAATGAGTATCAGCTTCAAAAGCAAATAGACAAGGGAGTGTTGAGTGGTTTAATGCTAACCGCCGGAGCATTGCATTCCTATACATTTGGCGTATCCGATTTATATAAAGGCAATTTATCGGATACCACAGGACAACAGGCAAAATCTGAAAACAGAAATATTGCGGCATATGTGCAATTGGAGCGGACCTTTTGGGATCGTCTAACCCTCAACGCGGGCGCCCGTTACGAGCATTTTTCAATCAGCAGTCCCCGTTTTTCTGATGCCGACTCGGTGCAGAAGACCGAAGAGGGTAAGCCCGTTTTTAGAGCAGGCATGAATTTAAAAGTGCACAAAGCAAGTTTCCTGCGGGCTTCATTTGGCCAGGGCTACCGCTTTCCAACCATTGCCGAAAAATACATACGCACCTTGGTGGGACCTATTCAAATTTACCCGAACGAGAATTTGAAATCCGAATCATCGTGGAGCGCCGAGGTGGGTATTAAACAGGGCTTTAAAATTTCTGGGTTTAAAGGATATCTGGATGTGGTGTATTTTGAACAACATTTCGAAGATAATATTGAATTTAATTTTGGCCAGTTTGGAACCTTTGCCGATAATTTCTTTGGATTGGGTTTTTCCTCCTTAAATATTGGTCGTGCAAAGGTTTCGGGATGGGATGTTTCGCTTGCAGGCCAAGGCGAAATCGGCAAAAACCAATTCTCGATTTTAGCAGGCTATACTTATTCATTACCTGTTTCGAAGGAGCCCAACAGACCATATCCAGTGATTTATGCAGGAGATTCACTTACGTATGCAACTTCTTCTTCTGATTCGAGCAATTATATTTTAAAGTACCGTTTTCAGGAATTGTTTAAAGCCGATGCCGAATGGACAAGAGGTCGCTGGACTTTGGGCTTTAGTGCGCGATACAATAGTTTTATGCAAAATGTGGATAAGATTTTTGAGGATCTCGACCTTTTCCTTCCGCTTTTGGGCCTGCCAGCGCCAGGGCTTAAGTCATACCGGGAAGAAAATCGCTCGGGCACCTGGGTGTTTGACACACGATTAATCTACAAAGCCAGTGATAAAGTAAGCATGGGGTTTGTGGTAAACAATTTACTCAACAAAGAATACGCATTGCGGCCCATGTCTGTTGAACAGCCTAGAACCACAGCCTTTCAACTTACGGTGAGCTTTTAGGCTTAAAAATCATTTTGTGCCACAATTGGGAATCGTCTGCCCGAACCAAAGGCTTTTGAACTAACACGCAGCACCGGAGGCATTTGATGGCGCTTGTATTCGCTTTGGTTTAGAAGCTTTAATACACGGAGAACAACAGATTCAGGAAGGCCTTCGGTAATCAGTTCATTCTTTGAATAATGATGTTCGATGCGCAGTTTCAGTATGCGATCCAGCAATTCATAATCGGGCAGCGAATCGCTATCTTTTTGGTTGGGTCTTAGCTCTGCACTCGGTGCTTTTGTAATTATATTCGTTGGAATTTTTATCCCATCTCGGTTGAGGTAATGAGCCAAATTATAAACTTGAGTTTTATAAAGATCTCCCAAAACAGCTATTGCCCCGCACATATCTCCGTAGAGAGTTCCGTATCCAACGGCTGCTTCTGATTTGTTGGTAGTATTGAGCAATAGATGGCCTTTTTTATTGCTTATCGCCATTAGAATAAGACCTCGTATTCGGGCCTGGATGTTTTCTTCGGTAACATCGTTGGGGGCATCGGGCCAAAGAGGTTTTAAGATCGAGTCGAAAGCAAGCATGGCCTCTTCGATGTAAATGGTTTGATGTGAGATGTTTAAATTACGACTTACATCCAATGCATCGCTTATAGAATGATCGGACGAAAAAGGGGAAGGAAGCAAAATGCCCAATACATTTTCAGCGCCAAGGGCCTCTGCAGCTAAAGCAGCAACAACCGCAGAATCAATTCCGCCACTTAGGCCCAAAACAGCCTTTTTAAAGCCCATTTTTGCGAAATAATCTGTAATGCCCAAAACTAGCGCTTTGTGAATTCGGGCAGTATGCACGTCGGGCGAACTCCCAAATACCAGATCGGTTTCAAGGGGAACGCTCTTTGCTGTTTTAACCCAATCTAAATCGAAACACTGGAAGTCCTCTTTAAAATAATCGAGCTCGCTTACCACATTTCCCTCACGATTAAGCACCATAGAACCGCCATCAAAAACCAGGTCGGTTTGCGCCCCCACGGCATTTACATAAAAAACGGGTGCATTGATGAGCTTCGCTGCTTTTGATAAAATTTTTTTACGCGCTTCGGGATGTTCAAACGAAAAGGGCGATGCGGCGATATTTAGTATTAAATCGGGTTTTTCGTTAGACCAATGCTCAAATGGGTTTGAGGGATAATTCTTTTTTTCGCCGTCGAACCAAAGATCTTCACACACCGAAAGCAGAATTTTCTTTCCATCCAGGGTAATGCAGTTGTTTTGTTGAATTGGCTCAAAATACCGCCGCTCATCAAAAATGTCGTAATTAGGCAGAAGAGTTTTAGGTGCGTGATGGAGAATTTTTCCCTGATGCATTACCACGGCGGAATTAAGCAGACCGTTTCCTGCATTTTTACTGTTTTTTATTGGGGCGCCAATAATTACAGCTATGTTATCCGTTAATTCGGCAATCTTTTGAAGGGTGCCCTCTGTGGCAGATATGAAACCGCTGAACTCCAATAAGTCTTGGGGCGGGTATCCGCAAATGGCCAACTCGGAAAATACGGCTAATTGAGCGCCCTCGGCCTTTGCCCGAATGATTGCCGTGCATATTTTTTCAAAATTCGCCCCAATATTGCCGATATGAAAATTAAGTTGGGCGAGAGCAATTTTCATAGGCTAATTAAAACAATACGCCCAAATTAAGCATCATAAAATTGATGATACTTTTGGGTTCGAGCCCTTTGTTCTCGTTAAAATCGTCGCTAGGATTATCGGCGGCAAGGGAGCGCATGCCTTTGCTGCTAAGAAAATTGGTTAAGCCGTTATTGAA
>JBKCHQ010000253.1:0-2747 GCA_046302715.1 Bacteroidia bacterium | reverse complement strand
CAAGGCGGCTACTGTATCGCCTGATAAGGCACGGAGTGGGGTAATCCATAAAACGTGAAGCCCTTTGGAAGGTTTTGGAATTTTTTGTAGGATTCCCAACCATATGGCATATGTTTTTCCGCTTCCCGTTGGAGCATTCAGTAAACCTGAACTACCGCATGCAATATGATGCTGGCATTCTTGCTGAAACGCAGCCTGCTTCCAGCCCCTATTGGTATAAAAATCGGAAATACGATTGCCCTTGCTCATTCCCGAAAGTAACCCTCCAACATTAAAATTTGTTGGAATTTCGCAAACATTATCTACATTTCAAGGCAAACAAAACCTCTACACCATACTATTGGAATTGAACCATGTTACCCGCTAAAAAACTTCTGGTTTTATTGTTTCCGCCGATGCTCGGGCTTTTATGGGCCGTATTAAATCCTGTCGAATGGCCAGTAGAGGCAAATGCATTATGTGCCATGCTCTTTTGGATGCTTTCGTGGTGGTTGCTCGAACCGGTTCCCATGGCTATTACCTCCTTGTTGCCCATTTTATTTTTCCCCTGGTTGGGATTAGGCAGTTTGGAACAGGTATGTGCTGCCTATGCCGACAAATATGTGTTTTTGTTTCTGGGAGGATTTTTTGTGGCCCTGGCTCTTGAAAAAACTGGCCTGCATCGGCGGGTGGCATTTACGGTTATTCGATTTACGGGTAATAGTTATTCGCGTATAATTTTGGGGTTTATGCTTTCGGCCTACGGCATTTCGATGTGGATTTCGAATACTGCAACAGCTTTGATGATGTTTCCTATGGCGCTTTCGGTATGCACGCTTTGGGAACGAGATGCCGAAAATAAATCAAAGACCATTCGAAACGCAAAAATTTGCCTGTTCTTAGGCATTGCTTATGCATCGAGTATAGGTGGGATGGCAACCCTGGTTGGAACGCCTCCAAATGCCGCTGCATCGGGTATTATGAGCCGAACATTTGGGCAATCCATTGGCTTTTCGCAATGGATGCTTTACGGCGTACCCTTTTCGCTGGCATTGTTGATGTTGGCCTATGTAATTATGACGCGCATGGTGTTTCCGATTGGTAAATTGGGGGATAAAAAATCTGAAGCATTGCCTTTACCAGATGCACAGCAAATGGGGCCTATGACATCGGGCGAAAAAGGAACATTGATCTTGTTGGCAGTAGCCGTGTTTTTGTGGTTAAGCGAAGGGCTTATTCGAATTTACTGGCCGGCCTATCCGGTAACGGATGTTTGGACCGCCATTGCGGTGGGCATGCTGTTTTTTATTGTGCCTGTTGAGGAGGGAAAGCCCATCCTGGTTTGGGAAGATACCGCGCGATTGCCCTGGGGTATTTTGCTCATGTTTGGGGGCGGGTTAGCATTGGCATTTGCCTTTAAGGAAAGCGGAAGCCTCGATTTACTGGTGAATGAACTGGTTAAATTAAATCACCTTCCGGTTCAGATTTATTTGATGCTGCTTTGTTTGCTTGGGCTGCTGCTTACTGCATTTATGAGTAATTTAGCTATGGTAACCTTATTTGTTCCGGTGGTAGGAGCGCTTGCCTTGCGTTTAAATATGGACCCCGCATTATTTATTATTCCGGTAACACTTTCGGCCAGTTGCGATTTTATGTTTCCCATGAGCACACCGCCCAATGCGATTGCCTTTAGTAGCGGCCATATAAAACCATCAGCCATGTTTCGGGTGGGCATTTTGCTCAACGGTGTTTCGTTTATACTGCTTTGCTTGTTTGTGTATCTCACACTCTAATTCAGCTTAAACATTAAGATGAAATAACTATTAATTAGTGCAATATAAATACGGTCTATATCCGAGTTTAACCTGAGCAAACATATAAATAACACAAGCTTCTAGGTCTGTTTATTAAATTCTATTGCGTAATTCGGGTGTAATTTTTGCGCGTAATACTAGGTGATACGTCAAATCCGAGACATGACCGACACGGGAAACACGTGTCCCCGATCTGATTGAAGTTCCGAAAAATTTATTCAAGCGCCAAGCATATTTTACCAACTTGTGTATGAACAATTCTGTTGGTAATAAATTATCCGTTTTAGGATTTTGAAACGACTATTACCCCGCCTGTGTTGTAACTTTATGCTGGGGAGGAGGAGTGGCGGACCCCTAACAATGAAATTACAAATAATACATTATCAATTAAATGCGTGTTTTATATATTTTCATCGCAGGCGTAGATGATGCTTTAAGGCATATTGACACATTCAAAATAAAATTGAAGATCTGGATGTTGTAAATTTTTTTCTAGGATAACGCACTGAGCTTAATAGTTGGAATTTAATAGTAATGCCTGTAACCCCAAATTGAACTCAAAATGTCTATCATCATTACGCTAAACTCATTTTAATTGTTCTAGCGCCTTCGTTATTTTTCTCTATTCTGTTTTCATAAGTTTGAGCGCAGAAGTGTTGCGTTTTCCCAATTGAATTAAGGTGTAATATCCACAGGCTAGCATTTCGGTAGATATCATAGTTTGCTCCGATGCGGCTTTAAATTGAATTACCTTATTTCCGAGTGCATCGAGTAAAATAAGGATATCACCAACCATTAAATTATTTAAAGTTATGTAATTGCTAAAAGGACAAGGCCAGACCAAAATTTCATTGGTTGAATTTGCCACATTTCCGATTCCTGTATTTACGGTAAGGTTGGTGGTTACTACGCTGTCGCATCCATTAGCCGAAAAGAGGTTATCGGTATATATAC
>JBKCHQ010000252.1:0-11584 GCA_046302715.1 Bacteroidia bacterium | reverse complement strand
GCGCCAGAAGCGAGTGCAATGCCTAGGCAAAGAGGCAATGCAACCAAAAATACAACCAACGAAGCTTTAAGATCGGCGCCAATATTTTCTCTGGACATAAAGAATTTTTATACTGCAAATAATGATGCAATATAATTAGCGATGGCGAACCTAAAACGTATTTATGAAAATAGTTCTTCCAAATCTTCCTGGCTCAACCGCGCAATGGGATTTGATTTCCCGATAATATCGGATGCCAGTCGCGATTTTTGGTCCTGAAGACGCATGATTTTGTCTTCAATGGTGTCTTTGGTGATAAATTTCCACACAAAAACCTGCTGATTTTGACCAATACGATGTGAGCGGGCAATGGCTTGCTCCTCGGCTGCCGGATTCCACCAGGGGTCGAGCAGGAATACGCAATCGGCCTGAGTGAGATTTAGACCCGATCCGCCGGTTCTGAGCTGTATTAAAAAGGCTCTAAAGCCAATAGTTTCTTCAAATTCAGAAATTACACCGCTGCGCTGATGTTGCGGAACTTCGCCGCTCAACCACGAAAACGGCATGTTTTCTTGAATAAATGCCTTACGAAACAGGTCGAGATGTCTAACAAACTGAGAGAAAATAAGCACTTTACGGTTTTCGACCATGAGCTCTTTCAGCTTCAATAATGCGTCGTTAAATTTTGCCGATTCGCCCGTGTAGTTTGCATCAAACAATACCGGATGGATGGCAATTTTTCTCAATTGAGTAAGGCCTCTCAAAATCAAAATTTGACTTTTCTGTATTCCTTCCCTACTAATATTATCAAGTATCTTATTTCGGTAATACGATTTCTGTTCTTCGTAAATACGGGCTTGCTCAACACTCATTTCGGAGTGATTAAGCTTTCGGGTTTGAGCGGGCAATTCGGGCGCCACTTCTTCCTTGGTGCGCCGCAAAATGAATGGACGAATTAATTTCTGAAGCCGCTGGAGTTTTTGCTCGTCTTTCTGCTGTTCGATAGGAATTACAAACTCCTGTCTGAAAAAAGTATGCGAACCCAATAAACCGGGCTGCAAAAACGTAAGCTGCGACCACAAATCGCTCAGCGAGTTTTCGACGGGAGTTCCTGTTAAAACGATGCGATTGGTGGCATGAAGTTTTTTAACCGACTGAAAACTCATGGAACGCATGTTTTTAATGAGCTGACTTTCGTCGAGAATTACGTAATGAAAATCTATGGCCATGAGCATGTCCAAATCATTACGCACCACTCCGTATGTAGTCAATATTACATCAGCACCCGAAAGGTCTGTTAAGTTTGAAGTACGGCGATATCCCGAGTGTTTCTTCACAATAAGATCGGGTGCAAAACGACCCAACTCACGTTCCCAATTATGAATAAGCGAAGGCGCCATTACGATAAGCGAAGGCATGTTGTGCTCGTCAAAAAGATCGAGCTGTGTACCCCGCATCCGTTCGTCGGCAACAGCAATTAACTGCTGTTCTTTAATATGTTGCAAAAGAGCAATTACCTGTAGGGTTTTGCCCAATCCCATATCATCTGCCAAACAAGCACCGAGGCGATTTTCAGACATGGAACAGAGCCAGTCGAACCCTTTTTTCTGATAATCTCTTAATTGCGCATTAAGACGTGCCGGTGCCGGATAACTTTGCCAGGTTTCGCCGGTGTATATTTTTTTCTGCTCGTCTTTTAACCTCGAATTGATTGCGCCAGTTAGTAATGCATGACCATTTAGTAGGCCCTGATGTTGGCGGTGAATACGGATGCGATCATTTGACTCTTCACTAAATTCAAATAAATCGGCATACTTTATAAACCATGCCTCGGGCAGGAAAATAATTCTTCCGTCGGGCAGTTTAAATCGCGGATCGCGATTAAGAATGTTTCGTTTGAAGCGGATAAACGGAATTTCGAGGCTGTCAATCCTTACAACGGCGTGCAGGTCGAACCAGTCGGCATCTTTACGCATTTCCTTGGTTACCACAACTGGTAGCGACACGGCAAATGTTTGATTTTGCCAGGTGGTGTCTAGCTCGAATCCGTTTTCGGTAAGCACTTTTTTGTTCTCTGCCAGCCAATTCATGATAGTTTCAAGCTCGGCCGCTTTATTTTTAGGTAAAAACCACGAGGGTTTTATGTGCGTAAGACCTCTTTTATGGAGCAGTTTTTCTTTCTCGGCTTCCCATATCAGATCACGCTGAAGGCGCACAATAATTTGTTTATCGCCTATACGTTTAACCTGGGCTAAGATTTCCTGCGTATTATTCTCGTCGACCGTAAAATTGTCGTACTGAAACATGAGGTGCAGCACCGGCTTATGCTCCAAATCGGGAGCGATGTGTAATAATGTCTTTCGCTGTTTTGCTTCTTCCAAAAGGTCAAAGCCCTCAAAGCGTACATCGGCCTTGCGGGTGGCTTTAATTAAAAAAGCCGATATGAAGTTATCCGCCAGACGATCTGGAATTTCAATTTGTTCTTTTTTAAGGAAGGGTATAATCTTTTGCCCCTCGGTTTCATCACTTAAGCTAAAAATACCCTTTTCGTGTGCAATCCAGCCCGGGGCACTGCATAAAACGCGTGTATTGGTTTGAAATAGCGGAAGCACTTCTTCATTGTCTTTCAAAATGAGCTGGTACTTGATTCCGTCGTTAACTTTGGTGAAATAATACGTGCTTTTTAACGATTCGCTATGTACGTTGTATGAAATCAATGCCGGATGATCACTCGCCTTTTCCCGCCAATACACTTTAGAGCCTTTTAATAAGGCGAGGGCGCCGGCAATCCTTCGGTCGCAATAAGCGGTAATCGCTTTTTGCAACTCTTCGTTTGCGGGCAACTTCTCGAAGAATACTTCTCTTTTGAGTTTTTTACGGTTAAATATTTTCTCGATATGATGGGGATGTACTTCAGAAATAAATCGAACCACCTCCTGCTCCTGCTCCGAAAACGCATAATCGTAGTCGGCCATTCGCTCTGCTACCACCCGCTGGTAATCGTACGAAAAGCTACCATCTTCCAAAACTTTTACCAGAAAGGCTTCCAAAGTTATGCCCAAAGCGGCATTGCCTAAGAAACTAAACACCAGTTTATTGTTTTGAATTGAGTTCATAGTGTTACGGGCGGTCTTGTTATGAACGACACCGAACCACAAACCTACAATTCAAATCAGGTATGATTTGCTGTTTTTTATCAGTTTTTTCGACAGTTTATCCACAGGATAAATATTTACCAATCCAGGTCGTTTGCCGGGTTCAATGCTGCCCAAATCGCGATCGAGGCCCATGAGCTTTGCTCCCTCTAAAGTCGCCCAACGTATTAATTCTGAGCAATCAATATGAGGAAACGACTGCTGCAATTCATACAACTCCGCCACCATCTCTAAGGCATCGTTAGATGCCAACGAGTCGGTACCCACGGCTATTTTAGTGGTAAATCCACTAATCTTATCCACATCCGGAAGGCGGTTTTCGATATATCGATTGGCTTTCGGGCACAATACAAACCACACCGAATGTTTTCGCGTTTGAAATGCGCCCAGATCTTGTTCTTCAATAAATGTATTATGTACGAGAGCCACTCTTGCATTTACAGGCAAGCCTTTTAATACATAGTGCGCAGGGCGCTGACCCGAATATGGAAAGCCATTATCTAGGAGCCCCCATCGCCGCAACCTTTCGGCTATAGCGCCCTTTCCCATTTTAAAAAGTTCTGTTTCTTCGGCCGATTCCATAAAGTGGATGCTGTAGATCGCGTCTGTTTCCTGCTCTAGCGCTTCTTTTATGCCTTTTTGCAAGGCATCAGAAAGTGAATACGATGCATGCGGACTTAGATTGGCTCGGAGGTTCAACTTTCGTGCTGTTTCAACCAATTTTAGCCCGCTATCTATGACCTCGGCTGCTTTATCGCTTCGAATTCCGTAGCGTTCAACCATCGTAAAATAATGCAGGCTTGATTCGGACTTAAGTTTAAAGCATCTATCGGTATTGGCAATATCAACTACACCAACTACACCGGCTTGTACCATTTGATTTTGTGCATCTGAAGCAGCACTTAGGTCGTCCGATCCGTCGGTATTTGCAGATGCGAGCTCCGAAATAAAGCCGTCGAGACCGGTGTGCGGTTTTATTTTTCCCTTTAAATGCGAAAGTTCCAGATGGCAATGGGCATTTATCATCCCCGGAATAATCCACCCTTCATAGCGTTCGGCTCCCTCGATAGAATATTCAGGATCTTCAGGGCGTAAAACACGTAAAATTCTACCCCAATCATCCAGCTCTACCAAGCCATTCGTGATTGCCTCACCCGAATTCGTAAACAGTTCTTCGCCTATTATTTTGCGCACGGTTCAAAGGTGGTGAAATTATCAAACATTAGTATCAAGCCCGCATTAGGTTATCTTTGTAAATGAAAATGACACCACAGGCCGACATACGCAAGCAGAGCGCTGCCCAGCTGGAGGAATGGTTTATACAGCGAAATCATCCCAAATTCAGGGTAAAACAGGTACTTGAGTGGTTGTGGAAGAAATCGGTCGGCGATTTTGAGCACATGACTAATTTAAGTCAGAATTTGCGCAAGGAGCTGGCTGAGTCCTTTGTAATTAGGCCCGTTCAGGCTTGCGACGTGCAAAAGAGTTCAGACCGCACCATAAAAACAGCCTTTCGGCTTCACGACGGGCCAGTGGTTGAGGGGGTATTAATCCCTACTACCAGTCGCATGACGGCATGTATCTCATCGCAGGCAGGATGTTCATTAACCTGTGCATTTTGTGCAACGGGTAAACTAAAGTTACTGCGAAACCTCGATGCTGGCGAAATTTATGATCAGGTTGCCTTTATTCGTAAGCAAAGCGAAGAAAATTATGGCATTCCCTTGAGCAATATTGTGTACATGGGCATGGGCGAACCCTTGCTTAATTATAAAAACGTGCTCGAAAGTATTGGCCGCATTACTTCGCCCGATGGCTTAGGCATGTCGCCACAAAGAATCACAGTTTCAACTGCCGGTATTGGAAAGATGATTCGTAAACTGGGCGACGATAAAGTTAAGTTTAATCTTGCCCTTTCGCTGCATGCTGCCGACGATGAAAAACGCAGCAAAATAATGCCCATAAACGAGAGCAATAGCCTTGAGGAATTATCTGCCGCGCTTCTGCATTTTTACCGCGAAACCGGCACACGCCCAACACTCGAATATATATTATTCCATGATTTTAACGATTCTCTTGAGGATGCAGCAAAACTCGAGCAGTTTGTTCGTTCAGTGCCCAGCAAAGTAAATATTATCGAGTACAACCCCATTGGCGATGGGCTTTTTCAACGAGCCGACGAGCAGCGATTGCAGCGATTTTGTTCGTTTTTAGAACAAAGAGGCGTAATAGTAAATGTGCGTAAAAGCAGGGGAAAAGATATTGATGCGGCATGCGGACAGCTGGCCAATAAAAATAAAGGGGCAAAGGCCGAACAAAAATCGGACGCATGAAAGCACTGATTTTTTCGGCGCTTATTATGTTATGTCAGCTGTTTAGCATGGCACAGCAAATTGAGCAGGGCAAAGTATATACCGACGACCGAAAGTTCAACATAATAAAGCTATCCGGAATTAGTCGAGGCTATTTAACCCTTATCAAAGGCAGAACCGATAACGATGAACTTATCAAAGATTTGAGAATAGAATGGTACGATACCGCTTCGATGGAACGCCCAAATATGTGTGTTTTGGAAGGGTGTTTTTCGAACCGACAGGAGTTTTTTCCGGAAGGTGTAATTACATTCAATGATAAGGTTTATGCACTGGGGTCAAAGTTTGACAAGTCCAGCATGGAAAATGTGCTGCTGCTAAAAGAGCTTATTGTTGAAAACGGAAAAGATGTATTGGGGCCGTCGGTTGAGCTCATGCGGGTAAAAACTGCATTTTTCTCGTTTTTCGAAAAACGCTTCCAAACCTTTACCAGCAACAGCGGGAACCGGCTTTTGGTTGCGCATGCCGGAAATCCAGGCGATTCAGACTCATTACTTATCACCACTAAGCTTTTCGACACGGCGCTTAACGTGGTAAAATCAGGTAACCAAACCGTTACCAAACTAAGTGCTCAATACAAGATAGATCAAATTGCCGTTGACGAATCAGACAATATTTTTGTATTGATGCACTGGGCGCGTTCAGGAAAAGCCGAACAGAAATCCTACTATCTATATGCATTCCCATCGTTAGGAACAGAGGTAGTAGAGTTTAACCTCGATACCGACGAATACCGAAATAACGATTTACGATTTACCGTTTCTAAAGGGGGGTATTTGCGTTTGGCGGGTTTATATTATCCTGGTAAACGTAAGGAAACAGAAGAGCCTATTGGTATTTTGTTTCTAGAGGTAGATTTAAATGGCAGCGAAATAAATCGTAGTGGGGTTTTAACCTTTAACGAATTATTGGGCAGCCCTAAAATTAAAGAACAGCTACGCAATGACGAACTTCAGACAGAGCATATTCATTTGACTGATATCGGAGAAAACGAAAATGGCCGCATGCGCATTTATCTCGAACATCAAAGCAGCGAAGAAATTTGCGAAACCGATTTTAGGTCGAACATGATGCAATGCTCCATGCATTATTATACCGGTAATGTGTTGATTGTTGAAATGAACGACCAAGGCAGGACCGATAGCGTGTATTGCGTTTTAAAAAATCAGCATATGGTTGATGAGGGCATGGTATATCTTTCGTACCTCACTTTAGGCACCGAAAACGAAGGTCGATTCCTTTGCTATCTGAGGGATTTTAAAGATAAGGAACAGAACATTTTTACCAATTTCGATCGATGTTCGATTGCATTGTCAGAAATAGGTAAAAGCCGTGTAGTGGATTTTGAGGCTGATTTGCCCGTAAACATTAACGCCGGTGCCATACAATGCGGCAAAAGGTTCTATTTTTCGGGCGAAAACCGCTCGGGCACCTGTCTATACCGATTTAGCGATTGGCCTTAATATGCGGCCTTAACAATGCGTCTTACGGCTTCAGATTTTCCCATGGTGTAATAATGAACGCAAGGCACTCCTTTGGCAATAAGCTCCTTGGTTTGCTGAATACCCCATTCAATGCCCACTTCCATAACCTGCTGGTTATTTTTGCACTTTTCGAGTTCATCGGCGAGGGGCTCCGGGATGTCAATATGGAACGTTTTGGGAAGAAAACTAATATGCTTTAAGGTAGTAATAGGCTTAATGCCTGGGATGATAGGAACATTAATGCCTATTTTACGGCAATCATCCACAAATTTGAAAAATTTGGCATTGTCGAAGAACAATTGAGTTACAATGTAGTGAGCTCCGGCATCTACCTTTTGTTTGAGGTAGCGCAAATCGGTTTTCATATTTTGAGCCTCGAAATGTTTTTCGGGATAGCCTGCTACACCAATGCAAAAATCAGTAGGTATACCTTCCACAATTTCGTCATCTAAGTAATGGCCGGCATTCATCTGCGAAATTTGTTTCACCAAAGTTGAAGCATAGGCGTGGCCATCTTTTTCGGGGGCGAAATATCCTTCGCCTTTTACGGGGTCGCCCCGCAAAGCCAGTAAGTTATCCATGCCCAGGTAATGCATGTCAATAAGAGCCAGTTCGGTTTCATCACGTGTAAAACCGCCACAAATAAGGTGAGGCACCGTATCAACTCCATATTTGTATTTAATGGCAGCACAAATGCTAACCGTTCCCGGACGTTTTCGTGCTGCTATCTTATCATGCAAACCATTGGTCAATTTCTTGAAAACAAATTCTTCGCGGTGGTAGGTAACATTTACAAAGCTTGGACTAAATTCCATCAAAGGTTCGATACCGTCATATAAGTCCTGAATGTCACGTCCTTTAAGGGAAGGCAAAACTTCAAAAGAGAAGAGCGTTCCGGATGATTTTTCGATGTGGTCTGTTACTTTCACCTGAAAAATTTTGTGTCAAAAATACACTATAAAATGTAAAAGGGAGCACGAGGCTCCCTTTATTAATTCAAAATAAGCGATTTAATCTTTTAGCACAGTAACGGTGCCCTGTTTTGGTTTTTCCATGGTAGGGGCCGTTATTACATAAAAATAGGTGCCCGATGGTATGTTTGAAGCATCCCAATCGTTAGTATAATTATCGGCTTCAAATACCTTTTTACCCCAACGGTTATAAACAATTACATTGTTGTCTTTGAGGTTGGTGATAAACGGGATTTTAAAGAAGTCATTTTTGCCATCTCCATTAGGAGTGAACACGTTAGGTACAAAAGGTGCGGTGAGCGATGAAATTAATGTGTCGCGGCAGCCTAATTCAGAAATAACGATTAAGGTAACCCCCACCGAATCGTTGGTCAAGAAAAGCTGTGATACATTTTGAGTGAGTAACGTATCGAACGGATCGGGAGGATTAAGGACCCAGTTCCAGCCTGTTATAGGATCGCCAGGTGTAGCCGTTGACTGATCGAGGAACTGAACGGTTGTATTTTCCAAGGTTTCAGGAACCACCGGATTGGTAGTATAATTCGCCTGCGGCAGTTGGGTATAGGGAGCAAACACTGCGATATCGGCAATACATCCGCGGTTATCCACAACTCTGAGGAAAAGACTATCTATTGCGTTGCCTCCATCCCAAAGAATAGCGCTGCTATCCGATATTTCTACATCCTGATACACCCAAGAATATGTAGCAAAAGTGTCTTGAACGCTTATTCCAATAGTGTCGAAGCGACAGAAATCTTCAACCCCTAATACAAGTGGGTTGGGAACATAACGTTTAACCCGAAACGGATTTGAAGTGCCCTCACATCCGTTAGCATCTACCACTGAAACGGTGTAAACGCCTGGACCCACACTGATAGCCGGATCTGATTGAAGTGTTGACCATTCGTAGGATAGATAACTCTGATTGGTGGTTATAGCAGCTAATTCATCGTAACAAGTTATCGAGTCGCCAATAATTTGCGGGACAATAGATGCTACAGATGTAACGTTGAACTGGGCTGAAATTCCTTGACAACCATTACTATCAATAACCGAAACAATATATCCGCCTGCAGGCACTTGGATGGTATCGTTTGATTCGGCATTCGACCATGAATATTGGTCGTAAGGCTGTGTGGTATAAAGAATTACTGTTCCATCATTACAAACCGTGTCACCACCTGCAATTACTGGGGTGGGATTTTGGGCTACATCTACAAGGAAAGGTTCGCTCACCCCGCACTGACCGTTGCCTGAGACAGTCACAGTTACCGTGGCACTTTCGGTAATTTCGGTTGTAGGAGTTTGGTCAAAAGTGGGCGACCAAAGGTATTCTTCGAAAGGACCGCCTGCCACTGAAAGCGTGGTTGATTGGCCATTACAAATGGCTGGAGTGCCGGTAATTACAGGCGTAAAATTACTCTCAAGGACGTTAATGGTAATATCAAGCTGGTAGGTTGCAGCTGGCGTTCCGTCATCGGTTGCTAAGAAAGAGATGGTTTGGTAGCCAAGATTTTGGCTATCGCCTGTAAATGTAGCCGAAACAGCACATTGTGCACCCGGAGTAATTGCAGCTACATTGAGTCCGGGAAGTGTAGTGGTAAGCACTTCGGCATCTACGGTTTGACCCGGCTCTACAGGGATAAAGAAAAAATCAATAGGAATAGTTCCACCAGTACACACTACCAAGGTGTCGCAAATGGGAGCACCTAGTGATAGAGGTGCAATATTATTGTCGGCACCAGGCGTTAAACACGTGTTGAAGAAGAAAATAGAATTATCGAGAAAATCAACCTGGTCGCTGTTGCCGAACGGACCGTCGTAATTGGTTCCGGGTGCATCAAAACGACCTAATTGAATGTAGTCAACACCGTTTCCTCGATTTACCCCCACGGTGGCAGGCGTTCCCCCAAAACCACCAGTTCCTTGAGATGCTGTTCCGGTAGTCCACTGCATATCGGCATAAATAAAACATATGTTCGTTTGAGGCGGTAATACGGGACTCACACCATCGGTAATAATCAGCTGAAAAGTATTGCGCTGGTTGGGATTAGTTCCCGGATACACGCCTACGGTATCCCAAGACACAATAGCATAATCGGGATACACATCATAGCGAACCTGACCAAGGGGATCAAAGTCGTCGCCGGTATCTACATCGCCCCAAAATGGTGCAATCATGGGTGGCACTGTGGCCGACGGAAAGCCTGTTGAGGTAAATGTGGTGTATTGCGCGTCAAAAGTAATATTCCCATTATTATTGATGAAAAACGAAGTGTATGATTGATCGTAGAAACAGAACGTAAACGGAATGGGAACTTCAAATTCACCCGCTGGAGGGAAATCATCAAAATATACATCTCCGCCCCATGGATCATCAAAGTCATCGGTGGGTACATAACGGCATGGAGGGGATTTAAGCGTCCGGCTAGATTTAGCCCCACTTTTCACAGGTTTGGGCTTCACAACTCCAGAATTTAGTGGGGTGTTAACGATATATTCAACATTGGGGAGTAATTGACCGCTTGCTTTGCGCAAATCGTATTGTTCGGTGCTCAAATATTCTTTTTTGCCTTCTACTTTCTGCATTTGCGAGTTCTGTCCGTAAAGAGTCACAGGAACAAGCGCGTTAAGAAGAAATAGAAAGGCTAATAGACGGAAAGTTGGTTTGTAAGAGTAGAAACGTTTCATGTAGCGAAAATGAGTCAAGGCCACAAATATAGCAAAAGATTGAAATAAATGAACCCTTAAACACAAGGCTTGTGGGGTGTAGTTCGCAGTGCGATGATTTGCTTCAAATGCGAATTTCATGAAAGGCCCAATTGAATTGTAGTTCCCGAACCTACTCTGCTAGTTAAATTGAATTTAAGATTCACCAATTCAGCTCGCTTACGCATGTTTATAATGCCATTAGAGCCCTCTGAAAGATCCAAATTTTCTATTTCAAAGCCCAAGCCGTTATCCTCAATTTTTAAGAGGAAATCTTCATCTAAACAACGCACGCTGATGCGCTCGGCCTTGGAATGCTTAATAGCATTGCTCATCGTTTCCTGAAATATTCTGTAGGCAAACAACCGTTGTTCCTTTGAGATAGTATTTTCATCAATACTACCTTTTGAAAATTCGATTTGAGAAGAATATAGCTTTTTTAATCGATTTAATTCAATCTCGATAGATTTTGAAAAATCGTTTACGGCTAAAAAATCCGAATTAAGCGATCTGCTCACACTGCGTATATCATTTGAGGCCACACCAATAAGGCGATCCAACTCTTCAAGTTTTAGCGGGTTGATTTCATTTTTTGCACGCATCTCTTCAAATACCAATCTTGCCAAAGTAACTGTATGTCCTATATTATCGTGTAGTTCTCTGGATATTTGACTCTTTATTTCTTCCGAAACCTCAAATTCTGCAGTTCTTAATTCTTTTTGAAATTGCAATTCACGCTTGGCCTTTTCTTCTAAGGCTTGTAATTTTTCACGTTCATTCCTTATAAACATAATAAACGAACCCACCAATAGGATTATTATTCCAAAATACCCTATTAAAATAACTATAAATAAAAGTAATTCTTTAATTTAAAAATATTGATTAACAAATAAATATTTGATTACGAAATTAGA
>JBKCHQ010000251.1:0-3956 GCA_046302715.1 Bacteroidia bacterium | reverse complement strand
TCCCTGAAGTCATCATCAGCAAAGTAGTGTCGTTCCAATTCATGCCCTGAAGCTTTTGAATTAATACCTGCGAATTATCGAACACCCTCACATTGCTTGTTCCGAATGCCGCCAATACCTGCTCTTTTGTAATGGCCTCCAGCTTTTTGTGTTGCACCGTGTGTGGATTGAAATACACAAACGCTTCATCGGCGCCGGCCATCGAACCCTGATACTCCTCCAGAAATTTCGCATTCAAACTGCTGAAGGTGTGGAGCTCCATGCAAGCAATGAGGCGGTTCTGCGGAAACTGCTCGCGCACCGCTTCGGTAGTAGCCTTTAACTTCGATGGCGAATGCGCAAAATCTTTGTAAATGCGGGTTCGTTCGTTCTGGAATACCGGCTCTAACCTGCGCGCTGCTCCTTCGAAACTACCTATGGCGCTGTAAAAAGCTTCGTCCGATAAACCTAAACACCTGCACACTTCCAATGCACCCGAAACATTCTGCAGATTATGCTTGCCGAAAATCTGCAGTGGCACTTCGCCCTGCGGCGTTTGCAAACAGGTAATGCCGTTGCGGATGGTGTGCGGATGCGTTGTGTATGGAATGAGCTTCAAATCGCTTCGTGCCGCTTTCGCAATCTTCACCAGTTCGGGATCGCCTGCGAAATACACCAAGGCTCCGTCCTGCTCTATTTTCTCGGCAAACAGCCTGAATTGCTCTACATAACTTTCGAAGGTTGGAAATACGTTGATGTGATCCCATGCAATGCCGCTGATGAGCGCCACATGCGGATGGTATAAGTGAAACTTCGGCACTCGCTCAATCGGCGATGCCAGATACTCGTCGCCTTCCAAAACTATGCGCGAAACGTCGGCCTTGAGGCGAACCATGGTATCAAAACCTTTGAGTTGCGCACCAACCAAATAGTCGCAGTCGAGCTGACCGTGACTCATGGCATGCAACACCATGGCGGTAATGCTCGTCTTACCGTGACTGCCACCGATTACCGCACGGGTTTTATAGCGGCTCTCTTGGAAAATATAGCCGGGATAGGAATAAATCTTCAAACCCAATTCCTGTGCGCGCAACAATTCCGGATTATCGACCCGGGCGTGCATGCCCAAAATGATGGCGTCGAACGAAGCATCGATTCTCTCGGGAAACCATCCGTTGGCCGTCGGCAACAAGCCTTCGCGCTGCAAACGCGTGCGCGAGGGTTCAAAAATTTCGTCGTCAGATCCGCTAACGGTATGCCCGGCGCGGTGCAGGGCAATGGCCAAATTGTGCATGGCACTTCCGCCAATTGCGATGAGATGAATCTTCATCTTTAAAATTTTACGGTAAATTTATACCCGCATTGTGCATCTGTTTTCCGATGTTTGGAAACTTGTCAACAAGCACCTGTAAGTTCCGTTTATGAAATTATCTGTTATTCACGCCGGCGATTTTATGCTCGATGGTGGAGCCATGTTTGGCGTTGTGCCCAAATCGATGTGGCAGCCCTTGTATCCTTCTGATAGCAACAACATGATACCCATGGCCATGCGCTGCTTGCTGGTGGAGGATGGAAACCGACTCATCTTGATCGATTGCGGCATGGGCACGAAGCAGAACGAAAAGTTTTTCGGACATTATTACTTGCACGGCAACCATAACCTCGATGCTTCACTAAAAGCGGCGGGTTATCACCGCGATGAAATTACCGATGTATTTTTAACGCATTTGCATTTCGACCATTGCGGCGGTGCGGTAGAATGGAACGAATCGCGCTCGGGCTATCGTCCTGCGTTTAAAAATGCACGTTTCTGGAGCAACAAAGAACACTGGGATTGGGCGGTTCATCCCAACGGCCGAGAAAAAGCTTCGTTCCTGAAAGAGAATATCCTTCCGCTCGGAGAATCGGGGCAATTGTCTTTTGTTGAGAGCGATAAGCTTACCGATCATTTCGAAATTATTCGGGTATCGGGACATACCGAATCGATGATGTTGCCGTTAATACATTTCAAGGGTCGTAAGGTTTTATATGCCGCCGATTTGCTGCCAACGCCAGTGCATTTGCCTACAGCATGGGTTATGGCTTATGATACGCGTCCCTTATTAACTTTAGAAGAAAAACCTCGTATAATTGAAAGGGCAACCGCTGAAAACTGGGTGCTGTTTTTTGAACACGATAGCAATATAGAATGTGCCGAATTAATTCAAACGGAAAAAGGACCGCGAATCGCCGAAAAATTTGCCTTGTCGGCATTGTAATCTTTTGGGGTATTCAAGTTTTCGGTCAAACGTTGGCCCTTGTCGGGGCCAATAAACCCTATACCCTCGTTTTGGTTGATGCTTATGAAACATCGCTTCACGATGTAGATACCTTTAAAGTTTTGGGAAGAAATCGCCTGGCTATTAAGTTTTATGGCCAGAAAGAATATTTAATTTACTCGAATACACTAAAGAAAATAAGTCGAAAAGGCTTTAGCGATATTAAAGGGGGGGCATTCGGCTTTCTAACCATTTGCTATAAAGGCAAATGGGGTCTTGTTGATTCCATGGGAAACATTTGTATTAAGCCTAAGTTTGTAGCGGCAGGCAATTACAAAGACGGCATGGTTGCATTAAAAAACGGCTCCGAATGGGGCTTTGCCGACGAAAAGGGGCGTTGGGTGATTTCGCCAAAATTGAACATTGGGAGTGATGGTGGCGAACCCCAATTTTTTGAAGGACTTGCAGCGGTTTTGAATAAAACCACCGGTTTATGGGAATACATCAATACACAGGGTGATGTAGAGATTAGTACAGGCTTTGCCAAAGCCTTTCGGTTTAAAGGGGGACACGCCTGGGTGGAAAAAAGCAATAACTTTTATCTCATTAACAAGCATGGAGCGATTGTGTTAGGTCCATTTAGGGATGTTGCCGCTGAACATCCCGGCGTATGCGTTCCTGTTTTTACAAACGACCGCATTGGTTTTGTGACTCAAAAAGACGGATCTATGGCTCTTGAACCTAGTTTTTTTGAGGTTGGATTTTGTCAAAATGGCTATACCTCCGTTTTGGGTAATCTGGGATGGACCTTGGTAGACTCGGTCGGTAATTACCCACGGAACGTTTTTTTTGATGCACTAGAGCCTGCAGGACCTAATCGTTTTACATTCAGATCGGGCACAACCAATGAGGTGTGGTACGGTCTGGTTGCTGGCGATGGCCGTATTTTAATTCCTGCGCAGTACCGACATATCGGACCTTTTAATGGAGCAAGTTCGGTTGTACAGACTCCATTAAATACAACAATACTCATAGATATAGATGGAAATCGACTTCTTAAAAACGTGACAATTAAAAACGTTTTGGCTCAATGCGATACCCACGTGCTTGTTGAGACTAGCGAGCGATTGTGTCTCTTTAATCTAAAAGATGGTTTAGAACAAAAGGCGCCATGGTTACCTCAAAATGAACAGGTTAGATTAGTGGATGTCCAATAGGAAATAGAACAGAAAGCGTCTTTCAAAAAGTGCTTCATCTTATTTTTCAATTCCTACAAACAAACCATCGGAGCGTTCTTCTACAGGGTAGAGTTGTATATTCACTTCTCGACGTTCTATCTCGCGACCGGTTTTTAAATCCCATGCGTAGCGATGAAAGGGGCACACGAGGGTTCCATTCTCGCAAATGGCGCCGTGAGTAAGTGGCAATTTCTGGTGCGGGCATTTTTCGTCAGTAGCAAAAAAGCCAGTTTCAGTTCTTGCCAGGCATAGCATTTTATCCTCCACCTCAACCCGCACAGTGCGGTTAAGTGGCACTAGTTGATGCGCTTTATCGAGCGAACTAAAAATCATATACCACTGGATTTTTTTGCGCTTGAAGAACATGGTTGAGGTTATATAGTTGAAGACAAAAATAATGGACTTGCCTCACAATTATTAGATTTTTGCAAGTAACACTAATTATCATAGCTTTGAACCATACAAAATCAAGTTTTATGAG
>JBKCHQ010000250.1:0-2385 GCA_046302715.1 Bacteroidia bacterium | reverse complement strand
ACCAGGCAGTTGCCTACGCCCGCTTGCAAAACAGAGACAGTGCGCTATACTACATCAAACATCCCATCATGTATCAAAATAGCGCTACCGATCGGAATACGTTTATCCCGGAGCAGAATAAGTATCTAGATCTAGAAGAATTGTTGGAGCGCGTTAATGTACATTTTATCTTAAATGAGCATAAAAAGGCCGCCGATTTCGCTTTTCATGCTGCCTATTCGCCTTACAGGGTTAAAACAGCTGATTATCGGGAGTTTATGAAAAGCTACTTTGCTAAAGTATTTCTTGCAGCCGGTATGTATAAAGAAGCCGCTGAGGGGTATAAGTTATTGGCGCAAAATACCGACTCTACAAGTCGAGAAGAAATTACTTTACTCAACGAAAAACAAATCATCAGTAACCGAATAGAACTTTCGAACATAAACGAGATCAACGAAAAGAAGGAAGAGATTGCCCAAAAGAACTTGGAGCGCCAAATTCTAGTTCGCAACGTTTTTATTGGAGGTTTTGCATTACTCCTGATTTTTTCGGGTGTATTTTGGGTTCAGCGGAATAAAATCAAGAAAGGGAAAAAGTTGAGCGATGAGCTACTGCTGAATATCTTGCCGTATTCGATCGCCGAAGAATTAAAATCAAAGGGCAATGCCGAATCGAAACTGATAGATGAGGTAACGGTTTTGTTTACAGATTTCAAAGGTTTTACTCAATTGTCGGAGCAATTCACACCGCAAGAATTGGTTGCAGAAATCAACGAGTGTTTTTCGGCGTTCGATCAGATCATGCTCAAGCACAATGTGGAGAAGATTAAAACAATTGGCGATGCCTACATGGCAGCAGGAGGTTTACCAACATCCAATACAACCCATGCAGAAGATGTAATTAAGGCCGCACTCGAAATTCAGCAATACATGGCTGAATATAAAAAGGCCCGTGAAGATGCAGGTAAATTGTTTTTTGAGATCCGCATTGGTGTGCATTCGGGACCCGTTGTTGCCGGTATTGTAGGTATTAAGAAATTCGCCTACGACATTTGGGGCGATACCGTTAATACGGCAAGCCGAATGGAAAGTAGCGGCGAGGTGGGCAAGGTCAATGTTTCAGAATCAACTTATACCTTAACCAAGAATACATTCAACTTTACCTACCGGGGGGAAATAGCCGCCAAAGGGAAGGGCGAAATCAGAATGTATTTCGTGGAGCAATAAATGCAATCGGAATTTGCACTTTTATAACCAGATAAATAGGTAGGATTAAATTCATCGACTTTTACTTGAATTCAACCATCCTCTTCATTTAGCGCTTAAAGGAATCTTAAAAAACCTTTGAATTCATTGTATGCTTGGATTAGGGATTCAAGGGTATACAAAAGCATTGATTTTTTGCTTCTACGCAAAATGGAATTCGCCGAAGGCTAGGTTTATTGTTGACGAATCCAGACAGGTAAATACGTGTTGCTGATTTGATTGGTGTTGGATTTAACATGGATGTTGATGCTGGAAAGCGATCATCAATCCTTACTTATTATATTTATTCGGAGTGCTCGCGCGAACGGGCGCGGCAAGTCAGCTCCACGCAGCTTGCGGAGTGGACTGCAGCCAAGCACGTGACCCAAGGGGGCGCGCCCAAAAACAACGAAATGAGATTGGAATTAGTTCAGCCAAACTATGGCTCCGTTCAGAATTGAGGCGAAACTTACCCACATTATGTAAGGGATCAGCAGCCATGCAGCTACTTTGTTAATAGGATAAAATGCGCGAATGGTAAGGAAAATGGCAATCCACATGAAGGCTATTTCGATAAGTGCGAATGCTGGCTGATGAAGTGCAAAAAAAATGATACTCCACCAGAAATTGAGAAATAGCTGAATGGCATACATGGTAAGAGCGCGACTCCGATGGGCTGTAGAAGGTTTGTCCCAAATAAGAAAGCAGGAAATACCCATCATTATATATAGTATAGTCCAAACTGGGCCGAACAGCCAATTGGGTGGATTGAAAAATGGTTTGTTGAGATAGCTGTACCATGTTCCGGTTTCACTTACGGTGTAGAATCCAGCCACTGCGCCAACAAGAAGTGGAGCAAGAATGCTGATGAGTAATTTGATGGTTCGGTTCATGATTTAAGGCTTGCCGGATGATTTAGGTAACGAAGGTAACCTTGCATTTGTAAGACGAAGTACATTATTGCAATAATTCGAAATTTTTAATCAGCTGATTTTCTGCAGTGTACAATAAATAGCATGATTGACAGATGAAAAAAATGGTGTAAGAATGAAACTCTAATTGTGTGTTTTGGGTAAAGGGAGACAACTAACCTAACCAAAACACCATGCTAAGAAAAATCGCAACCCTTTTGACTTTGTTGATCCTAATTATGGTAGGCAAC
>JBKCHQ010000249.1:0-10783 GCA_046302715.1 Bacteroidia bacterium | reverse complement strand
ATGGGCGCCGAAAAACCTATGGTAGCGCTCAACCAACCCGACATAAATCCTAAACCGGGATGAAAAATACGCGATAAAAAATGATACTCGCCACCCGAGTTGGGCATTGCTGCACCCAGTTCGCTGTAGGCAAAAGCACCGCAGAGCGCAATTAATCCACCTACAACCCATAATGCAATAATGGTTGCCAAATCTTTAATATCCATGAGCTGATAGCCCAGACTTACAAAAATCCCGGTTCCTATCATGTTGGCAACCACAATAGAGGTAGCCGAACCAAGCGAATATTTCGTGGCCTTCATGCTCAGTTTTTCTTTTTATAACTGAACATTTGATTCTGATTGCCTGAGCCCCAATGGTATCCCAGTGAGAAATTTAGCTTGCCTTTATAATAATTAGAATCAGAATATGCAGCATTTAAATCATTCTGAAAAAGGTTGGCCGAAAAATCACTAACTGGTTTTTCATACTCTCCAAATAAATTTACGTTCCAAGTTTTGGAATCAAAATATTTAAAAGGAATTCCTGTATCATCTTGAACCAAACTAGCGCTTTTATCCAGAATTAAATTTCTTATTCCCGTAAATGTATGGTAGTGTAATAAATAGGAAGCTGATTTTACAAAAGAATTGCTATGACCAGGAACATGTGCGTTTAAATATTTCAAAACACCGGGCTGGGCTTTAAATCCATCATCAGAAATATCGGCCGACAGATATGTTAGGGATTTAACCTGTTTGGTGGCTTTATCCTTGAGCATAATTCGAACTCCAGAGCTTTTAAAATCTGTTTTTGGCAATGTGGCTCCGGTTGAGTCAATATCAAAATAATTCATAGAAACAATTTCATGATTGGTCTTCGCCGCAGCCCAAACAATAATAGGCATCATTCCGTTCACCAAATTAGCATTACGGATATCGGTAATCATGTTGAGCGTAATGAAATAGCTTTTATTATAAATGTCCCTTAAAACAACATCAATTCCTTGCAAGTATTTAAGTAATTCGGCATTATTCATTTTTGTTAGGTCAGGTATAGAACCTACCTCTTCGCGGGCCACCATTAAATAATTGTTGGCATTGGGAAGCAACCAGTGCAAATGAATAAAATCGCCGCCCGAAAATGGATAAAAAGCAAATGAAGTATCGGGCACCTGACCATTTTTGAGGTTTATTTGATTCCAATTGTGAATTTTGGACAGTCGAGATTCTCGCATTTTTGAATATTTCTGGGCTGTTTCGCGCGAAAAACGCTTTACAGAATCCAGATTCCATTGCTGATGAGGATACGATAAAACAGTATCTAATCCCGCCATTAGCTGTGAAAGCCTTGTAAGATTGCTATCAATAGCAACTGTATCTGTATTTTTTACAGTATCGCGTTTTTCGTCTTTTTTGGGTTTTGTTTCTCCCGATCCACCACAAGCGACATACAATATCCCAATAGCAAAAAGGACAATAAAATAACGTAATCCTGAAAACAGATACTTCATAATGGAATTGAATTAATTTCTTTTGATGCGCAAACCTAATTTTTAAGCGGCGCAAAAGTACAAAAACAAATTAATATAAAGTCTTTTACTTGCAATTTTAAAAAGTACGTATTTCCACAAGATTATAATAAAGTGCATGTTACATCCATTTTATTGCCTTCATTTTTGATTTATTATGTATTCACATTTTAGCTATTTTTGCCACCATGAGAAAATATTATATACAAAACGGCGATAAACTCGAAGGTCCATATTCAGTTGAAGAACTTAAAGATGCACCTATTAATTTTCATACCCGCTTGTGTAAACAGGGCACCAATGAGTGGAAAACCATTACCGAAATCGAAGATTTTGAGCAGGTTCGCCTTTCTATAAAACCCGATTTAGAAAAAAAGAAAAAGGCAGTTAACACTTCCCAATTGCTTAAAACAAGCGGCATTATTGCCCTAATCGGTATAGTTATTTTTGGTGTAATTTCTTTAGTTAAATCACGGCCCTCGGGCGAAACAAAAGTTGTCACTGCGGATACGCTTAAGGTGGATAGTTTAAATTCCGATTCCCTTAATAAAGCTAAAAAAACCAGCGTAACCCCTATCCGTGTGAATGATAATGTGACTAACTTTTCTTCGATGCTTGCCGGAATCATTCCCGACAACATGCGTGATAAGCTCGAAGATAATTCATCATGGATTGATATTCAGGGGGCCATGCACGAAGAATGGGAGCGTGTGGTTACCGACAAAGTTCTCCCTATTCAAGAATGGACCGACGAATCGCCCCTTGCCAAATTAGATTCTGGAATATTATTCTATCCATTTGCAGGGGCCGACTTCTTGTATTCAAACTGTTTCTTTCCACGCAGCAATCGGATAGTTATGGTGGGGCTCGAGCCCATCGGTTCTATCTCGGAAAAACTCGAATTTAACAGTGATTTTTATGACTACATGAAGCGAATTAAAACGTCGCTTTATACTTCTAACCGCAGTGGATATTTTATGACCATTAACATGGGAAAAGAATTACGTCAATCTGACTTAAATGGTGTACTTCCGCTAATTCTTTTCTATGCCCGCAGGCAATCATTTCTAATTTCCTCGATTGAATACGTAAGTTTAGATGAAAATGGAAAACAAATTCCATCCACGTATCAAGAAGCTGCAGGCGTTGTAATTAAACTTACTGATAACGACAGAAAAACCCTAAAAACCATAGAGTATTATCGTACCGACCTGTCGGATGGAGAATTTAAGCCTGGATCAAGATTTCACAACTATTTTTCGGCCTTCCAAAATAAAAACGTATTCTTAAAAGCCGCGTCTTATCTACTGCACAACGACTCATTCTCCAATATTCGAAATGTAATTCTTGAAAATACCAATACGCTATTACAAGATGACTCGGGCATGCCATACAAATATGTGGCTACCAACGACTGGAACGTGGAGCTATACGGTAAATATACCCGACCAATTGGCTTATTCTCGAGCAGAGTACAGTCTGACCTCAGAGAAGAATTCCAAAAAAGAGGCGGTAAAGAACTTCCTTTCAGAATTGGATATAATATTTCGCACAACGAGCCGCATCTTATTTTGGCTCAACGAAAAAAATAAATCCTGTTATTAACGTTTATAGCGCTTATAAATAATATCAGTTAATTTATGAAATCCTTTATATATGTCGTATTATGGGGAAAATGTTTGCTGCTCCTTTCTTGTGGTAATTCAGCGGCGAGCATGGGCAATGACGACAGCAAGGAGGCGCAAAAAGATACATCAATTGTATTTTTGAAACAACTGACTAACGACTCAAGTTTTGCGAATTTTAACCGGGTTATCGCTCTTGTGCAGAACGACTCGTTAAAAAAGGAATTGCTTCATCTACGACGCATGATGTTTACCCGTTATGCGTCCTTCCAAAAATTGAAGCTCGATTCTGAAGAAGTGTTGAAAATTAATCCTTGTTATGCTCCCCTCATCACCAAAATGGATCGCATTTTTAACAAGCACTATACTTGGAATGATTTGTATAACGAGTCGTTTCCGAAGACCGACTACAAAGCACAACGTTATATAGTGGGTGATTTTAATACCCTTGATCCCTTAGGAAATTGCGAAGGATGCGAAGAATCTTTTCCCGATGTTTGGGAGTTGCCCGAACTCAAGGCATTTTTTACCGCATGCAAAAAAGATAATATCGAGCTCACCAACGATGCTCAGATTACAGAATGGTTGAACAAAAAGAATGCTGCCGATAAAAAAAGTATGAGCTACATGTTCGATGTATGGCGAAATCTTCGCGATCATGTAGAGGCGTTTCGTACCGATCCACTCAAAAAAGAACCCACCATTGACGTACACGGCAGAACGTATTGCATTGGCCAGCGGCTATGTCTTTGCGAAATTCAGGGCGATACTATAGTAAAAGTAGCCCAATTTGTTACTTCATCAAAAAACTCACATACCTCGCAGCACAACCAGCATGATTTTGATGGGCAGCCTCGCTATTACGCCCCCATGAATCGCCTTACCACACGATATTGGGACAGCCAATTACCCTACGATTCGCTGGACATTAAGCACGACAAAGAAATGGGATTTGGCTCACGAACTACCATTCTTTACAAAGGCAAGGTAGGTTTGCCTAATTTCATGCACATCATTCCAGATGATGCCTATCCCGGAGCCAAAGGCTTTGTGAACGGCATTCACGAATTTGCCGTGGGGGGCAGCGCACCCGGAAAATACATGGGTGCGCCCGTTAGTTTGGGTTGTGTGAGGTTACACGATTACACCTCGAAATTTACTCGTTGGTGGACGCCAGCGAATGCCAAAATGTTTATTTATTATGAGGATAAACGCTACAAGCAAAACCCCATTGTAAAAAAAGACAGTGTAAATAATTTGAACAATTAAACTTAGCGTTCAGCTTCGTACGCAGGTAAAACTTCGAGTACCTCAGCCTTCCCGTTTTGATTTTTGAGTACCAGCAAGCCATTGCCGTTGGTCATTGCCATGTACGGTACTTTTAACTTTAAGTTATAGCGGAGCATTTGATCCATCACCTCTTGATTTAAGATTACCGAAGTATTTTTACATTCAATTAAAAGCCAAGGTTCGAGTTGGCGATTCCATACCAAAATATCGGCACGTTTTTTCAAACCATTCACAGTAAGCGAAAATTCAACCGCTATTTTATTGGCGGGATACGCACAATGTTGATGAATATAATGCAGCATATGCTGGCGCACCCATTCTTCGGGGGTTAAAGAAACCCATTTCTTTCGAAATGCATCGTATATTTGCCTGCCTCGGGGCAGCTCCCGCAATCGCAAAGCGGCTTCAGGTAAATTTAAAACAGGCAAATCTGTCAATCGCTCTGGCATGAAAAACAAATCAGAAATAGTCAATAATTGGCTGCCCCGTTATACCGGAATGGCATTGGAGGCGTTTGGCAAATATATTCTCCTTACCAATTTCAGCAACTATGTTGAAAAATTTGCCGAAATCCATCGTGTAGAAGTAGTGGGCAAAGACCGTCCCATGCAAGTGGCAACTGCTAACGGCATCAGCATCATTAATTTCGGAATGGGTAGTCCAAACGGTGCTACAATTATGGATTTACTCTCGGCACTGCAACCTAAGGCTTGCCTGTTTTTGGGTAAATGCGGCGGACTAAAACCCAAAAATAAAGTGGGTGACCTTATTTTGCCGCTTGCCGCCATACGAGGCGATGGAACCTCTAACGATTACTTTCCGCCCGAAGTACCTGCCCTACCCGCATTCTCGCTTCAAAAAGCAGTATCTACCACCATCAGAAATTTCAATAAGGACTACTGGACTGGAACTGTTTACACCACCAACCGCAGGGTTTGGGAACACGACAACGATTTTAAAAAATACCTGCGAAAGATTAGGGCCATGGCTATAGATATGGAAACGGCCACCATATTTAGTGTGGGTTTTTACAATAAAATTCCTACCGGAGCGCTATTGCTCGTATCAGACCAGCCCATGGTGGCAAGTGGTATTAAAACCGAGCGCTCCGACACTATCGTTACTAAACATTTTGTGGATGACCACCTCCAAATCGGAATTCAATCGCTGAACGAACTTATCAATAACGGATTAACCGTTAAACACTTACGATTCGATTAATCGCTATGCCATTTTCTCGACGCATCACGCTTTTTATATTCGGCATTTTGCTAGGCTCATTTTTCATTTGGGCATTACTGCTGCGTGGACGTACATTTCCTGCATGGACACCCGAAGGTCGCGTATTGGAAAAATTACGGGCGAGCCCTATAAAAATTTCGCAAAAAGCAGCATGCCAGCTCCAATTTAGAGGATTAAGCAACGACGATATCTTGAGCGTATTAAATACTGCTGATGTTAATTTTAGCGACAGCGACATCCGCAACCGCGAAATACCGGAATACCTACTTGAAGGAAAAGGCACGCAAGGCCAAAACCTGAAAATGAAATTCCGATCGGAATACCTCAGCACCCGATTGCTCGAAGTGGTGTATCCCAAAAGTCAAAACGACAGCTGCACCGCCCTATGAAAACGTGCTTTCGAGAAAATTTGAAACTGGGCATGTGTGTGGACATTGTTACCAAGCGCAATCAGAAAACCGGCATACTTACACGTGGCGTTATACGCTGGATACTTACCAGCAAGCCCTATCATTCCAGAGGAATTAAAGTAATGCTCAGCGACCGAAGCGTTGGCAGAGTGCAACACATTGTGGAACCAGAAGAAAACGCAGTAGCAACACATGAATAGTCCCTTACATTGGACCTTAAGTAATGGTATTCGGGTCATATTTTTACCTACCGAAAGTAATGTGGCGCATTGCGGTTTGCTAATTAATGCTGGAAGTCGCGACGAAAACTCAAACGAACACGGTATTGCTCATTACATCGAACATTGTGTTTTTAAAGGAACCAAACGTCGCAAGTCATTTCATATTCTCAGCCGGATGGAAGATGTAGGTGGTGAGCTTAATGCCTACACCACTAAAGAAGAAACCTGTATTTACAGTTCCTTTCTGAGTCCGCATTTGGAGCGTGCGCTTGAGTTACTTACCGATATGGCCTTTGGATCAAACTTTCCGGATAAGGAAATCGCAAAAGAAAAATCGGTCATTACCGATGAGATTTTAGCCTATAAAGACAATCCCTCCGAAGAAATTTACGACCGTTTCGAAGATCAGATTTATAAACAACATCCGCTGGGGCATGACATATTGGGCACGGTGGCCCATCTCAATGCATTTAAACGCGAAGATTTGTTCGCCTTTACAAAAAGATGCTGGAACACCGACCAAATGGTACTATCGCTGGTAGGCCCATACACAGAAAAGAAGGTACGTACGCTACTTCACAAAACACTGGGGCAAATCGAAGAAAATAAAAGAAGCTTTCAACGTCAAGCTCCTGAAGAATATGTCCCCTTGCATCATACCGTAAAGCGCAAAAATCATCAGGCGCATTTGGTACTGGGCGCTCCTGCTTACGGAGTGCGCGATTCGAAACGAACGGCACTTATTCTTCTGAATAATCTACTTGGTGGACCGGGCATGAGCAGCCGATTAAACCTTTCGATTCGCGAAAAATATGGATTTACCTATGCCATTGATTCATCATACGTCATCTATTCCGATACCGGTCTGTTCAGCATTTACTTGGGTACTGAATCGTCGAGCGTTGAACGTTGCCGCGAATTGGTGTACAAAGAATTGAAGAAATTGCGAGAAGTGCCCCTGAGCAGTTTACAGCTTCAAAAGGCACAAAATCAACTTAAAGGACAAATTGCCATGGCACAGGAAAGCAATAATGCGCTTATGCTTGGATTTGCAAAAACCTACCTGTTGTTTAACCGCATTGACACCTTTGATGAAATTGCTGCAAAAATAGATGCGATAAGTGCGAAGAATTTACAAGACATTGCCTGTGAAATTTTTGACGAAAAACAACTTTCATCCCTACTATACACTGGTAATTAATATGTTACAAGCTCATTAATTTATTCGTTTTTCGTTTCTGTTTTTGTCGAATCGGTGTATTTTAGGAGGCTCATTTAAGAATTTATGCACGTAGCTATTGCCGGTAATATAGGTTCGGGGAAAACCACGCTTACTTCCCTGTTATCGAAACATTATAATTGGGTTCCGCATTTTGAAGATGCCGACGAAAATCCCTATTTAAATGATTTTTACGAAGACATGCAGCGTTGGTCGTTCAACCTGCAGATTTACTTTTTAAACAGCCGTTTTAATCAGGTAAACGAAATACACAAGAGCGGAAAGAAAGTCATTCAAGACCGCACCATTTATGAAGATGCTTACATCTTTGCTCCCAACTTGCATGCGATGGGACTGATGACCACGCGCGATTTCGAAAATTATTTCACGCTGTTTAATCTCATGGCCAGTTTTATTGCGCCCCCCGATCTGCTTATTTACCTTAGGGCTTCGGTTCCAACCTTGGTCAATCAAATTCAAAAGCGCGGTCGCGATTACGAAAACTCCATCCGTCTCGATTACCTGAAACGCTTAAACGAGCGCTATGAGGCTTGGATTTCGAATTACACGCACGGCAAGCTGCTCATTATTGATGTGGATGAAAATAAATTTTCAGAAAACCCCGAACATTTGGGCGAAATCATCAACCGAATTGATGCCGAAATTAACGGCTTATTTTAAGAATTGCCTTTCAAGATCATCATGTGTCGCTTTTTAAGTGTGCTTATTAAGCGTGCCTAAAAAGATCATAAAACACGGTTCACATCATTAGCTCTTTTAGAGGTAACGGCTAAGGCTCATCAACTTCATATAGCTTAATTCCATTTTCGTTCTCAAGCACCATGGAAGGAACACCATTGAAGTCGGTAATTTTTCCAGTTACACAAACTGTTTTACCGCTCCAAAATTCTTCGGGAGCATACGAAAAGTGGATAAGTCGGTCCTTAAAAATGCTCACCGTAAACACTTGATTAGGAAAGGATTTATCCAGATTAAGAAACACATTTCCCTTCGACGATTTTTTAGTGCTTACCACCGTTCCGCAGACCGTTACCTCTTCATTTTTACCGCTGTAATATTTGGCTTGGCTAGTATTAAAGTGGTTGCGAGGCAGTTCGGTAGCATCAAGCGGCTTGATATCTGCCTGTTCGCGCAAGTTTAAAAACGGCTTTACATCAATCTTGCCTTCGAGTCGGTTTTCAAGCGAATCGGGTAATAACGAAAAAAAGTCAATCCCGGTTAATACCTCTAAACTGTCAACTGTTATTGAATAGGCTTCAAACGATTGTTCGCATTTCTTATTGGGCATTAAAAAAGCGGTCATGTAATTCGATTGTGGATCATAGCCTATTTTATAGTAATACACCGGAATACTGGGTTTATTTTCGGCTCGTTCAATTTTAGGAAGATTGTCGCGAAGCAGCGGACCGGTAAAAACAAAGAGAGCGTGTTGGGTGCTTTCTACATAAAATCTGAAGCGATCTTCTAGTTTAGCCCAAGAATCTCTATTAAATTCGGGCTTTTGGGGCGACATATTGGAATAGTAGAAGCTTTCCGATAAGGCAGTTGCCGACCATCGAAAATCGGCAGAAGGAGCCAAATGTCCGCGATCGTAACCAAATCCATCGTATTTTATCTTGCCATCGGGAAGCGTATCACGTAAAAAATAATCGCGATCGGTGCAGGATCCGGAATTAACCAGTGGATCGGGACGAAAATCGTTGGAACGCCCAAACACTCCACCCGCAACTTCGGGCGCAATAATATGTGCTACCCAAAGCGCCTGTTCGTGTGGCTCGCTGTACTCGAGCAGCATCAAGCGATGTTGTATCAAATCTTTAGTAGCACTCCCTTGCGGCAAGAAATCCGTCCGAAGCCGCTGCATCCAATAGGCACATTTTTCAATTTCTATTTTATCTGCCAATTGACGCTGCACACTGTCGCCTTGGGCGAACTTTTGCTCTAGCTCACGCACTTTTGATGGATACTGCGCCAACATAAATATAGGATACAGAAGAAGCAGTCCATTAGATATCAAAACTTTCATACGCCGTTAAAATTAGTCTTTCATGCATAATAGCGGATTATTTCTGTAAAAACTATGTAAGAATTAATATTTAAGCACAAGCAATATGTTTTTAATATACTGAATATATGATTATTATGGAATTTTATTGTTTTCTTTTGTTTTTTTTCGATGTAAGAATGAAACCTAAATATGCAAATTGTAGTAACCCCTATACAATCTAAACCTAACCCATATGAAAAACCCAATCACAGTTCTCGTAGTAGCAATCCTACTCATCTTTAGTGCAAACAATGTTTTACTTGCACAGGCTAGCCGCTTTAGTAGCGCAAGCGCACCCGTAATGCTTTCGCAAGGCAATGGAAACGGCAATGGAAACGGTAACCAAATGGTAACTATTTGCCATCAAACCGGCAATGGCTCCATTACTATTACAGTATCTCAATCCGCGCTTGAAGCTCATTTGGCACATGGCGATGTCATCGGCTCTTGCACCATCGATGAAGATCATAACGACGAAGGGCCTGATGATGATAACGACGATTCAGACGATGACAATGATGATTCTGACGATGACAATGATGATTCTGATGATAATAACGACGATTCAGACGATGACAATGATGATTCTGACGATGACAACGACGATTCAGATGATGACGACACCTCAACAGATCCAGGCACCAATCCTTCTCCTGCACCTGCCTGCGCTGCAGCCGAGGTAATTAGCTACCTCCCAGGTACTACAAGCGATTTATTAACTCCAATCGATCCTGCTCGCCAAATACTTGCAAATGTTTTAGGAACACCTGAAAATAGTGATGTAGCCACAGCTCCCGCTAACTACAATTTCGTAGCCTTAGGTTTTGGAGGAGAAATTACTTTAAAATTCGCCTATCCTATTCACAACGGTGCCGGTGATGACATCCATGTAGTAGAAACAACCTTTGGGCAAACTTGTGCTCGTTATCCCGAAAAAGTACGTGCCTTCGCTTCGCAAGATGGTTGCAATTGGATTTGGTTAGGCGATGCTTGTCAAAACGGATTATTCGATCTTAAAACTTTGGGGTGGGCTCAATATGTAAAACTGCAAGATATTTCTGATATCAACTATCCTTTCGGTGGATTGGCCGATGGTTATGATGTTGACGGTATCGTTTGTTTGAATGGAGAAGAGTTAAACCCTATTCCTGCGGCTCTTAGCAACGCTTATGCAAGCACTGTTGAATCATTCACTCAA
>JBKCHQ010000248.1:0-12878 GCA_046302715.1 Bacteroidia bacterium | reverse complement strand
GGGCCCGAAATGCGGTTAAGATACTTATGTACATGCCCCGGCGGGCAAACGCAATCGCGTTCGGGATGGTTGTAATATCCACACGGACATGGATTCATGGAAGCCACGAGCATAAATGATGCGGGGTACTCCACCGTAAAGCGTGCCCGAGAAATGGTAACCCTGCGCTCCTCGAGCGGTTGACGCATCACTTCAAGCGCAGTTCGCTTAAATTCTGGTAATTCATCCAAAAAAAGTACGCCGTTATGAGCCAGTGAAAGTTCGCCGGGTTGAGGATTTGAGCCCCCGCCAAAAAGCGCCGTTTCAGATATCGTATGGTGGGGGTTTCTAAAAGGACGGTGGCGCATAATAGCATTTTTACTCCCCAATTTACCCGCAACAGAATGAATTTTGGTGGTTTCAAGCGCCTCATCGGATGAAAGCGGCGGCAAAATACCCGGAATTCGCTTGGCGAGCATGGTTTTACCTGCACCGGGCGGACCAATGAGCAGTAAATTATGCCCACCGGCTGCAGCAATTTCAAGCGCTCTTTTCATGGCTGTTTGGCCTCTTACATCCGAAAAATCGGCATCCAACAGACTGTTTTCGGGAAGCGGAAGCATTTCGGGTGCGTTGTACGTTGTTATTTCGTTGGTTCCGTTTAAAAAATTAACGACATCCAAAATTGTGGCAGCCGGATATATTTCGAGGCCATTTACCAAAGCCGCCTCAGCCGCGTTTTGAAGTGGCACAATCATGCCCTTAAACCCCTCGCGGCGTGCCTGAACCGCCATTGGCAAACATCCACGCACCGGCATAATACTACCATCTAAGGATAATTCGCCCATTATTACAAATAAGTCAAGCTTTTCGGATGCCATTTGGCCTGAGGCTGAGAGGATGCCTAATGCAATGGGAAGGTCATATGCCGAACCTTCCTTACGGATATCTGCCGGAGCCATATTAACTACAATCTTTTTACCGGGCATCCGAAAACCACTTTCCAGCAAGGCCGATTCGATGCGTTGCTGACTTTCTTTCACCGCATTATCAGGCAAACCCACCAAGAAAAACTTTATACCTTGAACCACATTAACCTCAACGGTAACTGTGGTTGCTCCAATACCTTGTACGGCACTGCCGTAAACTCGTGTCAACATGATTAATAAAATTCAAACTGCAGCACAAGAGCCTTGCTGCACTTAAGACACGGAACATCGAAATCGAAACTAATTGATACAAATTAAAGAGGCTCGGATCTAAAAACCTCTATTCTGTTAAGAAGTTTCTTTAAAAGAGTATTTTTTCGATTTTTTCAATCATATAGTGAATAGCCTTAATATGGATTTCTTGCGCCCGATCGGCGAAATCCGAATAAGGCGCTCTGATTTCAACATCAGCCAGCTGGGCCAATTGCCCTCCATCCTTTCCGGTTAATGCAATAATTCCCATATTTTTTGCGCGGGCAGCGTGAACCGCTCGAATTACATTTTCTGAATTTCCGCTGGTACTAATGGCCAGCAATACATCGCCCGGCTGCCCAACAGCCTCAATAAAGCGTGAAAAAACATGCGCATATCCATAATCATTGGCTACACAGCTAATGTGTGAAGCATCGCTGATGGAAAGAGCGGGCAAAGGGGGGCGATCGGCACGAAATCGGCCGCTAAGCTCCTCAGCAAAATGCATGGCATCGCACATAGAGCCGCCGTTTCCACAAGAAATAACTTTACCTTTATTTCTAAAGCTATCAACGAGCATTTGTATGGCAGCATCGAGCTTTTGAAAATTCGCTTCATTCGAAATAAATAACTCCAGAACTTGCGCAGCCTCTGTGAATGAATTTTTTGAAAGGGGATTACTCATAGGGCACATATATAAAGGTTGCGGTTTCGTCGAGCACGGCAAAAATGCAAAAATAATGACGTGGATCTTTCCACGAGGCTCTGAAATCGGGCAGCTTTTCTTCGGAAATAACGTTACGACGAACAAATTCTTCGAGCGTTGAAGCATAAACTGACCAATCCAGCGCCAAATCTTCCTTGTCAATGATGAGGCGGCCTAAAGCCACATCGTTTCGGGCGGCAATAAAAATGGGATATTTAGAAACCTCGGCATTAAGAATTTCCAAAGCAATTTCGCGAATAGACTCCTTATAAATGGCCAGATTTTGATCGAGATTGCGCAAAAGCTCGCTGTGTTGCGAAAGATTAAGACTCATAATCGGTGGTTACGATTTTGAAGATTGGATAAACCTAAGTTTGGCATATTTCTGAAAGGTGTAATATGCGGTTAATCGGGCGATAAGCCAACCATAATAGCCATCTAAGAATCCTGCTCGTAAAAAATAATCCCTAAAAAAGGCAAATGGCGGATTAAACCAAAGATTGAACAGAGAAGCCTTTCGGCCTTTTTCGTGATACGCTTTTGCGGCAAGCGTCGAAAAGTAATCCAGTTTGCCAATGTGTTCTTCGACGGTATAATAGGTGTAATGGAGAATATCGCCATCAAGGTGTTTACATGTCCCCCCTTGGGTAAACTCGGCCTTATCGTGGGGATTGATCCCTGACCAGCGGGTGCGTTTTCGATTGAAAAATCGCATTTTAATATCGGGATACCAACTTCCGTGTTTGATCCATTTACCGCAATAATTGCTTAATCGGTTAAAGCTATAACCATCTACCGGTGGCACATCCGCAATTTTGCGTAATGACTCGATTAACGAATCCGATAAAGCCTCGTCGGCATCGAGCGAAAGCACATAGTCGTGTCTCGCCTGTTCCAATGCAAAGTTTTTCTGCTCAATATGCCCCTTAAAGGCATTCTGAATAAACCGAACCCCGTATCGACGGCAAATTTCTTCGGTTTTATCCTTCGAAAACGAATCCACTACAACGATTTCGTTAGCCACGTCCTTCACCGAATCCAAACAACGGGCTATGTTTCGTTCCTCGTTATAGGTAATTATTACCACGCTAAACTGCACCATGATGCAGCAAAGTTAGTATAAATAATTCCCGCTGAGTTATGGTTGAACTCCCTAAGAAAGAAGCTCCACCACTTTTTCTAATCCTTTATTAAAATTGGTAATTTGGCTGGCATCTAACTTCCGCGAAGAAAGCGATGAAGAACAATCACGTAAAACTTCTATAAATGAAGGCACGTTAACATTAGCATTTTCGAACATGTTACGCACCACCGATTTAGTATTCAATTCTTTACTCTCATCGTAAAGGTTGATTATTTTACGTAAAAGCGTAACTTCTGCCTCCATGGATCCAGAAGCAGTATATGCACCAGATGGCGCTGCACCTGGAATGTTAAGTTTGCGGTCCAACGTTTCGGACTCTCCATTGATGTAACGAATAAATTCATTCAAATCAATATCAAAAATTTTGGAGAGGTCTCCCAATCGATTTAAGCTCAATTTGGTTACTCCCCTTTCAATTTTGGAATAGGCACCTACGGTTATGTCTAATGCTTTTGCCACGTTTTCCTGACTCATCCCCTTCGAAACACGAATGAGTCGAAGTCTTTCTGCTTGTTTTTTCATTGCTTGCTTTTTTCTTTTAATATATCGAACTTCAAATTTACAAACTTATTTAATTAAAATAAGGCAACCAGTATTTGGTTTTATACTTTCTTTATTTGAACTTTAGTTCAAGCTACCCACAAAAACGCAGCAAATATTTGATTATATGAATATTAACTTGGATATATGCTTATAAAATATCCTGTAATGTAGTTTTTGGGTTATAAGAAAATTTCTAAAATTTAAAATTCATATCACTGCTTTGACATAATAATGACAAAGCAATTAGGCAACGATTTGTACCTTTGCAATGCTTAAGTATGTCGGACAGATTGCACATTATTGGGTTCACCCATCAGAATTCATCGCTCGAATTGGTCGGTAAATTTCATGTTGACCCTAAGCACCGTGCAGAAAGACTTGCTGCCTTAAAGAAGCAACTAAATTTAAGCGAACTATTATACCTCAGTACCTGCAACAGGGTAGAGTTTATTATGGTTTCTGCTTTAGCACTTAATGACGATTATATTAATGTCCTTTCCTCGATTTCAGGACAAGAAATTTCCAATGATGAGCTAAAGCAAGCCAGAAATGAAGCAATAATTCTTGAAGGCGATGCTGCAATAGACCACTGCTTTAGGGTAGCGGCTTCGCTTGATTCGCTGGTGGTTGGTGAACGTGAAATTATTACCCAATTTAGAAAAGCGTATGAAGAATGCTATGAACTGGGCTTAACCGGAGATTTCTTGAGGCTGCTTTCAAAAGCAACTATAGAAACAGCGAAGAGAATTTTCACCGAAACCCCTGTAGCCCGCAATCCCGTTTCGGTAGTTTCGCTGGCGTATCGTCAATTATTGGCATTGCATGTAAAAAAAGATGCCCGCATCCTTGTGGTAGGCGCAGGACAAACCAATGTTAACCTCTGCAAATTCCTTAGCAAGCACGGCTATACCAACTTTTCGGTTTACAATCGCAGTTTGAGTAACGGTCAACAACTTGCGGCAATGGTGCAGGGTACAGCTCATCCACTTGATGCATTATTTCAGCGTACAGAAGGCTTTGATGTTTTAATAACCTGTACCTCATCGGCAGATCATCTTATAAATAAAGAACACTATAAAAACTTACTTTGTGGGGAGACAGCCCGAAAAATCATCATTGATTTGGCCGTACCGGCCGATGTTGACCCGACTATCTATACCGCATTTCCTACAGTGTCGATAAGCATGATATCGCTTAAGGAAATTGCTGCAAAAAATATCGATCAGCGAAAAAGTGCACTAAGTCAGTGCGAAAAAATTCTCACGGAACAGAAAAGCATTTTTGACCATACCTGTAAGCATCGAAAAATTGAACTTGCAATGCAGGATATTCCCAAAAAAGTGCGCGAAATAAGGGCACATGCTACCGAAACTGTTTTTGCCCGTGAGCTTAGTCAGCTCGATCCACAAAGTCGCGAATTGGTGCTGAACATGATGCAGTATATGGAGAAAAAATACATCTCTGTACCCATGAAGATGGCAAAGGAAATTTTACTCGATCAGGCCTAAGGTGAATACAATAAGAATTGGCAGCCGCGGAAGCGACCTTGCCCTTTGGCAAGCGAATTATCTGAAAATTGAGCTTCTGAACTTGGGTTACCGTTCAGAAATAATCATCATTAAAACACAGGGCGATCAGGTTCAGCACCTTTCTTTCGATAAAATGGAAGGCAAGGGTTTTTTCACCAAAGAACTTGAAGACGCACTGTTACATAATGAGGTGGATGTTGCAGTGCATTCACATAAAGACCTGCCTACCGAACAGCCTGCAGGTTTGTGCATTGCAGCAGTTTCTTACCGTGAAACGTGCACCGACACACTTCTAATAAAACCTGAGTTTTTTAGGCCCGAAAAGCCATTAAGTTTAGCGGATGGTTGCAAGGTTGGAACATCATCGCAGCGGCGAAAATCGCAACTAAACTACCTGCGTTCTGATCTCGAAATTCTTGATTTGAGAGGGAATGTACCCACCCGCATTGAAAAACTAAGAGCAGGAAATTACGGGGCTATAGTTCTGGCCACGGCAGGAATAAAGAGGCTCGCATTAGAGTTAAATGATTTCAACACCGTTGAACTGGCCGCTCATCGATTTGTTCCGGCTCCGGCCCAAGGGGTGCTCGCCTACCAGACACGGAGTAACGACGGCGCATTAATTAATGTATTAAAGAAACTTCATCACCAGGAGGTTCAGCAGTCCATTTCTATTGAACGCAGCATACTTAATCGGTTGGAAGGCGGTTGCCAATTGCCACTGGGAGTCTATTGTCAGAAACGAACGTATGACTTCAGGCTTTGGCTATCTATTGAGCATCAGGGGAAATTAAAGCGTATGTTTTTGCAAGGTAAAAACCCTGCATATTTGGTTGAAAAGGCACTACTGAACATTCAAACTCCGTCGAGCGGAACCGTTTATGTCTCTAGGGATCCCGAAGATTGCACACTTTTCAGACAACTGGTTAATAATGCTGGCTACCAAGTTATAGCACAAAATCCGGTTTATTATAAAACATTGCCCATATCACAGGTTCCCGAAACCGACTGGATATTTTTCACCAGTAAGCGGGCCGTTTGGCATTTTACTGAAAAGGTACAGCAAATGCCCGATAATGTTAAGATAGCCAGCATGGGCAGCGGTACCGCCGAGGCCTTAAAAAGTAAGGGCATTGTGCCTGATTTTACGGGTAGCGACGGTAACACCCGCGATACTGCTCAAGAGTTTCTGGCCCATGCCAAAGGATTACGGGTGCTTTTCCCCATTTCGGCTGATAGCCTGCGCTCGGTGCAGAAGGAAATTGAGCACGAAACACTAGTACAAGACTTAATGGTTTACGAAACCGCACAAAATCCTGATTTTATGCCGGTACAGGCCGACATATATGCATTTACAAGCCCATCATGCGTCAAAGCATTTATCGAAAAAAGCGGAATTCCCGGAGGAATATCGGTGGCAATTGGGCGCACTACTGCTCAGGCACTAGAGGAATTGGGCGTTGAAAGAATTATCCAAGCTCCTTACACGACAGAGGAATCGCTGGCCGACCGAGTGTGTGGCCTTTAATTTCCTAAAAGCTCAATTGCAATAGCACTTAACGAAGCGGCACCAGTTTTCAATGCTGTTTCGTCAATATCGAAGGTGCTGGTATGAACGCCTGCAGTAAATCGTCCATCCGGCGAAGCGGTGCCCAAACGATAGAAACAGGCCGGTATTTTTTGAGCAAACCAGGCAAAATCTTCTGCGGTCATGCGCATTTCGAGATCCGAAACATTGGTATCGCCTATTAATTCAGAAGCCGCATCACGGGCCTTTTGTGTAACTGCTGCGTCATTAATAAGAACGGGGCAGCCTTTAATAATGTGAGGCTCAATGGTTACCCCAAACATATCGCCGCAAGACTTTGCGATATCGGCAATTTTAGCATGTGCTTTTTCGCGCCAGGTTTCGTCCATTGTGCGGAAGGTCCCCTCCAGTAAAACCTCAGCAGGTATAACATTAGTTGCGCCCTGTGCAATTACTTTTCCTATCGTTAATACTGTTGGAATACCGGGTGGAGCCAGGCGGCTGTTAATCTGTTGTAAGGCAATAATAAAATGTGCTGCTGCTATTACTGGATCGGTAAGTTGGCTTGGCATGGCTCCATGACCGCCCTTTCCAACTACTTTAAAATACAATTCATCGGTGGAGGCCATATACAAGCCCGCCCTAAACCCTAATTTACCGCTCGGCAACATTGGAAACACGTGCAATGCGATAATTGCATCGGGCTTATCTTCTTTAAACAAGCCCTCTTCGAGCATAACACGTGCACCACCTGGAATTTTCTCCTCGCCGGGCTGAAAAATAAGGTGCAGCGTACCGGCCCATTGGTGTCGCGTTTCATTTAAAATACGCGCAGCACCTAAAAGACAAGTAGTATGCACATCATGCCCGCAAGCGTGCATAACATTAGGCACCTTAGAGGCATATTCAGTTGTATTGGTTTCCTGAATAGGAAGGGCATCCATGTCGGCTCTGAGCGCTACCGTTTTTCCTTTTGCGTTGCCCTCTATAGTGGCAACGATGCCATAACCGGCCCATCCTTTTGTATAGCTGATGCCAAAAGCATCTAATTGCTTCTGTACAAAAGCCGAGGTTTTTTCCTCCTCAAACGACAGTTCGGGATACGCATGGATGTGTCTGCGAATATTTTGTAAAAGAGGAAAGGAATCGTTGGCCTTTGCTATAATTTCTGCTTTGAGCTGCTCTGTCATTTACTAAAAATTAATTTGAGGGATATTAAAAAAATAATGCCGCCAAAAATTTTACGCATCAAAACAGCATCAATACTTAATGAAACTTTTGATCCGAGCCATGCCCCCCCAACGAAAGTTAGCGCCATGATTAGGCTGTAGTAAATATTTAGATTTCCTGTTTTGTAATAATTGATAGCTGCCAAAAAACCCACCGGCATAAGCAGCAAACCCAGCGTGGCGCCTTGTGCCTGATGTTGGGTGAGTCCTAAAAAGAAAATCAGGGCGGGAATAATTAATATACCACCACCGATGCCCACCATGCCCGAAGCAAAGCCAGCAATCAATCCTGTTAAAAGAAGGATTAAAACCGTTTGTATGTCCATTTTAGGGAGTTTCATTAAAAATCGTTGCACAATGATAAATAAAAGATGGACGGCATGCGGCGGCCGTCGTTAATTCCATAGCCTAAATCGGCTCTGACAAAATAGCCGAGGAGCTTGGCACGCAGCCCAAATCCGTAGCCCCAAATTATGGGCTCTTCTTGGTTTTTAAGCACTACCGTAATAGGCCCCGATTGAACGGTACGTTGGTTAAAGGTATTTTCGTCGGAATACGGCGATGGGCCTGTAAATGCCGTGCCTACATCGGTAAACCCAATTACCTGAAGCGAATTAAAAAACTCTGAACGCAGCGTGAATCGTGAAAAATAACGCACGAAGTTCCAACGAAATTCGGCATTGGCCACTCCAAAGCTATTTCCATTTCGAGCGTTTTGCCCAAAGCCTCTAACATTTGTTGCGAGGGTTTGAAATAGGTAGTTCTGCGATGCATCGGGAGTGGCACTGGTTTCGAAACGGGGTAACAACCAGGAATCAACGCCACCCAAATAAAAAAGCAATTTACCGGGTCCCATCGAAGTTCCGGCGGCGGTGCGCAGAGCGAGTATCATCTCGCGATCGATGCGATAGTAATGCCTAACATCGGTTCCCAAAACCCAAACCGCCTGATTTCTATCGTTGATGTTTCTAAAATATTCGCCGGTAATTTTAGCCCTGGTACCCATTAACAGGTTATTTCCTGCAGGAAAGCAATTATCAAACACATATTCGGCCTTGGCTTGCGTCCAATAACGAAAGTTATTGCTCCGATTGAGATTAGCCAAGTCGAGCGACAGATACGTAATTCGGTCATGCCGAAAGCTTAAACCCGCACTGATGCGCGACACTTCCGAAAACGGATAGCTCAATTTTCCTATGGCAGAATGTGCCATTGCGCGTGTACCATCATATTCGGCAGTTTGAATGCCTTGCCGGTGTAGAATCAATGTACGGTCGAGCCGATGTTTGAAATTTTGGAAGGCAAGCAGATACTCATTGCCTGTTAAATTGCCTGCAAGACGAACGCCTCCGGTAATTCTAAAATCTTCGAACAAATCGGCAATGCCCATTCTAAACATGCTGCTGAGCGGAGCGTTGAAATACCCAGAGCCTGAATAAGGCTGGTAAATCTGATTAAAGAAGCTCCGATCAACGCGGCTCATCAGATAATCGGCATACCAGGCACGCTCATAAACACGCTGACGGCTAATCTTAAAACTGTCCTGTGTCGCTGCACGATCCTTGGCCTCCTGGCCAGTTCGGGAACCAAAAACAAATATCTTTTTTAGTTTAGGCTTCGGCTCCAGTGCAGCATTACCTTGTTTTTGGGTCTTTTTTGCTGAACTTTCCAAAACACCGGCCTGAGGCAATTTAGCGTTTTCGGGCCAAAGGCTATCCATCTGTATTCGATGAAGCGCCACTCGGCCTTTATTATACCGAAGTTCTACCCCCGAACCCTCTTTATTTTGAGCGTGTTCAATAATAGACTGCCCGTAATGCGTTGCGGGCCGATTTACCATAAAATAGCGATAATGAATGGTCGTATCAACGTAGGAAATAGCACTGTCGGGTCTGCCTATATAACGGTTATTAATTCCGTTCTCGTCAGAAAGCCATGCAACTTTTCCGTCAGAAAGCACAATCGGTTGCTGCTCATTCACCAGAGGAGTATTTAATAGGCGCTTGACGGTTTTTCGATCTGAATTCAGGTCAAAAACAAAAATATCGTGGGTTTTAAATTCCTTAAATAATGGAACTGAAGAAGATTGTAAGCTATCTGAATTTCGATTTGACGTAAAAATAATTTTTTCAGTTGCGCCCATCCATTCGGCTCCTGCTTCGTCCCACAAATCGTTGGTGAGCGGTTCGAATGTATTGGCCAGATTATTAAAAAGAAACAAATCGGTTTGTCCGTCACGCGAGGCAATCATTGCATAACGTTTACCATCTTGTGCAATTGAAAAATGGCTGATTTTCTGGACTTCATCAATAAACTTGCGTTCTGTTTCGCGTGTATTTATATTGAGATAATTCAACCGCAAGCGCCCTTTATGTTCATCGGAATACACGAGTATTTCATTATTGGGATGCCAGGCTATTACAGGAAATGATTGATCCTGCATGCCGGGCAGTCGGCGTCCCAAACTGAGAAGCTTTTTACGTTTGCCCGATTCCATAGCATAAAGCCAGATGGACTTGCGGCCTTTATCGTTTCTAACGTATGCCAGATACTTGCCATCGTTGCTAAATCGCAGTTGATTATACAGAAAACCCTTTTTGTTTTTACCGGTTATTCTTACCGAAACATCTTTTTGGGGATTAAAATTGGCAGAAAGCAAGGTTTTGTCGAGATAGTTTAGCCATTCCTGCCAAACCATTTTAACAGGTTGGGCCAATGCCATTTGAATACCTTGGTCGGCGCTGCGGTAATCTGAAGTTAAGGCCACGACATCGGCAATTATTTTTTCGCCGTAGTTGCGGGCAAAGAATGTCCACATCGAAAATCCGGCAACCTCTGCTTCTTCGCCTTCGAGTCGGTTTAGGTGAAAATACCTGCCACTTTCGAGGCCATCGCGTACCATGCTTATTTGTCGTGCATCCCAGCCCTCCGAAAGGTATTTAACCAAACCCTTTTCGTACCAATACGGGATGCTTAAAACAGTGCCCGAGCGCATTCGTTCCTTTAAATTACTGCCATACAGCAATTCTTGAACGTATGCACCCGCAATGCCTGCCTCTAATTGGCGAAGAAAAGGTATGGTGCCGTTTTCATAATGAATCAAAATTTTATTACCGGCCTGACGAGCCATGCCTCCCGGATTGTTTTCCATATCGGGCAGGGTGCCCAGATTGGTCTGCCTTAAATCGCTGAGGCGGTTAAAAAGAATAATCTGTAGCCGATTAACCAGTTCGTAATTAAAGCGAACCTCAAGATTTTTTACATAATCATGTGCATGTTGGGCAGCCAGATGCGAAAGTTCTTTTCCGCCGGCATAAAAAAACACATCATACTTCTCATACCGATAAAAGCTCCATTCCAGTGATTTGTACTGAATGCGATTTTGCCCAAAATCGATTTGCGAACCGTTGTAAAATTGAGCATTCAGCCGCAATTGAGACAACACTGCAAAACAGAGCGCAAAAATTAAGGTACACTGCCTGAGCATGCTGTAAATGTACCCAAATTCGGTAAATTTTTTAGACCTAATTATGCATCGGGTTTAAACACTTAGATTTGCAATTATGCTGCAACGCACCTCATTTACCTTTGGCCCCTTTGCCGAAAATACCTGGCTGGTTTGGGATGAACACAAAGATTGTATGATTATCGATCCGGGCTGTTACACGGCTGCCGAGGAGGGCACACTGGAAGATTTCATCCTTCAGAATAATTTAAAGCCCGTTTTGCTTATAAATACCCATGCGCACATCGATCATATTTTGGGCAATGCGTTTGTGAAACGTGTTTGGGGCTTATCGCCGCATTTGCATCCCGATGATGTTAAATTGTATTTCGGCGCTGAGCAATACGGCGCTGTTTGGGGCATTAAGGTGCCCAATTTGCCCGAACCACAGACGGAGTTGTTGTTACAGGATGCTTTATTTTTAGGTGCACATCGTTTCGAAATACGCTTTACCCCGGGGCATTGCCCTGGTGAGGTGTGCCTGGTGCAGCATGAGCAAGCATTTGTAATTGCGGGCGATGTATTGTTTAACGGCTCCATTGGCCGCACCGATTTGCCCGGCGGCGATTACGAAACCCTAATTTCGTCGATTAAACGCGAACTGCTCACGCTACCCGATCATTTCGAGGTTTGCTGCGGACATGGTACCGAAACCACTATTGGAAAAGAGCGCACGAGCAATCCATTTATTAGCTAATGGCCAATAAAAAAGCCTATATCGAACTGCATACTGCGGTATTTCTGTTTGGATTTACCGGAATTTTAGGGCAGCTCATCGAGCTAAACTCCAATATTCTGGTATGGCACCGGTTGTGGATGGCTGCACTTGGCATGTTGGCCTATGTACTGGTTATTGGTAAATGGCGCATGTTAACAGCTAAAGAAATCATGCGCATTACGGCTGTTTCGTCGGTTATTGTGGTGCACTGGTTATTGTTTTATGGATCCATTAAACTGGCCTCGGTTTCGGTAGCAATGATTTGTCTTTCCACCATTGCTTTGTTCACTGCCATTTTAGATCCGCTCATTCACCGAAAACCTGTGGCCAAGGCAGAACTGGCACTTTCGGTATTTGCCGTTCTGGGCGTAGCGCTCATGGCCGAAGATCAAAAGCAACACATTCTCGGCATTGCTGTGGGACTGGCCTCTGCTTTTTTCAGCGCATTATTTACGGTATTGAATAAAAATTTGGTGGATCGCTACTATTCGCGCTTGCTTTCGTTTTACGAATTATTTACCGGCTTTCTGCTGCTTTGTGTTTTATTGCCCATCGTTAATTTGATGATGCCTTTAGGAAAATGGACGCCATCCGGCAGCGATTGGATGTATCTGGCATTGCTCAGTTTCTTCTGCACGGTTATCGCCTTTAATTTATCGCTGAGTTCGCTGCGGTTTTTAAGTCCGTTTACAGTAAACCTCAGCATTAACCTCGAGCCGGTTTATGGCATTGCCTTGGCTTTTTGGGTGTTTAAAGAATACCGCGAATTAGGTGTAGGCTTCTATCTGGGTGCCGGCATTATTCTGTGCTCGGTAC
>JBKCHQ010000247.1:0-8886 GCA_046302715.1 Bacteroidia bacterium | reverse complement strand
ACTCAATTGGTGTTCCTGGTTACTAACTTGATCAATACCACACTGTTCGCTATTTAGCGTTGGCGTACCCGGAAATAGCGGTGTTGCTGTTCCTGTACTGAACCACCGTGTGGTCCAGGCCGAGCTATCCACCGAATTATTAGCCCGCACACGCCAGAAATAAACGGTATTTGCAGCAAGGCCGCTGATGCCTTGTTGGGTATCGCTGTTGCCATCGGTTGAGTTTATATAGGGTTTCTGGAAGGTTTGTAATGCTCCAGTATTAAACAAATTGCTTATATCCACTTGCAGGGTATACGATCCAACGCCGGTATGTGGAGTCCAGTTTAAAGTGGGATTGAGGCTAACGTTTGTTGCACCGTTAGACGGAGAACTAAAGGAAACATAATCGCGCGTTACAAATGTCCATACCGGAGACCACATTGTTGTATCAACGGCATTGATGGCCCGCACTCTCCAACGATAGGTAGCTCCGAAATAAATATCGCTCAGAAAATACTGCGTATCGCTGTTGCCGTCGGTAGAATTGATGTATCCGTTGGTTTGCAATCGTAGCGCAGGCGAGTTAAATGCAGCGCTTGTATCGGCTTGCACCTGATAGAATTGCACGCCTGTATGCGGCGTCCAATTGAGCGTGGTTCCTGCCCACACATCGCTTCCGATTGCTGGCGACGATTGAGTAACATAATCGCGCGTTACAAATGTCCACACCGGCGACCATGCCGTAGTATCTACAGCATTGATGGCCCGTACCCTCCATTTGTAGTTTGTGCCAAAATATAAATCGGTGATGTAATGCTGGGTATCGCCGTTACCATCGGTGGAGTTAACGTAACCGTTGGTTTGCACGCGCAACGCCGGCGAATTAAACGAGGCGCTGGTATCGGCCTGCACCTGATAGAATTGCACCCCAGTATGCGGCGTCCAATTGAGCGTGGTTCCTGCCCACACATCGCTTCCGATTGCTGGCGACGATTGAGTAACATAATCGCGCGTAACGAAAGTAGCATTTGTCCAAACCGATGTATCTCCTGTGATGTAGGCGCGAACACGCCAGAAATAGTTTTGTCCGAAGCGAAGTGCCGGTGGATTCTCTTGGGTGTCACTATTGGAAGAAACGGAATTGATATAGGCCTTTGTGGCCGAATATAAGATGGGGGAATTAAATTGTGGCGTGGTATCAATCTGTACTTGATAAAACTGTGATCCGCTAACAGAATTCCAGTTAAGGGTTATGCCCACCCAGTTGTCCGAGCCGGCTGCCGGCGATGAAATGGAGGGCGCATTCCAGGCAAAAGTTAGTTTTGTAACCAGGAGTAAAAAAAAGGTTGCTGAAAATTGGAAAAAATTCATGCAGAACAAAAGTTTGATTAAAGCGTAACAAAGATAATTATCGGCAGAACATAGAATGATTTTTATACTTGAACTAGATGCCTATTTCCTCCTTCACTTTATTTTAATCTTTAGTGCTTTATAAGGTCTAATTTTCAAGCTCGACGGATTGGGCACTTGTGTTTCTTTTTCAATTTTCTTCAGAAATCCTGTTCTTTGATCTCGGCGAAATACCACAATATTGTTAGTTACCTGATTGGCCACGATGAGAAATTTACCCGAAGGATCGAGTGTAAAGCTCCTGGGATGATCGCCATGTACATACTGGTGTCCTATTAGCTTTAACGTACCTCTGATTGTATCGATGGCGAAAATGGAAATGGTATTCTCGTTGTCCCAACGATTGGAAGCGTACAAAAACAAGCCATCGGGCGATATATGAATGTCGGCGCTGTTGTACACTTCCTGTATTTTCGAATATGAAAAAATGCGTTGCAAGGTATCCAGCCTCCCGTTATCGTATCGATAAGCCGCTACCGTTCCGCTTAACTCTTCAATGCAGTAAGCAAATTTTTTATTGGGATGAAACACCAGATGTCGGGGGCCACTTCCTTTCGTTGTTTGTACATCATACTTTTCAACTGCAATCAAAGGTTTGCTGGACATTGTGTCGAATCTAAATGTGCGCATGGTATCCGCACCTAGATCGGGGATAAAGAGGTACTCGTATTCAGTATCGAAAACGGCTGCATGTGGATGTGCTTTGTCTTGACGAACCGGATTTGTACTTCCCCCATGAAAGTGAAATATTTGCTCGTATGGATGCAATCCGCCATCAGACCGAATGGGAAATACGGCAGCGGTTCCTTCGGTATAATTGGCGCATATCAAAAATTCATTGTTCTTACTGGTGCTGATGTACACCGGATTTTCGCCACCGCTACTTTGTTTGTTAATGAAAGTTATAGAACCATTGGTACTATCAATTTTAAATGCCGAAACACTTCCGAGGCCCGGCATTTTACTTTCGGTGCAGGCATATAAATAATTACCGTTAGGGGAAAGCGTTAAAAAGGATGGGTTTACAATGTCTTTTCCTGTGCTTAAAAGCGATAGATTTCCATTACTGGTGTCGAACTCAAAAATGTAAATTCCCTTATTCGGTTTAGCATCTGTATAGGTGCCAACAAACAGCAATGTTTTCGAAGATTGAGAATTTACAAGCTGTGTAACGAATGAAAAAAGCAACACAAGAAGCACTGAGCTCAGCGTTTGCTTACTAAGAAAATAAGGTGCAATCTTCTGTCGGTCAATCAAAACATAGCATTCATTCATGCCCTCATTCCGCAATTTGCTGCACATTGGCCATTGTGATTATTCTGACAGCACGGGAGGCATCTTCCTTATTTCGAAACTTCGACAATTTTAATATCCCAAGGCTGCAAGGGCAAGCTGTTAAGCCCAATTATTTTACCGCTAATTATATCGGTACCACTTCGTTTGCCCTTTAAGACTTCGTCGGTTTTTTCGGCATTATTCCACTCAGCAGCATCGTTTGATGCATTTACAATTATCAAAACCGTGTTTTTTGCATCGTAACGGCAAAAGGTATACAGGCCTTTTTCGGGAATAAACTGCATGAGTTTGCCGTTGTGAACCGCGGTATTTCCAGCCCTCCAACGGGCCAGTTTACGCACATAATCGAACGCTCGGTTCTCGGCATCATTACGCCCCAAATCTGTAAAACGGTCCTGATTGTCGGCTTTCCACCCACCTTCAAAATCGCTGCGTACCAAACCATCGGGATTCGAAAATCCTTTCATCAAAATTTCGGTTCCATAATACATCGAGGGTATTCCGCGCAGGGTCATAAGCAGGCCCATTCCTAGTTTAAATTTACGCTCGTCCTCCCCCACAACGGAGAAAAATCGGCTTAAATCGTGATTATCCAGAAAATTAACGTTACGTAAGGGTTGTTCATAGAGATAATCTTCAGAAAGTGTGTAATACAGCTTTGAAATGCCATCGGTCCAACTAAAGGTGCCTGTTAACGCTTCGTTTATGGCTTTATAAATCTGGAAATCAATCACCGATGGTAAACGGGTGTTAAATTTACGGGCTGGAGTTCCCGCCGAGAAAAACGACTGAATGGGGACACTGTGCTCCCAAATTTCACCAAACATATTCATGGAGGGATATTCCATTAAAATTTCGGCAGCCATGGTTTGCATGTATTCCTGGTCGGGATAGGAATAGGTATCAATTCTAAAATCGTCTACCCCGGCATATTCAGCCCACCAGATGTAACTTTGGGTAAGATAGCGAGCCAGGTGGGGATCTTTCTGATTTAAATCGGGCATGTGCGTATCGAACCAACCGTTCGAAAACAGTTGCTTTTCGCGTTCTGAAGCATACGGATCCAACATTAATGGCGCCCGATAATTGGTGCGGGTGAACTTAGGCCACCAGTTAACCCAATTGCTGTCGGGCAAATTTTTGTACCACCAATGGCAATTACCAATATGGTTGGGTACAATATCCATAATGAGTTTCATGCCCCGCAGGTGCATGGCTGCCCCCAATTCCTTATACTTTTCATTAGTGCCTAAACGTGGATCAATACGATAATGATCGGTAACAGCATAGCCGTGGTACGAGGTTTTGGGTTGATTGTTTTCCTGAACCGGATTAAGCCAAACCGCCGTAACTCCTAAATCCTGAAGGTAATCGAGCTTATCCAGTACCCCTTGTAAATCGCCGCCATGTCGCCAATACATCGAGTCGCGGTTAATGGCCGCTTCGTTGGTGCCTTTCACTATATCGTTGGTGTAATCGCCATTGCAAAAACGATCAGGCATAATCAAGTAAATAAAATCGGAGCTGCGCACCCCTCTTTTAACGGCATTTTCGGGCTTTTCGCGCTGCAATAAAGAATAACTAAGCTGATGTTTGGTTTTCCCTTTCTGAAACGTTATCTCAAAAGTCCCTGGTTTTGCATCGGGGCTAATGTTGAGCGAAATAAATAGGTAATCGGGATTCGATAAACGGCTATACTTTTTTAACTCCACTCCCGGATAACTCAATTGCACCGAAAAATCGGCGATACCCGGATGATATACCATTAGCTCCAATCGGGGATTATTCATGCCGGCCCACCAAAAGGCAGGATCAACACGCTTAATCTTATCGGCTTTAAGCGTTTGAATATTAACGATAAACAACAATAGGCTTACCAGGAACAGTTTTAAGATAGATTTCATTCGCTTTTCCATTCTTTAGTTATCGCGTGTGCAAAACAACCCAACGACTTGTGCTTAAATTTACATTTTAGTTAAGTCTGATGTTCCATCGCCACTTTGCGTGAGCAAGAGGTTTAATAAATTATGAATATCATCTCCCACAATGAGCAAATCATTTACCGAGGCATGCAAAAAGCCTTCGTTTTGCATATGATTAACGTGTTGCAGCAATCCATCATAGAAGCCCAGCAGATTGAACAAACCAATCGGCTTTTTATGAAGTTGCAATTGCGACCATGTGAGCATTTCGAAAAGCTCATCAAGGGTTCCAAATCCACCAGGGAGGGCTAAAAAGGCATCAGATTTCTCAAACATGATGAGTTTTCGTTCATGCATTGAACCCACCTTAATTAATTCAGTAACGCCATCATGCCCCACTTCGCGCTGATACAAAAAATCGGGAATAACCCCCACAACCTCGCCTCCATGTTCAAGAACAGCATCGGCTAAAACGCCCATTAATCCAACCCTACCGCCACCGTACACAAGATGAACATTTGATTCGGCCATCCATTTTCCTAATGCGGTTGTTTGACGCACATATTCGGCATTTATGCCTGATGCTGCACCGCAATACACCGCTAAATATTTGGCCATAATTTCGAAAGGATTAAGACAATATACGCTTTAGTAAGCGCAAACGGTGTGTGTAACGGCCTGTTTCTTCGTTAAATATACCTTCGTGGTCGATGCGATCAATGCGCACCTTGCCGCTGGCGTGGATAATTTTTTGATCGCCCATCAACAATCCTACATGCACAATGCGTCCGTCCTCATTATCGAAGAAGGCAATATCACCGGGTAGGGTTTCTTCAATAAATCCTAGGGTTTGTCCATGTTCGGCCTGTTGGTAGGCATCACGGCTCAATCGAATTCCAACAGTACGGGCTATAATTTGAACGAAGCCCGAACAATCAATTCCGAATGCCGACTTCCCGCCCCATAAATAAGGCGCTCCTAAAAAGGAAGCGGCAATTTCTAACATTAGCTCGGCTTTATTTTCAGGTATTGAAGTATTGGCTTGACCTTCGAATGCAAATTCATAGCCTTCTAAGTTGCAGGTGCGGCCATCAAAAAGAGGCAACAAACTTCCCAAACTTACCGGAAATAATCTTCCCTTATCGGTGTCCTCCATTACCGATAGTAAATCGAGCACGCAAGGAACCGGACGCGTATCCAGTTCTTCAAACGATTCGGCCGATATGGGCATAAACTGCTTTTGGTCAATCCAGGCCTCATAGCCATCAATTGCCGAACGTACATATGACCAGTTGCCTTGACTACGTATAATAGTGAAATGTTCGCCAAACAATAGCTGGGTTATCATTTCGCTACGGTCAGAAGGTTCGGCCCTGCAGGGAACCACGCTTAAATTACAGATGCCATGAAGGAGCTCCATAAACTATAATTTACAGGCGTTCTATAACTAATGCAGATGCGCCACCACCGCCGTTGCAAATGCCGGCTACACCTATACGTCCATTTTGCTGTTGTAATACACTCAACAAGGTGACTACAATACGCGCACCTGATGCGCCCAGCGGATGGCCCAGAGAAACTGCTCCTCCGTTGATATTTACTTTTTCTCCATCGAGTCCAAGTATTTTATTATTGGCCAAAGCCACTACCGAGAATGCCTCATTAATTTCATAAAAATCAACATCATGTGCAGTTAAGCCTGCCTTGGCTATGGCCAGTGGAATGGCCTTTGCCGGAGCGGTGGTAAAATATTCTGGGGCTTGCTGTGCATCGGCAAAAGAGCGAAGTTTTGCCAAAGGCTTAATGCCTAATTCGGCGGCTTTTGTGGCACTCATGAGTACCAGCGCTGCGGCACCGTCGTTAAGTGTCGAGGCATTGGCTGCAGTAATGGTTCCTTCCTTCTCAAACACCGGCGCTAAGCTTGGAACTTTATCGAATTTAATGTTGTTGTATTCTTCGTCTTGAGCAACAATTATAGCATCGCCTTTACGTTGAGGTATGCTTACGGGAACTATCTCTGTAGCCCATTTGCCGGCTTCTGCAGATGCTGCAGATCGCTTATAGCTTTGAACAGCAAATGCATCCTGCTCTTCGCGGCTAATGTTATTTTCGCGACTGCAAAGTTCGGCCGCATTGCCCATATGGTAATTCTTATACACATCCCACAAACCATCTTTTACTAAACCATCGGTTAACTGTCCATGACCTAATCGGTAGCCATTGCGGGCTTTATCTAAATAATAAGGCACATTACTCATCGATTCCATTCCCCCGGCAACCACAATATCGTTGGCACCTGATTGGATGGTTTGGGCTCCAAGCATGATGGCTTTCATGGCCGAAGCACACACTTTATTAATGGTGGTAGATGGCACCGTATCGGGCAAACCGGCAAAGCGGGCGGCCTGAGTTGCAGGAGCCTGTCCTAAATTGGCCGACAATACATTTCCCATAAACACTTCATTTACTTGATCGGCTTTAATGCCAGCGCGCTCAAGCGCACCTTTTATAGCAGCTGCGCCCAGCTGGGTAGCCGAAAGGGCCGAAAGCGAACCGTTAAAACTTCCAATGGGAGTGCGCACTGCAGATACAATTACAACTTCTTGCATAAGGATTTAAATTTTGTGCAAACCTACTAATAATTCGCAGTGCATAAAAACGGTGTTTGTATTAGATTTGGACCATGGATAAATCAGCTGCAGAACGCCGCGTTATTGAACTTACTCAGGCTATTAACCATCATAACGAGCGCTACTATCAGGAGGCAAATCCCGAAATATCGGATTATGAGTTCGACCGTTTGCTCGAAGAACTTCAAAAGCTGGAACGCGAATTTCCGGAGTTTCAAAAAGCGGATTCGCCCAGCCAGCGTGTTGGAGGAAGTATTACCAAGAATTTTCCTACCATAGTGCACGAATTTCCTTTTCTATCGCTCGCCAACTCATATTCGCGCGAAGATTTGGAAGATTTTGACCAGCGAATTCGTAAGCTTTGGACCGGTGCATTTACCTATTCCTGCGAACTCAAATTCGATGGAGTAGCCATAGGTCTAACGTATGAAAACGGCCTTTTAACGCATGCGGTAACAAGAGGCGATGGATCCATGGGCGACGAGGTTACGGCCAATGTTCGCACCATTCGCAATATCCCATTAAGACTTAATGGCAGCGGTTATCCCGATAAATTTGAGATACGCGGTGAAATTTTTATGCCGCTCAAGAGTTTCGAGCAGCTTAACAACCAACGCAAGGCCGAACTCGAAGATTTAGGTTTCAACGAGGATCAGATTAACGAGAAGCTCTTCAAAAATCCACGAAATGCCACCGCCGGAAGCCTCAAGATCCAGGAAAGTGCCGAGGTGGCAAAGCGTAAGCTCGATTGTTGCGTTTATGCCCTGATGGGCGAATATCCCGGCTTAGAAAGTCATTTTGACAACCTTAAGCTTGCTGCCACCTGGGGTTTTCCAGTTTCGAAACATAGCAAAACCTGCCCAAGTTTAAGCGATGTCTTTCAATTTATTGATTATTGGGACGAACAACGTGATAGTTTGCCGTTTGAAATAGATGGTATCGTTATTAAAGTAAATGAATATGCCGTGCAGCGTGTTTTGGGAAATACGGCCAAATCGCCCCGTTGGGCTATGGCCTATAAATTCAAGGCGCGTCAGGCATACACCGTTTTAGAGCACATCAGTTATCAGGTGGGGCGCACCGGGGCCATTACGCCGGTGGCCAATTTAAAGCCGGTGTTTTTGGCGGGCACAACGGTAAAAAGAGCTTCGCTTCACAATGCCGATTTTATTGCCGAAATGGATATTCGCGAGGGCGATTTTGTTTGGGTAGAAAAAGGCGGAGAAATTATTCCCAAAATTGTGGGCGTTGATGTTAAAGCCCGAGTTGAAACAGGCCATCCGCATCGGTATATCGAGTACTGTCCGGAGTGTAAGTCGCCCTTGCATCGTAAAGAGGGCGAAGCTCAGCATTATTGCTTAAATTCGAATGGATGCAAACCACAAATTTGTGGCAAAATTATCCATTATGTGGGTCGAAAGGCCATGGACATCAGCAGTCTCGGCGAAAAAACTATTGAGTTGTTTGTATCGGAAGGACTTATTCGTACGCCTGCCGATCTATATCGATTAAAGAAAGAAGATATCCTCAAGCTTGAAGGATTTAAAGAACTGAGTACGCAAAATATTCTAGAAGGTATTGAACGCTCAAAAGAGGTACCGTTCGAACGCGTTGTTTTTGCTTTGGGCATTCGGTATGTTGGAGAA
>JBKCHQ010000246.1:0-7238 GCA_046302715.1 Bacteroidia bacterium | reverse complement strand
AAGATAAACACATAGATAGATAGTTTAATACCATCAAAACATTCATTATTAAATAAATATGAATACTAAATCCTAATGGCGGTCATTAGAATATTGTCCCAATGACAATTTTGGGATTAATTGCAGTCAAACGCATTTATTTATCCAGCCCTTTGGCTTAATACTTCAAATCTGTTGCATAATTCGGGCTAAACCCATTTTTCTCAAGAAATGAACATATCGGTTGAAAAATAATTTTTGCCTTTTTCGAAGTATTTTCGTAGGAATCCTATCCCCCCCTGCCCAACGCGAAGGTAGTGTCTGCCCTGTAAACTATCGTTAATAAACGATTATAAACGTTTATTAACCCTTAGCTTTAATCAATTTATTAAAACTGAATTAAGCATACCCGCTTTACTATAAATTATTTGCTAGTATTATGGATGAAAATGCTCCTTAATTAATGGGCGATAACCCATGGGAAATAAATGCAGTAAATCATTTAAAAGCCCTAAGGATTTATTATATATTAATGAATTTAAAAAGGGACTAAACAATATTTCTACATTTACGCCGTTTGCCATCCGTTAAAATTTACCCATGATAATTTTACGCACCCTGTATTTGTTGTTTCTGTTATTGGTTTTCGCGATTACCTCACATGCCCAATCATTTACTATTAGCGGCATTATTAGCGAGCAGGGCTCGGGCGAAACATTGCCCGGCGTTTCGGTGTATTGTCCACAAAGCAAAACAGGCAATTCAAGCAATAATTATGGATTTTACTCTGTAACACTGCAAGGTGATACCACACAATTAATTTTCACCTTTTTGGGATATGCGCCACAACAAGTCAAAGTTTCAAAAAATTCTACAGCGCGACTGGATATTCAGCTTCGTAAAGCTGAGCTCGAATTAAAAACAGTAGAAATAACCGATACGCGTGAAGAAAAAATCTCGGAGGTTTCGCAAATGAGCCGCATCGAAATTCCGATTGAGCAAATAAAGAAAATACCCGCATTGTTTGGAGAGAAGGATGTTTTAAAAGTTATTCAGCTTTTACCCGGCGTGCAGAAAGGCAGCGAAGGCAGTTCGGGCTTTTACGTACGTGGAGGCGGACCCGATCAAAATCTTATTATTCTCGACGATGCTGTGGTGTATAATGCCAACCACCTGTTTGGATTTTTCTCCATATTTAACGGCGATGCCTTGAAAAGTGTAGAATTAACAAAAGGGGGCTTCCCAGCAAGATATGGGGGCAGACTTTCGTCTGTGCTCGAGATGCAGATGAAAGATGGCAACAAGGAACAACTGCATGGGGAAGCAGGAATAGGAATAATTTCTTCACGCCTTACATTAGAAGGCCCCATACAAAAGAATAAATCATCGTTTTTAGTGAGTGGAAGACGCACGTATATAGATGCGCTGGTGTATCCATTTTTACCCGCAGAGAGCAAAGGTGGCTACTTCTTTTACGATTTCAACGCGAAGGCCCATTTTATTCTTAATGAAAATGACCGTCTTTACGTGAGTGGATATTTTGGAAAAGATAAATTCTATTTTAAATCAACGGGAGAGGATAAATCAGTTTCAAAAGGAAGCTTCTTATGGCAAAATGCAACGGCAACAGCCCGATTCAATCACATCATTAATAAAAAAGCATTTAGTAATACATCGCTTATTTTTTCGCGGTACAATTTAGGTATTAATAGTGTGGAGGAATCTGAAAACGGCGATAGTTTTGAGCTTAATTTTTCAAGTGGGATTAGGGATTGGACATTGAAACATGATTTCGACTATTTTCCAAATACGAAACATCATATTCGTATGGGTGCTGCTGCAACCTACCATCGTTTCACGCCCAATGCCATTGTAGTTAAAGGAGACGGTGGTTTGGGAGATTCTGATGAATCGGAAATTTATGACTGTATCGAAAACGGAGTTTATGTGGAAGATGATTGGACATTAAATGATAAAATTAAAGTAAGCTTAGGCTTACGAGGAAGTCATTTCCTTCAAGGAAAAAGAAACTATTTTGGAATAGAGCCGCGTTTTTCAGGTCGTTATCTGCTTAATGACAATACCAGTATCAAGGCCAGTTATGCCCTGATGAATCAATACCTTCATTTGTTGAGCAATACCGGAATTGGATTGCCTACCGATTTGTGGGTGCCCGCTACCGATCGTGTAGCACCGCAGCGCTCCCATCAGGTTGCAATGGGTATGGCGCGCGATATTGCAAATCCCGAACTTACCCTGAGCGCTGAGGCTTATTATAAAACCATGAATAACATCATAGGCTACAAAGAAGGCGCCTCTTTTTTATCGGCATTTGAATATGGCGGTGCCGAAACCATTTCGTGGCAGGATAATGTTACCCCCGGACAAGGACAAAGTTACGGCGCCGAGCTTATGGTGCAGCGCAAAACAGGCAAACTTACCGGTTGGGTGGGCTATACTCTTTCATGGACTACCCAGCAATTTGAAGAGCTCAACAATGGCGAAGCATTTTTTGCTCGATACGATCGTAGGCACGATTTATCGATTGTGGCCATATATGAGTTAAAACCTTCTCTAACGCTTTCTGCCACCTGGATTTATGGTACAGGCCAAGCAGTAACGCTCCCCCTGGCGCAATATCAAGTAAATCCTCACGATCCTGCTACCAACGGAAATCCCGCTTATTTTATTTATCCCGAAGATTTTGGCGCCAAAAACAGCTTTAGAATGGCGCCGTACCATCGCTTAGATATTGCTGCACAATGGCACAAAAAACTCAAACGCAGCGAACGTACCTTCGAATTGGGTGTGTATAATGCCTACAACCGTCAAAATCCCTTCTTTTACTTCATCGACTCTAAAGCGGACGGAACACGATATCTAAGTCAAATTTCGCTGTTCCCCATTTTACCCTCTATTTCATGGACTTATAAATTTTAAAGCATGCGCATATTCATTCCTCTTGTCCTGTTTGTATTTATTTTCGCGGCTTGTGAAAAAGAGGCGAATATCAAACTACCCGACACAAAGCCCCAATTAACGATTTCGTGCTTTATTTCAGATTCCACCGAAATTATTAAAGCAACAGTCTATTGGTCAAAACCCGTATTTAATAACACCGATACCTTACCCGAATTCCCAGACAATTTAACGGTAACGATAAGCGGTAATGGACAAACCGATACTTTGCTTTACAATTCCGAATGGAGCACGTACGAATTATCCACCGCCGATTTTCCTTTATTTACGGGTGTTGAATACACGTTGAGCGTTCAAGCACCCAATGGCGAAATGGCGAGTGCTAAAACAATAATCCCCACGCAAAAGGCTATCATCGCCGATAAATCAGTTTCGTTTACTTCGTCCGTAGATCAATACAATAATGTTATTGAAACGTATCGTTACCGCATCACCTTGAGCGATCTTTCTCCCAATGAGGAATTTTATCGAATTATGTATTATAACGATTATTTTATTCCGGATGTGCCCGATGAATTTAATGTGGCAAGCAATATGGGAGAACTATTTGTAAGTGACAACAATTTGGTGGATGGGAAAATTTATACCGATAACGAGGTCAAATTTTACGGGACCAACACAAATATTTCGGCACGATATGCATACGTAATTCGTGGTTCTGAGGAATATTATCGTTTCCACAAATCAATATCGAACTACGGATACGATAATCCATTTGCCGAACCTACCATAGTGTTCACCAATGTAGATAACGGTTTAGGGGTATTTGCAGGCTTTAATCAGGTTCGTGTTGATTTTTAGGATATAAAAAATTAGGTCTTATTAATTCAACACCAAACTTCGGTCGAGTTCAATTTTCTTGGGTGCTCCGTTGGGGCCCTTGATAATATAACGTTGAGAGAGCTCTTTGCCGATACTGTCTTCAAAAACCTTTTTAATACGCGAAATTTTTTGTGAGGCCGATTCGCTGAAAACATTTGTCAAATCATTAACACGGGTGTGCATACTGTCTAGGCTTTCTGATCCCGAAATTTCGGCATAATGCTCAAAGAGTTCGTTCCTATGATCTCCCAAATCGTGCATAAATATCCCTTCGGGATGATTCAGAAACAATCGATAAACAATAATTTCAAGCGGCCGCAACCTAAGTTCAAGTTCACTGTAATCGGGCAGAATGATTTTCTTTCCGTCAATTTTTAAACGACTGGCTTTAAGGTAGTTTTTACGATTGGTTACAAAGAGCATACGCTCGCGCAGCAAATTCATGATTTGCATGCACTGATTAATTTCGAGGATGGTCATTTTATTACCAATCAACTCCAAACAACCTTCGCAAATATCGGCGGTGCGCAATTTGAGCACAATCTCTGTTTTGTTCATGCACAAATCGCTTACACATCCAATGGGCCTGTTATGTGCAGCAGTGCGAATATCTGAAACATTATTAAAGATGTTTTTCTGTAACACAAGCGCTATAATTTCATACGCAATCGGAAAACATTCGGGACACTGAATATAATAATCCCAATCGGCGGCATGAATAAACCCGTTGTACGGATTGCTAAACTCCAGCGAGGCAAACCAGTTCATATCGTTGGCAATGTCGGTAAGCAAAAAAACAAAATCGTTCTCCTTAATGCGGTATAATCTTCGGTAGGTATGGCATTCTTTGAAAAGAAGGTCCCAAGATGCCTCACGCCGCTCCAGCGGGAATGAACGTTCTTCCCTCATAAACGCTTTATTAAATGACATGGGAGAAGGCACTCCTTTTTTCTCGAACATATTTTTGTCCTCAATTTCTTTGGGTACCAATTCTTCGTAATTAAAATACACCTCGTATTTAGGCGCACAATGAAATTGTATGGGCCCATTTACCGATTTAAGCAATTCGGCCACCTGAAGGTAAAGTTCTTCGCTGAGATTATTAGATTTAATGAGGTGTACGTTCATAGATTATACGTATAAAATGATGTTAAGGCGCAATGCTATAATGTTTCACAATTTATTGCTTTTTAGTAAAAGGCAATACTCCGCCGTTTTTAAAGTTTTTAAAATTTATTCAGTATAATGATGGCATAGATTTTGGGAATCGGCGCCGCACTTTTAAATTTTAATTTTAATCCTTGGGAATTCGTACCGCAAATACAATTACTTTAACGTTCAAATTGAAATTTTCAATTATTAAAATGAATAAAAAGCACTCATGAAAAAATGTCTTACTTACCTGCTCACCGTTTTATGCTTACCGTCATTTTCCCAATGGGAAGCAAATTTGAAGAAATCAATTAGTTGGTATCAAATTACCCCTACGGGCAATTTAGTAATTAGCACCAACGACGGTTTGGTAGGCTTAAATGAACAAAACGGCGAATTGCTTTACACCATACCCAATGTGGTTTCTGCCCTTGAAGACGAATTTCAGGTTATTCCGAATACCCCTTTCGGCATGATTAGCCGAATGGAAGGTCGGCTCGAATCGAAGCTCATTTTTAAACTTACCGACGGAAAAGTGTTATTCGACTCAAAAAAGGAGGGCATCAGCATTGGTAAGCAATACCTGCTGGGCAGTACCGGCGATTTTATCTTTCAAGGCATTAGGGGCAAAGAATCGGTATTTTTTCTGGTAGATATTGCCAGCGGAACGCTCAGATGGGAACTTAAAAATCCGTTTGGCAACGGAATGTTTGCAGAAGTCATCGACGGCGCCCCAATAGAAAACGAAGATGGAAATTTCATTATTCCTTCCGTAGGCGGTATGAGCGGTGGAGCTATTTATTGTTTTTCGCCTATCGACGGCAAGCAAATTTGGAAAGCCGAACTGCCAAAACTTAAAGGCGCACAAACCACCACAAAAACCGAGTCGAAATTGGCCACTTCGTTTTTCGAAAAAGACAAATTTATTTATATGAGTGGCCAAGCCGTAATGGCGTATGATATTAAAACGGGAAAGGCCATTTGGGATGCGCCTGCCAAACAACGTGGTTTGCCTGATCGGGTGATTTACGATCCGGTTGGATTGATTGTAGCCAGTGCAGTTGACCCGAATAACACCCTATTTAAACCTACGATGGTTATGTATGATTATAAAACAGGGAAAGAAATTTGGGAAGAACAGATTAAACTCAGAGGTACCGTTACCTCATACAGCTATTGCGATAAAGGATTGCTTATAAGCATGGATGGCGGAAATGGTAAAAGCCTCATCAATATAATAGACCTTGATAAAGGCGCCTATATATTTGAAAATGCCTATAAAATAAACGGTTTTGTTGAGGAGATGAAGCTTAGCGGTTCGTCTGTTTACATTCGCACCAACCAAGAAGAAGATTTTGTGAGTCTCGAAAATGGAAAATCCAACCTATCCAAAAATATTTCGTCAAAACCTGAGCAACCTTTAGTAAATATTCGTAACGGGGATGTTTCGTACACCTTTAATCCGTCCGACGCTATTCTTTATAAATCTGATTTAAGCAATCAAACACAAACGGCACTTACTTCTACCAAGATTGATTTTGAACAAAAAGAAACTCCTTCGGAAATTGGAATTCTCAAAGACCGTATTATTTTATCTTCATCGCAAACCGTTGCTGCATATGATTTTTCGGGTAAAGAAATATTTAAGACGCATATCCCCGCCCCCGGTATTGCGGGTTGGAAAAAAGCGATTTATGCCACTGCCGCTGTTTTAAATACGATGGACGCCATGCGTTATGCAGAATTGGAAGTAGATGCCCGAAAAGCAGCAGCGGCCTCTACTACACCCGAAGGCCGACAATTTTGCGATGCTATTGGTCAATTTGCCAACAGAGGCGCCAATGTAAGACTGGCTGCAGCGGCTAATGATATGGATAAAATGCGCCAGCGTTTTAAAGCCTCTACTTCAGGTAACGATGTGCAGTTTGTTCTTGGAAAACTTGAAAGCAAAGATTATGGCCTTTTCGGCATTTCAAAAGAAACAGGCGCCAAAATGAGCGAAATTAATTTTGGAAAAGACAATGAGCCCAAATACCTGCTCGACGATATCAGCCGTGTGATTTATTATCTCAATACCAATGGGATATTAAAAGCAATTCCTTATTGATTTTAAAAAATGAAGTATACGCTAATCTTTGCATTTTTTTGGGCCTGCTGCTCCATAAATTCAGTAGCCTATTCGCAGAAACCCAGTATTGCGATTCACAATAAAACGGGGATAATGCTTGATTCAATTCAAATAGATACTTTTTATCTAGGCCAACTGAGGAACGATTCGTCAGTAATTGTTCTGGATATAAATGAGT
>JBKCHQ010000245.1:0-2189 GCA_046302715.1 Bacteroidia bacterium | reverse complement strand
AGAAACATCGGCTTAAAAAATGAAATCTAATTTGTTGGTCTTATTCTTCAGTTCTTGATAAAGCGTAAATCACCAAACCAAATCCAATTTTGTTGATGGCATCGGCAATGTTGTACACAATATCCATAGAATGTGCTGCAGCTGCTGGATCAGAAACCAATTGGATTCCGAACAATCCACCTGGAGTTCCTAAAATGTATCCCAACGGATAAATTGCCCATCCTACCAAAACAAACCAAGCGAGTACACGCGTAGCTTTTGCTACTTGTGGACCTGCAGTTTGCGACAGTTGAGCCACTTCGCCAAACCAAATTAAATAAGCGATGTAGAAGTAAGCTGCACCAGAAATTACGCCCCAAAGCACGCTATTGTCTCTGTCGATGGTTTCGCCGAAGTAGCCTGTTACCAACATCACCAGCGACGCAAAAATGAGTTTCCATAACAAGGAAACTTTAGCCCCAGCTTTTTTAGTGATTAGATAAAATTCTACGCACATCAATGGAACGGTAAGGATCCAGTCGACATAACGGAAAAACGTGGGCGATTCGCCCGTTTCAAGATTATACCCCCGCATGTAGTAGTAGTGTACTGCTGCAATGAAGGTAATTAGTCCTGAAACTAACACAGAGGTTCTCCATTTTTTCGAGGTATTGTTTAACTCAAAAAAGAAGAATACAGAGGCGGCCATCATGGCCATCGTTCCAATAAAGAACGTAAATGCAACGTAATTGTCGCTGGCAATTTTCAAACTTTCCATTTGATTTGTGTTTAGTGTTGTCCTACTCGTAAGGCTTTTCGGTTACTCCGTGTTTTTGAATGATTTACACCTTCATTTAACACTTGTTTAACAAAGCCCAATAGTGATTGTTTAACATTTGTTAAAATAAATTAAACAAAAGTTCAAAACACCAGTAAATAGTAGGAATTTGAATGAAATTTTTTTTACTAGATCAGGATTTCAAACCTGGGGGCTAATTATCGCGCTATCGTAATCCCACCACCAAACGCGTAGTGCTCAACTCTCGGCTCTCGATGCTCACCAAATAAACGCCTTCGCTAAGCATATCGGCGGCAAGCTGCATCTTTGCCGTTTCGTTGCCCTGCTGGCTAGTTATTAATCGGCCCGATAGATCGAACACACTTACCTTGGCATCGTGCAGCGGTAGGCTAAAGTCGAGCTTTAGTACACCCGAACGAATGCCTGCAAATACCAACGATGGCAGTGCATTGCCGGCAAATACCACGGGCACAATTTCCGAATAGGCATAACTGCCGTTGTAATCAATTTGCTTTAAGCGATAATAACTCACGCCATGTAGCGGTTGAGCATCGGTGGCCGAATAGCTGAGCAACATGTTCGAGTTGCCCGCTCCAGCCACTGTGGCTACTTTGGCAAAGTTCTGTGCATTGCTGCTGCGCTCTACCTCAAATCGCTCGTTGTTAATTTCGGAGGCCGTGGTCCACGAAAGATCGACTACATCGCCATTGGCTGCGGCATTGAACTCCACCAGTTCTATGGGCAGTGGATTAACCCCGCCACCTCCAAAGCCCCAGTTGCTCCAGCCGCTGGCTCCGGTGCGTTTCACCACAGGGCGCAAGCTGTTACCGGTGGCCGCCACGTGCGTTCCGCTTTGCAGCCAATCGCCCGACCCCACTCGCTTAAGTGCCGTAAGAGCACAAATGTCGTTTACAATTTCAAACCCTTCAGCATCAAAACTAATGTCGTAATTACCTTCATTCAAGCCATCGGCATCGTTTATTTGCCAATAGCCCTGTTGCGACAAACGGCTTACGTTAAAGCCCGGGCAGGCCCCCACTGCCGCAATCGAATACGTTGTTGTTGGAACGCCGCTCAAGGCCATGTTTTCCTCCACAAAGTCGGCGGTTAGCGTTCCGCCTGCCGTTGGAGCAGTGGTATATTCGACCTTTACAAACTGCTCAAAACTGCTGTTGCCAATAGGGAACAAACCACTGGCATTGCCTGTATTAATCGCGGGCGCAAACCAGCGTTTCATTGCGCCAATAATGCGCCCCGAAGCGTACACCAAGGTGCCAGTTGCTACAGCACTCTCGCCTAAAGTTACCAGGTTTGTACCGGCATTTAGGTTACCCGCCTGCATATTTAGGCGATTGCGCAGTTGAAGCGGATGATTAATTACCAGCCCATTTGCATTATTCAATTCGGCACG
>JBKCHQ010000244.1:0-5394 GCA_046302715.1 Bacteroidia bacterium | reverse complement strand
CTCCTTTTTACCTTTTTTAGGGGCTCCTTTGGTGTTTGTTCCTGCAGGCCTCATTGCACTTTCAAGTGGAAATACAACGGCAGGCTATGGCATTATACTTTGGGGCTTTCTCTTAGTAACCAATATCGATAATCTGCTGCGCTTCTTCATTTCGAAATATTTTGCAGATACGCATCCCTTAATTACCATTATTGGTGTAATTGCAGGGGTGCCCGTGTTTGGAATTTTAGGTTTGGTTTTTGGCCCCTTGCTGATTTCATGGTTTGTGCTGCTCACAAAAATTATTTTAACCGAACGCAACACGATTTAAGTTTCTAAATTTGATTACTATGATAAGCAATAGAAGTTGGGTATTGAGTGGCACATTTTTAACAGTGGTTTTAACTGTAGTATTAACTTCATGCTCTTATGATGTATTTGAAGAGGAAGTATTGGACAACGAAACCGTATGCGACACCACAAGTATGAATTACAGTAAAATCCAGCAAATCTTGGTAGGAAATAATTGTATGACGTGTCACACCGGCGTAGAATCTGAAAGTGGAGTTGACTTTTCGACCTATCAGGCTCTGGATGCCTATGTTTCCAATCCAGACAACCAGTTTATCATGCGCCTTACAACCGACGATCCCGAATTAAGAATGCCACGAATGGGCTTGAGAATGGGACCTTGTAACATCAATAAAATAAAAGCCTGGTTAAATGCCGGGCATCCTGAATAAACGTTAAATTTGAAATCATGAAAAAGAAAATTCTTCAGTTTTTTACATTCTTGCTTATAGGTGCATCATCCGCTTATGCACAAGACATTCACATGACGCGTAGCGCCAAGGTATCGTTTTACTCCTCAACTCCTATCGAAGACATCAGTGCTGAGAATAAAGAAGCTACTGCGGTTATTAATAAATCTACAGGCGAAATGCAGTTTGCGGTACTGATTAAAAGCTTTAAATTTGAAAAAGCCCTTATGGAAGAGCATTTCAACGAAAATTTTATGAAAAGTTCTACCTATCCTAAGGCCGATTTTAAAGGAAAAATTACCAATCTTAATGAAATAAATTTTTCAAAAGACGGTACCTATAAAACCAAGGTAAGCGGTAATCTTACCATGCACGGCGTTACCAAGCCGGTGGCCACCGATGGTACCATAACCATTAAAGGCGGTAAAATTTCGGCACAGTCAAAGTTTAACGTTAAACTTGACGATTACAAAATTGAGCGCAAACCCATGCACAAGGACAAAATTTCAGATACTATAGAGATTCGTGTTGATGCTTCGTACGAGCCTAAAAAATAGGAGTATTTTGAACCTTTCTAAGCGATTTAGCCTTTCGGTTTTCTTTGCTGGGGCACTGCTTTTAACTTCTACAGCTCAAACAACTGATTTATCCAAGTTAATGGAAGAGGCCATGAGCGATTCCAACCAAGTAGAATACGTTCGTTCGGCCTTTAAAACCACGCGTTTAGTAAATGGGCATTCCAGTGAACAACTGGCTTTTGGAGCGATGGATATGCGGGTTTCGCATCGGTTTGGAACCCTTAATAGTGGTGCCTATAATTTGTGGGGGCTCGATAATGCTACCATGCGCATTGCGCTGGAATACGGAGCCACACCCTGGTTAACCGTTGGCGCGGGTCGAAGCACGCTACAAAAAACCTTCGACGGCTTTTTAAAATTTCGGGTTTTACGTCAGTCTAAAGGCGCGCGAAAAATGCCTTTAACTGTTAACTACCTTTCTTCTTGGGCCATTGATGGCACGAAAAGCGATTTTCCTTATTTCAGATCACGTTTCTTTTATACGCACCAGCTACTTCTATCGCGAAAATTTTCGGAATCGTTTTCGTTTTTAGTGGCGCCCACCTTCACCCATAGAAACTTGGTGTATAATGCTATTGATGACCACGATTTATTCTCTATCGGTGCCGGAGGGCGTTTAAAAATTACCAATAGGGTAAGTATTAATGCCGAATATTATTACCAGCTTAACAAACCAAGTGGAACACAGGATTGTCTTTCATTGGGTGTGGATATCGAAACCGGCGGACATGTATTTCAGCTTACCTTATCCAACGGTATGGGCATGATTGAAAAGTCGTTCATTCACGAAACCACCAATAAATGGTCGGATGTAGGCATAATGGCTGGTTTTTGCATTTCGCGAAATTTCACCTTGATTGATGCTCGAAAGAGTCGATTTAAAAACGGGTAATTTTCTTGTAATTAACGTTCAGAAATCCAATTTCTTAAAATGTCTAACGTTTTAATCAATAAGTAGGATTGATTGTGCAATACATCATTTGCTAAACAGGCTGTTTTTGACTAAATGGATATGCTCTACTTCAATTGCTCCAGCACCTTCTGACAAAGCGTTTCACCAATGGCCAACGACGAGGTTGCAGCGGGCGATGGCGCATTCAACACATGCAATACCCGTTTTTTCTCCACAATAGAAAAATCGTCTAATAAACCACCTGTTCGGTCGCAAGCCTGAGCCCGAACTCCGGCACCGGCCGGCACCAAATCAGCTTCGCGTACGTCGGGGATCAATTTCTGCAATGCTTTTGTAAATGCTGCTTTCGAAAGCGAACGATAGTATTCTCCCAGACCCGTGCGCCAGTATTTAGATGCAACTTTTCTAAAACCCGGCCACGATAACGACTCCCACAGGTCGGTAATATTAACCTGACTCATCTTATAGCCTTCCCGCTTAAATGCAAATACTGCGTTGGGACCAGCTTCTACGCCTCCGTTAATCATTTTAGTAAAATGAACCCCTAAAAACGGGAAATTCGGATCAGGAACGGGATAAATTAAGCCTTTTACCAAATTGCGTTTATCCGCTCTAAGTTCATAGTATTCGCCCCTAAACGGGATGATGCGTACGTCCATTTTTGTCTCCGTTAAGGCAGCTATCCGATCCGAAAACAAACCTGCACAATTAACAAGCACCGCCGCATTAAAGCTGGATTTTTGAGTGGCAACCGTAACGCTATCAGCATTCACATCAATATCGGTAACCGCTGAACCGGTAATCACCTTTCCGCCCAACTTTTCAATTTGGCTTTGCATTACACGGGCCACCTGACCGTAATCAATAATACCTGTGTAGGGCACATGAATACCGGCAATACCGGTACAATGCGGTTCATATTGGCGTATTTCCTCAGCATTTATCTTTCTTATTTCGGTAAGCCCATTTTCAATACCACGCCGATACACCAAATCAAGCTGCTCTAATTCCGATTGCCGGGTTGCTACAATTACTTTACCGCACAAGTCAAACGGAATGTCATGTTTACGGGCAAAATCAATCATCAACTCATAGCCGCGAATACAGTTTCGGGCCTTTAGGCTGCCCGGTTTGTAATAAATGCCGGAATGTATCACCCCCGAGTTATTACCTGTTTGATGTTTTGCAACTTCGTTCTCTTTTTCGAGCACAGCCACCTTACAACCGGGCTTTTGTTCCAGCACATTTAAAGCCGTTGCCAATCCTACAATACCCCCTCCAATAATTAAACAATCGAAATTATTTTCCATGAAACAAAAATGAATATTTATGGGCTATTTATAAAATTTAATCCCATCAAAAAATGCGACAATTACCATGTATGGTTACTACTACGCTTGCCATAAAAAAAGCCCTTCAGGCAAACACCGAAGGGCTTTTCATTTACCTAACCTATTTTATTTGTCAATACTGATTACCAAGTATTTGCTTGACTTCCAGAATTCTTCTTCATCTGTGATGGTTAAGCTCTTTGCACGCTTCTTACTATCCACCTCAAGTTTGTAAGATGCTGATGGATGATTGGTTACAAGCTTGGCATTTTTTCCATTAACCGGAATAGTCTTAACCTTAGTTATGTCAATTTGTGTAAAATAATCTTTATTGAAATCGGCATTCAAGGTCTTTTTCTTACCCAATCCAAGGAAACCGCCCTCTTTGTTCAACACCTTATTGTCGCGCAGTTCTTTGTATGTTCCTACGCAGTAATAAGCGGTATTCATTTTTTGTTTTTGTTGCTCGATAACCTGCGACTTACCTTCAGACTCGGTTTTAAGATTATCCACTTTGGTATTCAAATCGGTAATTTGAATATTCATGGATTCCAACTGCTCCTTTAACAAGGCAATTTCCTTGTCTTTTTCGAGCAACTGTTCGGTTAACCGCTGGATGGTTTTTTCGAATTCAGAAACCTTGATATTGGATTTTTTAAGCTTGGCCTGAAGCGCTACCAGCTTATTTTTATTTTCCTCCATCAGGTCACTGATATAATTGATATCCTGATTAATTCGGTCTTTAGCATCGCCCTGCAGCTCAGCATCCGATGAAGCAGTTTTAGAAATATTTCCTTGAGTTTGCTTTACCGTGCGTAAATTATCTTCGATCTCGTTAAGCGATTCCATAAAAGAATTGATGGTGGAATCTTTTGAATTAGACTCCTGCAACAAGGCCGCTTTTTCGGCTTTTAGCTTTTCGAGTTCCGGATTGGGCTTTTCTTCGCCTCCACAGGCATATAAAAACACCAAAGAGACCGCCATTAAAAGTAATTTTTTCATAGTATAATGCTCATTAAGATGCTACAAAGGTAAAGCTATTGAAACGAATGCATTGCCAATAGAAGGCAGGCGCCAAGGAAAGAATTAACCGCTACACCCCTTGATAATGCTGATTTGTGTTAATAACCTAAGTCGCTGCCAAGTGGCTACCGAATAAGCACCATTTTTCCAAAGCCCTTATCGAAAAAGCCATCAATCGCTGTTTCTCTGCGTTCAATTACATTACCGTTAATTGATGTGCGCACCCGATATAAATAAGTTCCGTTGGCGAGCAAATCGCCAAACTCGTCACGACCATCCCAGGCATATTCTGTTATGTTTCGGCCTATTCTGATAGGCCCGAGTTCATCTTTACGTATTTCCTTCACTACACGCCCGGTTATAGTCATGATTTGAATACTGAAATTATCGGGAACAACAGATCCCGTTAAGGTGAACACAAAATGAGTTTGGGTGCTGAACGGATTGGGGTAATTGATTACTTCCGTTATGGTACTGCGGTTTACCACCTCAAAACGGATGCTGTATTGCACGGCACCGCTAGCATTGCCCGTTCGGTCGCCTGCACTTACTAAAAGTTCATACATGCCATCTTCATTAAGCTGCGGCCTAAACTGCACCTGCGCATTGTTTGCATCATTTGTTCCCGGAACGAACTCAAGTAGCGGATTGTTTTTAAAATAAACTGCTGATGCGGCATTTTGTGAAGGACGCTTTAAAAACAATTTAAATGAGGCTGTATCATCCAGGGCTAAATATGGATTTTCGTCCCTCAACTTAATTAAAATCTCAGGCTTGGGCGAAACAATATCGCCGTTGAGGATGTGTAC
>JBKCHQ010000243.1:0-5777 GCA_046302715.1 Bacteroidia bacterium | reverse complement strand
TTAGTGTATTACCTGCACATGACCCTTAATGGTTTGCAGTTCGCCCTGCACGTTCTCAATATTCATTTGGTACATGTATATTCCCGGTAAGATATATTTCCCGTCGAAGCTGGTTTTTCCGTCCCAGCCACTTTCAATATCTTTTGAAGTATAAATAATCTGACCCCAACGGTTGAAAATTTCCATGCTAAAGGTTTTAACATCATTACCGTAAGCTGTAAAGAAATCGTTTAATCCATCGCCGTTGGGCGAAAAAGAGTTAGGGATAAAGTAGCTATAGCCGTTTTGCACCAAAACCCGTCTAACGGTAGAATCTACACATCCAAACGTATTACGTGCTATTTGTGTTATGGTGTAAGTTCCAGTATCGGCAAATACATATTCACCATTTCTGAAAAAGAGCGAATCAAACGCTGACGTGGTATACATTACCTCGCTTGCATTAATTGACTTATCGCTCAATGCAACTGCGGGGTCGGTCATAAATACCGTTTCTGAAGACAATCCAAATCCCGAAACAGCCGGAGGAAATGCCGTAATCAGGTTGGGAATAAAAAACTCATCGCTGCAGCCATATTCGGTAACTACACGAAGAGATACCGAATAAGTGCCCGGATAGTCGTATTGATGCATCGGATTTTCGAGCGTTGTGGTTTCCCCCTCGCCGAAGTTCCACAAGGTTTCACGAATAGGCTCCAAAGATGAACTGGTGTTTAAAAACTGCACTCTAAAAGGAGCACAATCTTGATAGTCGTCCAATTGAAAATTAGCAACAGGCATGGCCCTAACCATTACCGGCAGCGTAAATGGGAAACTGCTGCATCCGTTTTCAACTACGGTTAACGTTACATTTTGTGATCCGGTTGCCTCAAAAACAACATCCTGTGGCGCTAAATCGCCCGATACAGAAGGATTGGCAGAGGGTCCAAAATCCCAATAAATTTGAGCGGCAGAAGTAAATTGTCCGCCCGCTTCAAAATCGAACGAATTATTCAAATAACATTGTGCGTCTGGTGCATCAAACGTGGCGCTTGGTTGCGGATTTACAGTAACACTCACGGTGTCGAAAGCTTCGCAACCGTTGTTAGTAGCCACTAGAAAAAACTCACGGGTGTAGGGCTCGAGCGAGAAGTTTGATAACAGGCTGGTTGGATCGGCGGCAGTAGGATCAGAAAGAATTTCTTCAGGTGTCCATTCGTACGTGTAATTGGTAACCGCAGGTGCACCAAGTTGTGCAGGCACGTTGGAACATAATACCAAATCGGCCCCGGCATCAGCAACGGGAACCACGTTAGCAACAGTTATTAAATCGGTGCCTGTGCAGCCTGAAGTATTGGTTACTACCAAGGAATAATACCCATCGAGTACCTCAATAAAAGGTTGTTGCGAAATCTCGGTAGGCGGATTGGTGGACAGGTTGGTCCAGCTGTACGATGCATATACATTATCTGCCGACAAAGTTGTGGGCACATCGTAGCAAGTAACGGTATTTCCAAGGATACTTGGCAAGAAAAACAAAGTGGGAGTTACTGTAAATGCAGGCGATGTTGCACTACATCCATTGGCATCTACTACTTCTACGGTGTAATCGCCACTGCTCACATTAACGGTATCGCCGGCACCGGGCTGAACAGGAAAGCCTCCGTTCATCCAAGTGTAAGACGTGTACTGCAATGTGGTGTATATTTCTGCGGTTGCAAAGGGGTCAGAAACACAGACAATTGACTCCCCATCGATTAGTGGCGAAGGATTAGGATTGACCTGAACCGTGTAGTTGGCAATGCCGCAATTGTCGTTGGCATCAATAACCACCGCCTGATAGGTACCTGCAGCAGTGACGCCAAGCAGATAATCCTGGTTGTTAACAGGCGACCAATATACGGATGTGTACAATGCACTATCAGCGATATACAGATTTCCTACATCGCCTGCACATAATTCATTGGGTCCTGAAATGGCCGTTAAAATAGTAGGTGGCTCTACAATTACATCAAACTCGAAAGTGTAAGATGCTGCAGGCGTTCCATTATCGGTAGCGGTAAACGAAACGGTATAGGTTCCTGGCGGAGTGGCTTGGGCATCAACTTCTGCAACAACATGGCAAATTGAACCAGCTGTGATGGTAGGGTTTAAAACCAAACCGGGTGTTGGTGATGGATTCATCACCGCATTAATGGTTTGATTTTGCTCAACAGGGAAGAAGTCGAACTCAATATCGCGTGCTGCACCCGAACAAATAACTACAGGATCGCATATAGATAGGTTTGAGTTAACGCCTGAAAATGCTGCAAAAGGAGGAATGTTATTCCCGCCACCGGGCGGAATACAGGTGTTAAAGAAGAATACGGCATCATCTAAGAAATTAACCCCGTCATTATTTCCAAAAGGACCGTCGTAGGTATCATTATCGGCATCAAAGCGTCCTAATTGAATGTAACCTACACCGTCGCCCCGGTTTGCACCCACGTTGGCGGGCGTGCCTCCAAATCCATTGGTGCCTCCAGAAGCGGTCCCTGTGGTCCACTGCATATCACCATAGATAAAGCCAACATTACAGTTGGGAGGAAGTACGCTAGAAGAACCGTTTGATATTACAACCTGAAAGCTATTTCGCTGATTGGGATTGGTGCCTGGAAAAACCCCTACATTATCCCAATAAACAACAGCATATTCGGGAAATACCTCATAGCGAACCTGACCGAGGCAATTGCCCGGATCGCCAGTATCCACATCTCCCCAAAATGGAGCAATCATGGGAGGTACTGTAGCACTTGGAAAACCAGCCGCTGTAAATGTGTTATACCCCTGATCAAAAGTAATATTCCCGTTATTATTAATAAAAAACGAGTTAAAGGTTTGATTGTAAAAACAAAAGGTAAAAGGGATATTAACTTCAAACTCACCTGCGGGCGGCCAATCGTCGAAGCAAACCTCACCACCCCATGGATCGAGATAATTAGGGCTTTGTATTAAATTACAGGGAATCTGTCCGAATGAATTTACCGAAATCATTAACGCAAGAGCAAAAAAAACAGCTCTATAAATGCGGGTAAAAATTTTGGTCTTCACAATCAAAAATCTGTTAACGGAGGGTAAAAATACTTTTTTTAAATTAAAAAAAACACTTTTATCTCATAAAATAAACAAGTTGACACCTGGATTATAGATTTTTTACGATGTAATCCGTCATCATGGTGTATAAATGAAGGCGTGTATTTCCGCCATAAATGCCATGATTTTTATCGGGATAAAAGAATACATCGAATTGTTTATTGGCTTTAACTAGGGCATTCACCATTTCGACCGAATTTTGAAAATGCACATTATCGTCGGCGGTACCATGCACAAGCAGGTATTTCCCTTTTAAGCGTGCCACATGATTAATGGGTGAATTGTCGTCGTAGCCCGCTGCATTGTTCTGAGGCAATTGCATAAATCGTTCGGTGTAAATCGAATCGTAATAGCGCCAATTGGTAACCGGAGCCACAGCAATAGCCATTTTAAATAAATCGGCGCCTTTGGTTATGCATAGCGAGCTCATATAGCCACCATAGCTCCAACCTTGAATGCCAATCCGTGAAGCATCTACATAATTTAAGGTTCCTAAATATTTTGCGGCGGCCATCTGGTCTTCGGTTTCATATCGGCCCAGCTGCATATAGGTTGACTTTTTAAAAGCCTCGCCCCGAAATTGTGTTCCACGATTATCCACCGAAACTACAATATAGCCTTTATGTGCCAGTAAATTATGCCACAGATAATTGGCGCCTTCCCACTGGTCTTCAACGGTATTGTGGCCAGGGCCTCCATAGACGGTCATAAATATTGGATACTTTTTGGTGGGATTAAAATCAGGTGGTTTAATCATCCAAGCATTGAGCGAGTCGCCTTGCCCATTGGGTATTTTGAAAAACTCTTTCTTGCTGAGATTATATTCATTCAAGCGCGAAAGTAAATCGCTGTTGTTCTCCAAAACACGCAGCAGTTTGCCACTGCTGGAGTATAATTCAAATTGAACGGGAGCATTGGCTTGGCTGCGAGTTACCAGCGCATAGGAGAATGTTGCGCTAAATTGAGCATCTTGATGGCCGGTCCACTTAATGAGAGGCTTTTGACCCTTACCATTTAGGCGCGCCGAGAATACCGTTCGCGACATAGGATTGGGCCATGCCGCCTGGTACCAAAACAGTCCGTTTTTTTCATCAACCCCATACACCTCGGTGAGATCGCTGCCGCTCTCAGAAAGTGCACTAATCTCCTTACCTTGAATATCATAAAGGTAGGCTCTGTTCCAGCCGTCTTTTTCAGAGGTCCAGAAGAATTGGCGTCCATTAGCCAGAAATGTCAAATTATCGTGAACATCAATATACGTTTTGCTTCGCTCCTCAAGCATAACACGGGTTTGGCCTGTTTCTGCATCTGCCATAATGAGCTGAAGATGGTTTTGCAACCGATTTAATCGTGTAATACATAGTTCTGATCCTGAGTAATTCCATGTTAAACGGGCAAAATACTGCTGCGGATCATTGCCCGCATTTATGGTCGTGGTTTTCTTGCTTGAGAGCCCATAAATATGTACCGTTACTACCGAATTGTCTTCGCCGGCTTTGGGATATTTAAAACGATATTCGCCCGGATAAAGCGAACCGTAAGTGGCCATGTTAAACTCTTTTACCTTGCGTTCATCAAATTTCAGATAGGCCAGATTACGTGAATCGGGTGACCAAAAAAAGGCTCTGGTTAGGGCAAATTCTTCTTCATACACCCAATCGCTGGCTCCGTTAATTATTTCGTTCTGTTTGCCGTCGTTGGTTACTGCTTGCTCCTCGCCGCTGTTCAAATCTTTAATAAATAAATTATTGTCGCGCACAAAGGCGACCTTGATACCATCGGGCGAAAAATCGGCATAGGTTTGCTTGCTTCCACGCTCAGCGAGAGGCTTCACTGTTTTATTTTTTAGGTCGGCCACCACAAAGGTAGAGCGACTCGAATACCGATATACCGGCTCCGAATCGGTGGTGAGAAGGATCTTGCTTTCATCTGCCGAAAACGTGTACTCCTCAAATTCAAGAGGCTTTCCTCCAAGTGTATAATCCCATGAATTAAAAAGAACCGACACCATTTTACCGCTGGCGTATTCATATTTAACGATGCTTTGGCCCTTTTCAGAACTTTCTAATACGGTGTAATGCAAGCCGTCGTTCATGCTGGCACCACCTTGCACAAATGCAGAGGAAAAAGTGCGAGAGGCCCATATTTCCTGTAATGTGAGATTTTTTGAGGCGTTCTGTGCATTGATTTTGAAAAGTGGAGCAACAACAATTATGAGCAGTAATAATTTTTTAATCGATGGCATAAGGCGATTTTTGAGGCCTTAAAAATAATTCAAATGCGGCACAACCAACACCGTTTATAAATTTCAATTTCGTTGGTTAGTGATGTGGCGTTTTATGTCAAAATACTTCAAATATGAATTAATAGTGTTAATAATATCAAATTAATATATATAATATATTAAAAATGCTTATTTTGGCCGAAAATATGAAACCACATATCGAGCGTAGTATCGGTGCTGCGGCAACCCATACATTTCCTGTTGCCGTACTTAACGAACAAGGCAAAATAGAATCGGCAAATTCAAAATTTATTGAAATAACAGGGTTTACAGAACAAGAACTTTCCTTCGGAAAAACAATACAGATCAACGACACAAAATCCCAAAGTGAGCCATTTAGCTTAACAAAAATTGGAGGCGATGCCTGTTGGGAGGGTGATTT
>JBKCHQ010000242.1:0-9299 GCA_046302715.1 Bacteroidia bacterium | reverse complement strand
ACGTTATCGCATATAGCTCATAAATATAAAACAAGCGTGAAAAAATTGTGCGCTTTAAATAATATTAAGCCCGAGCATAAATTAAAAATAGGGCAGAAGCTTAAGGTGAAAAATTAAGTTAGACTTTATCGCATCAACACTTCTGTAGCGCCATATCCATAACGTTGATAGGATGCATCCTGAAAATTAAGGCCTTCGCTGCGAATTAATTTTCTTATTTCGTCGCGCAAAACACCTTTTCCTACACCATGAATGGCCACAAATTTCCACAAGCGTAACGTTCGGGCTTCGTCAACACAACGTTCAAAAACACGAAGCTGATGTTGAATGATGGCCGCATTATCCATGCCTGAAGTGTCGTCTAATAATTCCTCAATATGGAGGTCAATTTCAAACATGCCGTCACGCTCGTTTAGCAGTCGTTGTGGAGCGGTTTGTGCAGGAGGCTTTGTGTTGGGCGTTTTGGCTGAAGGTGCAGGCCCATTTCCCATCAGCCGTATGGCATGACCACGTTGTGCTGTGGTTTGTTGAAGAGGCCAGGCCGAAAAATTGATAAGTGCAGGTGTATTATGCCGCACATATCCGGTAAATGGCTGTGGCACATCATCTCCTTGTTGTGCAATAAACATAACCTGAAAATACAGACGGTCGAATGCAGTAAACCGTTCCAAGGTGTCTGAGGTTATTTTCTTAGTGGCTTTTTCGACCAATCGCTCTTCGGAAAGCAGGCGATATGTTTTGCCTTCGAGGGAATAAAGCATGGCAAATACAGCTGAACTGTAATTATTCACCCAATACAATCCAACACGGGCCGTGTCTTTTACAATTTCTTCAAAACAAAAGATAAGTTGAATGCTGTCGAGGGCTAAATCATTGGCTTTCGGAGTTGCAGTATCCGCTGCTGAAATATGCTTTATCTCAGATCGGCGCACCAACACGAGGTGTTTCGCCAAAAACGGCATTTCAAATCCATTTAAACTTACGCGTACCATGCCGCCTTTCTCAAATCCGGTAACATAGCCTTCGCCTGTTTCGTTTAAGGGGCGCACCAAATCACCGATACCCAATAACGATTCCATTAGTTTAAATGGCGCTTTATGATTGAAATCAGCGCATCCGCATCGGCTTCGCTGATCTGGCGGGCAAAGACATGAAGTTTTGCCTTATGAAAAAAGCCTACGGTTTCGCCCCCTATATTCCAAAATGAGCTGTAAAAATTACGTACAAAGGCCGATTTATCTTTTTCGAGATTATGCCAGCCACTTAAATCGTCGATGCGAAATGTTACCTCTTTCTTTCCCAGAGGAACATCCAGCAGAAGTTTTAATTCCTTGTTGCCTAAACGCAGCACCTCTTTGCCATAGGTGCGCCACAGCCAGGCCTTGAGGATACGGTATTCAAAGTACAGCCAAAAAAACATCCAAACAATCATAAAAATGAGCGTTTCGCCTTTCTGAGCAAACATTTGAGTGAATATATAAATACCGCTACCCGTCCATGCGATGAGCCATGCCATCAATAGCATTCTTTGCTGGGACGGTACCGATCCATTAATTACGATTTCGAGATATTCGGGCTGTTTATGCACCGAAATTCGGTCTGACTCAAAGCTGATTTTTTTCACCCTGCAAAGGTATAACACACTAAATAATAATTACACTGCGTTAATGCGCATATTCATCGAAATATTTTAATAATCCATTAATTAGTGGATATTTGCACTTTAATCAGATACTATGAACTTCTCACTCAACAAAATTTTATTAATCGTTTTTGTTTCATTTATAACTATTTACTCAACTTCCTGCCGACTAAAAAAACGCGACAAATCTCAAGATGCCGCAGTTGATTCAGCTGCTGTGGACCAAGAATGGATGAAGGCATTGATGGAAGCTCTTCAAAACAGCGACACTACTTCTATAGATGCAACGGCTGAAAATAGATTAGAGCGAACGTATAATCCATCTGCAACTCGTGTCAATGATTTGCTGCATACCCGCATCGAAATTAGTTTCGATATTCCTAAAATGCAGCTTTTTGGCAAGGCCACGCTCGATTTTAAACCCTATTGGTATGCTACCGATTCCCTAATTCTGGATGCCAAAAGTTTTGATTTACATCGCATCGCCTTGGTAGATAAAAACGGTGCCATGTCGGACTTAAAATATACCTATGCCGACGATATTCTAAAAATCAAACTCGACCGCAGTTATACGCGCAACGAACAATACAAAGTATATGTGCAATACACCGCTAATCCTGAGCGTGTTAAAGCCATGGGCAGTGCAGCCATAACCGATGCTAAAGGCCTTTATTTTATCGATCCTAAAGATGAAGACCCCTTAAAACCTACACAAATATGGACACAAGGCGAAACTGAATCTTCGTCATGTTGGTTTCCAACCATTGATAAACCTAACGAAAAGATGACTCAGGAACTTATCATCACGGTTCCTGATAAGTTTAAAACCTTGAGCAATGGTTTGATGGTGGCTTCGAAGAAAAATTCTGATGGTACACGCAGCGACACTTGGAAAATGGACCTGCCACACGCACCCTATTTAGCTATGATGGCCATTGGCGAATATGCCGTTGTTAAAGATAAATGGCGCAAGATTGATGTTGATTACTATGTAGAGTCTGAATACGAGCCTTATGCCCGCCGAATATTCGGAAACACCCCAGAAATGTTGGAATTTTTCTCAAAGAAATTAGGCGTTGATTATCCATGGCCCAAATATTCGCAAGTGGTGGTTCGTGATTATGTTTCGGGAGCAATGGAAAATACCAGTGCTACTATTTTTGGAGAATTCGTGCAGCAAAAGCCCGAAGAGATGCTCGACCAAAGTTATGAAAGCGTGGTGGCACACGAATTATTTCACCATTGGTTTGGCGATTTAGTAACCTGCGAGTCATGGGCCAATTTGCCGCTCAACGAATCATTTGCCAATTATAGTGAGTATTTATGGGATGAGTACAAATACGGACGCGATGCCGCCGATTTTCACCTTCAGGAGCAACGGAACGAGTATTTTGATGAAGCATTTGGAAAGAAAGTAAACCTGATCCGTTTCGATTATGAAAATCGTGAAGATATGTTTGACCGACATTCCTACCAAAAAGGCGGGTGTGTGCTGCACATGCTGCGCAAATATGTGGGCGATGAAGCCTTTTTTGAAGCATTAAGGCTGTATCTCACCGATAATAAATTTCAGCCTGCCGAAATTCATCATTTGCGTTTGGCTTTCGAAAAAGTAACAGGCGAAGATTTAAACTGGTTTTTCAATCAATGGTTTTTAGGTAAGGGGCATCCTACATTGGAGGCTAACTGGGCCTGGCTTGAGGAATCAAAAACTGTTGAACTTAATTTGAGTCAACTTCAAGATATAACCGAAAACGAGGCCTATAAACTGCCTTTGGATGTTGATATTTATACACGCGGCAACGTTAAGCGGGTGCGAGTTGTGATGGATCAGGTGTTGCAGACCATCAATATTCCTTGTACTGAAAAACCAGATTTTGTGAATGTTGATGCCGAGCGTATGCTATTGGGCTCAATCAGTCAGCTAAACACGCGTAAGGATGCAGAGTGGCTATTACTAAACGGAAAATTGTATGAGGATCGTTATCAGGCGATTGAAAAACTAATTGATTCGCTCGATGCACCAGGAAGCGGCGAGCTTATGAAAACGGCCATGCGCGATAAATTCTGGAACATACGATTATTGGCACTAAATTCAAGCAATGCCTTAATTCAGCAATCGCCCGATGAGTTTAAAGCTCTACTTTTTCAGATTGCCGCCAAAGATCCCAAAGCCTCCGTTCGTGCCGCTGCTTATGGTATTATTGGTTCGGTTTATAAAGGCGAAGACGCAGATGCTTTAATGCGAAACGGCCTCAACGATAGCTCTTTAACGGTTAAATCATATGCCTTGCAATCCATGTATGCAGCCAATCCCGAGAAAACACTGGAATACATCGAGCAAAATGAAAAAACGGCGCAAGGCATGATGCTTGTTTCTTTTGCGGCCATTTATGCGGATGCTGCTACAAAAAACAAAGCAAGTTTTTACACATCAGCGTATTCGCGTTGCAAAACTCCAAGTGAAAAGTATTACATGATTCAAATGGCCGGTCGCTATTTTGTGGGACAGGGTGAAGATGTTATTAATCAGAATACTTCTTTCATAACCGGTTTGGCAAGCAAAGCACCCGAATGGTATCTGCGCCTTGCAAGCATTCAAGTGCTGGGGCAGTTTATTGAGTATTTTCAGAGCGAAAGCGACATGTTGGATTATGAAATAGGCGAAATGTCGGCAAAAGGAAATTCGAGTGAATTACAGGAAAAACAAGCCCGTAAAATGGTATTAGGCCAGAGTTTATCGCAATTACAAATTATACTCGATGCCATTCGAACCGCCGAAACCGATCCCAATTTGATGCCTTATCTCAATCCTATTCCTGCTGAGGAATAATGCCTAAAAGCGGACTACTTTTTAAGAATTATGATTCGACCTTTCGCATTTAAATTTCTATCGTTCGTTTACTTGTTGCCGCTTTCGCTGATTGGGCAGTCGTATTTTTTTAGCGGAATTCCAGATGTGACTAATGTTAAGAATACTGCGATATTTAAAAGGCAGGGAGGTTTTTCGCACTATATCGAATATGATTCGGCATTGGTGCGCAAACATAGCCTGTTGCTCTTTAATACTTCAGGAGCTCCGCTGATGAGAAAGAAATTTAGCGCTAACGAACAGATTGATCCGGCGTCATTTTATTTTATACGTAATGGCAATTATATCATTAGCGGCGACGAGGTTTTAAGCGATACTACACGCAATGTCTTTATTTGTTATCTCGACTCCAACGACAACCAACTATGGGGCAAGAAAATTAACTCGCCGCGTCCGCTAAACTTTGCCGGGCCAGTAATTGAAGATAGTTCGCGTGTTTTTGCGGCTTTCAGCATGAAACGCCGATTTGGCAATGTTGACTTTGAAGATTTGGTAGTAACCGTTTTTAACTCCACCGGTAATTTACTATATACACGTGGCCTTATTTCATCGGCATTTGCGAGCGAATTTAAACTCACACATGCCATCATTGCGCGCAACGGCGATTATCTTGGTTTAGCCTCCTATTCCGTGAACGACGGATTTCCCGGAAAAGGGTTTATTTTTTTTAGAATGAGCAATACAGGCGTAGTAAAATACAATCGGTATGTTAATTTTTCCGATACCCTACAATTTCTCAATACCCGAGGCATTGCCGAAACCGAAAACGGAAATATTTTTATTGCAGCACAAGTAGATTCAATTGGATTGGACATTTCACATCAACCCGCTTTTGTAGCAGTGTTTACAGAAAATGGACAACTCTTAGATCAAAAGCTAGTCGGTTTTAAGTCCGATAAAGGTTTTGAGCCTTTCCAAATTGGAGTATCATCTAACAATCAGCCTTTCTTGTTTGGCAAAATTATCGAGGGCGATAACACATCATGGGGAATGGTAGCTTTCGATGCGCTTGATGGCGATGTTTCGTTTACTCGAAGTTTGCCTTTTAATCCCGATATAGAGGCCTTAAGCACCAATGCATCACAAGGTCCGTTTTTAACGCCCGATTTAAGCGGGGGCTTCTATGCTTCGGGCGGTCTCTTTTGCGCCTCCGAATCTAAAACTTTCCCAGTATTGTTGCATTGGAGCAATCAGGCTACACTCGAATGCCCCACGTTTACAACTCCCGATTATTTTGCCGACTCGGCTGTGAACTATCAGGTGAGTGTATATGACTTTAGCACGCTAAATACAATAACTGTTCAGGACTTCTTCATCGAAACAGAAGAAGAAATAAAGCCCTTTATCCAGAATTTATGTAACGGTTGTCAAAATTTAACCGGAATCCAATACTTAGATGAGGGTTTAACACCTTACTCAGTAACCCAAATATCTTTACAAAGTATTCGATTAAATAACGGCAGCAAACATCAAACACCATTTGCTGTTTATGGGCTTGATGGACGCTTGATTCAACAAGGCAAGCTTGAACCTGATTCATTCTGCGATATTCAGGTTCAAGCCGGGTTTTATCTGGTGCAGATAGATACGTATGCTCAAAAGATATTAGTGCCTAATTATTAAATAGTTATGCCTTGATTTGATATATTGGGCCGTGTTTTCAGATTACTTGCATATAATTCAATCGTTTACCTTGTCGCTTACCGAAGCAAAAACGGTTGAAACAGTGTGCTGGGAGCTAACGCGTAATGTTATTGCCCACATGGGCTTTGAAGATTGCGTGGTGTATTTGTATGACGATAAGCGAAAAGTACTTGTACAAATAGCCGCTCATGGACCTAAAAATCCAATTGATTTAGATATTCTTAATCCCATCGTCATTCATCCCGGCGAAGGCATAGTGGGGTCCGTATATATGTCGACACGACCTGAAATAGTGCCCGATACACGGCTTGACTGGCGTTACATTGTAGATGATCAGGTGCGACTTTCAGAAATTTGTGTGCCCATTATCCATCAGGGAAAGGCTATTGGGGTGATTGATAGTGAACACAGCTCCCTAAATTTTTACACCCAGGAGCATCTCTTCATTCTAAACACTTTAGCCTCTATTGCCAGCAATAAAATAGTAAAGACCCGCGCTTTTGAGGCACTCGAAAAACTTAATACCGAACTTGAAAATGAACGCAGCGCTGTAGAAATTCAAAATCAGGAACTCAGAAGATTAAATGCTCAGCTCGACGAATTAATATACAGGCTATCGCACGACTTCCGCACGCCCGTTATTGGTGTTTTGGGCTTGGTTGATCTGATTGAGGGTGCGCCCGAAAAGATGCCCCTATTTATGAATAGCCTTAGGGATAATATGCAGCGGCTCGACCGAATTTTGCAGAATATTTATTACTACTCGCTTAATCTGCGTAAACCCGTTGATTATGAATATATAAACACAGAAAAAATTATTCGTTCGGTTTACGATGAATTGAATCATCCGAACAAGGCTAAAACAACATTTTCGATATATTGCGAATATTCCGAACCCATTTATTCCGATGCCACACGTTTGCGCATTTTTAGCCGCCATATTCTTCAAAATGCTTTACACTTTGCCATACCGAATAACCCCGATACACCCATGGCAATCGATATCATAATTCGTAAGGTGGATAATGATATTGAATTGGTTTATCGCGATAATGGTCCTGGTTTGCCCGAAGAATTTAAGTTGCTCACCCAAACTATGTTTAACCGTGGCTCTATGCTCAGCGAGGGGGCCGGATTGGGCTTTTTTCTGTGTAAAGAAATCGCCCTTAAGCTTAATGCCAAACTCATTATTAGTTCGGAGAAAAATAAAGGGGTAGAAAACCGGTTGCTCATCCCCCTGGAATAATTCTTTTATTTGTACCTTAATAAAACCAATGAAATACGTCAACCCTCATGAATATTCGAACGATTCATTTTTTAACGGCAATTCATCTTTTCATTTTCAGCATGAACTCAGAAGCACAGAATAAATCTGCGGAGCACTCGGAAGGACAATCCTATGATGTTTTACTGGCAAGTTGGTCCGGCCCTTTTGGTGGATTACCGCCTTTCGACAAAGTAAAAGTGGCCGACTTTAAGCCTGCCCTTCAAAAGGCTGTAGCGCTCAATTTAAGCGAAATTGAGACAATTGCCTCTCAAAAGGAACCGGCCACATTCGACAATACCATTCGTGCCATGGAACAGAGTGGCTTGGCGCTTGAACGCACACGCACCATTTACGAAATTTGGGGATCTAACATGAGCACGGCCGATTTTCAGGCTGTTGAAGAGGAAATGGAACCACAATTGGCGGCGTTATCCGATAAAATTTATCAGAACGAAGCGCTCTTCAAGCGCATAGAGGCAATTTACAAAGGAACGGAATATGCTAAGCTTAATGCAGAACAACAGCGACTCTGTAAACTTTACTACACCAATTTTGTACGTTCGGGCGCCCAATTAGATGCCACATCAAAAAAACGATTGGCAGAAATAAATCAGCAATTGGCCGGTTTATTTACTCGATTCGGACAGAATTTGCTCCATGACGAGGGTGAGGTGTTTTTGGTATTGGATAATGCCTCCGATCTTAATGGTTTGTCCACTCAGTTTATTGAATCGGCAGCATTAGCAGCTGAGCGTAAATCATTAAAGGGCAAATATATCATCAGCAACACCCGTTCTTCTATAGAGCCTTTTTTAACATTTGCATTGAGACGCGATCTGCGTGAGAAGGCTTGGAAAATGTTTATAAACAGAGGCGATAATGGCGATCAGTGGGACAATAATAAATTAATTTCTGAAATCCTCAATCTGCGATCGGAGCGTGCTGCATTGCTTGGTTTCGAGAGTCACGCACATTGGCGCTTAGATAATACCATGGCTAAAAGTCCCGATAATGCTATGAAACTTATGGAATCGGTTTGGCAGCCTGCTGTTGAGCGGGTTAAAGAAGAGGTTCGCGACATGCAAGCTATTGCCGATGCCGAAGGGATGAAAATTGCCATCGAGCCTTGGGATTATCGTTATTATGCGGAAAAAGTGCGCAAAGCCCGCTTTGATCTAGACCAGAATGAAATTAAGCCCTATTTGCAGCTCGATAAATTGCGTGAGGGCATGTTTTGGGTAGCCGGCGAACTCTTTGGTTTTGAATTTAAATTATTAAATAATATTCCAGTTTTTCATCCTGATGTTCAGGTGTATGAAGTGCTGCAGAAAACCTCCGGAAAACATGTTGGCTTATGGTATTTTGATCCCTATGCCCGCGAAGGCAAGCGTTCTGGTGCATGGATGAATGCCTACCGAAATCAAAGTCGCATTAACGGGAAAGAAATCACCACCATTGTTTCGAATAATTCAAACTTTGTGAAGGGAAAACCCGGAGAGGCCGTACTTATATCGTGGGATGATGCTACTACATTGTTTCATGAGTTTGGTCATGCGCTGCATGGTCTGTGTTCGAATGTAACTTATCCGGGCTTGTCAGGTACCTCAGTGGTTCGTGATTATGTTGAGTTTCCCTCGCAATTGCTCGAACATTGGCTGGCAACACCCGAGGTATTGCAACGGTTTGCTTTGCATTATCAAACCGGAAAGCCTATTCCTGAAGATTTGGTAAAGCGCATTGAAAAGGCATCAACCTTTAATGAAGGTTTTGCCACGGTCGAGTTTTTATCGAGTGCATTGGTGGATATGAAGTATCATTTGAGTAAGGAAAAGAATATTGATGCCGATCGTTTTGAGCGTGAAACGCTGGCTGCA
>JBKCHQ010000241.1:0-7404 GCA_046302715.1 Bacteroidia bacterium | reverse complement strand
GTTGATCCACATTGCAACCACGCATAATGGCAATATGATAGGCCAGCAATTGCAGCGGAATTACCGATACCAACGGAGTAAGTTCTTCCTCGGTTTCGGGTATTTCAATAACATGATCGGCCAAGCCGGCCACGTCTGTGTCACCTTCGGTAACAATAGCGATGATTTTACCGCCACGCGCTTTAACTTCCTGCACGTTACTTAAAATTTTCTCATACGCACCTTTATTGGGCGCAATTACAACTACAGGCATATTTTCATCAATAAGTGCAATAGGCCCATGTTTCATTTCGGCCGCTGGATAACCTTCGGCATGGATGTATGAAATTTCTTTAAGCTTAAGCGCCCCCTCAAGTGCAATAGGGAAATTGTAACTTCTTCCCAAATAAAGGAAGTTATTGGCATCTTTGTATATGCTGCTGATGTAACGTACCTGTTCGTCGGTTTTAAGCATTTTCTCAATCAGGCCAGGAATGGCATCGAGGCCAAAAAGCAGCTGATGGTATTTGCGTTCAGGGATGGTCCCTTTTTTATGCGCAAAAACAATTGCCATTAACGTTAATACGGTAACCTGAGCTGTAAAAGCCTTTGTAGAAGCCACACCGATCTCGGGTCCGGCATGGGTATATGAACCGGCATGTGTGGCTCGGGCAATAGAGCTTCCCACCACGTTACAAATTCCAAAAATGGTAGCCCCTTTTGATTTAGCCAATTCGATAGCCGCAAGGGTGTCGGCGGTTTCTCCCGATTGCGAAATGGCGATTACCAAATCTTTTTCGGTAATAATCGGGTTGCGGTATCGGAATTCGGAGGCATATTCTACCTCTACGGGGATGCGCGCCAAATCCTCAATAAGATATTCGCCCACCAAACCGGCATGCCATGAGGTGCCACAGGCCACAATAATGATGCGATTGGCATTCAGTATTTTGCTTTGATAATCGATAATCCCGCCCAGCGTTACCTCGCGAAGTTCGATATTTAAACGTCCACGCATGTTATCACGAATGCTTCGGGGCTGCTCGTGTATTTCTTTAAGCATGAAATGGTCGAAACCTCCCTTCTCGATGGTTTCAAGCTGCATCTCGAGTTCTTGCACATAAGGCGTTTTATCTTGATTGCGGATGGTTTTAATCTTCATTTCCTTACCGCGTTCCAATAATACAATCTCTTCATCATTCAAATACACCACATTGCGGGTGTATTCGATAATGGGAGTAGCATCGGAGGCAATAAAAAACTCATGATTCTGTCCAACCCCAACTACTAATGGACTTCCTTTCTTAGCGCCAATCATCAAATCGGGATTGTCTTTAGAAAGAATAACGATTGCATACGCCCCCACCACTTGGTTGAGCGCAGTCATTACGGCCGTAAATAAGTCAACACCTTCGTTTTTTTGAATATTCTCGATCAGATAAATGAGCACCTCTGTATCGGTATCGCTTTTGAAAACATGCCCCCGGTTTTGGAGTTCTTTTTTAAGCGATGCATAATTCTCGATAATTCCATTATGAATAATTACCAGATTGCCTGATTCGGAAAAATGGGGATGCGCATTTTTGTCGTCCGGTACGCCGTGGGTAGCCCATCGCGTATGTCCAACGCCGAGTGTTCCGGTAGTGTCTTTGCCTGAAGCGAATGCCTCCAAATCCGAAACTTTACCTTTGCACTTATAAAGACGGATAGACTCTTCTTTGTTCAACAATGCAATACCGGCACTGTCGTACCCTCGGTACTCAAGCCTGTGCAGGCCTTTTATTAAAATAGGATAGGCTTCCTTATTTCCAAGATATGCTACAATTCCGCACATAAGCTAAGTTTGATTTAGTCAGGTATTTCCTGATACAATACTTCAAATGTAATAGGTCCTTCTGAATTTTCAATACCGTTTATTAAAGCTCGGTATGATGATATGCCCGTGGCTGTGGGTTGAATGTAAAAGTAATCATCCGTTATTAAGCCATTTAACTTGCTTTGAAGGTAACGGGCCAAATTAAGGGTGTAAGTTCCCGAGCTTTCGTTAAAGTCGCCCCCACTGTAGGTGGCACTATTTACCAGCAGATCGGGCGATAAAATAAGGTTACCTTGCGCATCTTTCAACACACAATTAAGCAAAGGATTGGCGGCATAAAAAGCGTTGGAGCCACTTTTAATCTTAAGCTTCAGCTGGGCCTTATGCACCAAAATATTGCGGTTGTTTTTCCAGGTATCGAGATTGGGTATTCTCATTTTTAACCTTAGGCCCGCCATGGTTTGAACATATCCCAGGTTGTTGCCGGCCAAAGGATTATTCAATGCAGACAAAACTTCCGGAGAATAGGTATGATTGAATCGGGTAAAGCGTGCCGAATTTTCGTTCACCACAAACGATGTTTTGAGACTGTCGTCACTATCGTTTCGGTAGTACAAATCAATACGTGCTCCACCCACTAAATTGAAATCCAAAATGGCTCCTTCTTCGGGCTGATTGTTTCGGGTGCTTGCGGTAATATATACGCCATTAAAAAACGCAACAAACGATTCGGCATTGGCCAATGAGCTTTGATTGGACAGGAACTCGGCCCCTAAAGTTGGATTGAGTAAAATACGTAATTGGGGTTCTTCTTTAAATCCACCTACCGTAACACTATCAATTAAGGCGGGTGCAATAAATGTAGTTTGGCCGAGCGGGCTTAGTTCGCGCAAAAGAGTATCGCTGCTGAAGTAAATAGAGTCTTTATACATTGGCTCAAGCAAGCGGTAAGCGGTGAATTGTTGCAATCCTTTTAACTTGGTAACATCGCCATAATACCCCCTGTAAGGTAACACCAATACGATAGAATCAGCGGTAGGATTGCTGCCAAAATCGATATTGCTCACTGCAGGACGCAGCTGGCAATAGACCGAGGCATTCATTTTTCCCAACTCGGGATCGTTGTAACATCCCAGCAAATTGGCTGAAAGTTCGTCGGTACGAACAGAATCTTCGCGCTCGGTAATCAATTCGAGTTTTAGCCCTGTTTCTCGCAAGAGAAAAGATTCGTCGGAGCCTGGCTGTATGTCGGTTCCGAGGCGAGGCTCGGTGCATGCCGAGACGAAAAGTGTTGAGAATATAAAAACGAAGAATCGGGAGGCAATGCCCCCCGATTTATATACATGACGTATGTTCACCTTCTTAATCGTTTGCAGTGCGTTTATTCAGCCAGCTCGGCCACCTGCTCCCCCAACAACACCTCGTCATAGAATTCGGAGCACGCATCGGCAAGCGTATTCAAATCGGGTTGTAATTCCAGAACCGGCTTTTTAAGCTCACGCCCAAACTGTAACAACTGCTGATTAACGCCGCTTTCAGTTTCTACCACACCGTCTGAAAAAGAGATGGCATGGCGCATTAACGATTCGTAATCGGGATGGATTAATAATTGGGTTTCTTCTGGAGAGATGCCGTCCATTATAAGTTTTTCAGAAAGTCGCTTGTCGAGCGAAGGACTAAAGCCATCATTGTAAAGCGAATAAACGATTTTACTTTCTGAGAAAAGAGGATCGTCTTTGTATTTTGTTTTTACCAATACAGGCAACAAGGACGTCATCCAACCGTGGCAGTGAATTACATCGGGCGACCATCCTAATTTTTTAACGGTTTCGAGTACGCCTTTGCAGAAGAATAGCATACGCTCATCGTTGTCCTCGAAATACTGGTTGTTTTTATCTGTAACAACGGCCTTACGCTGGAAGTACTCTTCATTATCGATGAAGTAAATTTGCATACGTGCAGCTTGAATAGAGGCTACCTTGATGATCAAAGGTTGATCGTTATCGTCGATAATGAGGTTCATGCCAGAAAGACGAATAACCTCGTGCAGTTGATTTCTACGTTCGTTGATATTGCCATAACGTGGCATAAATGTTCTGATTTCTCTGCCACGCTCTTGAATAGCCTGAGGAAGTTCGCGCGCTGTGCGCGACATGTGAGATTCAGGCAAATAGGGCATGATCTCCTGAGAAACAAAGAGAACTCTTGTCTTTTTCATCGTAATTGGTAGTTTGTGAGTGGAAACTGTCTTGCGGCAGAAAGTAAAGGAAAAACCTGATTTTTATTCGTATGTAAAATACGCTGCATGCAAAACAAATTTTAGGACTGTAAAATTAAGAAAAAATTTTCGGACTTTTCAAGTTCTTTGGTATAGCTTTGCCTCCCTAAAGTATCTAAATAGCGGATTTACCGAATCTTAGATAAAATATTTTTTTTATTCTGTCCATTAAACCAAACGTTTCATGAAGGTATTGCGCAGCAGAGAGGAATTAAAGGCTTTTGTTGATTCTGTTAAAACGAGTAGCCATTCCCTTGGTTTTGTGCCTACTATGGGCGCATTGCATGCCGGACATCTTTCCTTACTGGCTCAATCAAAAATACATGCCGACAAAAGTCTGATGAGTATTTTTGTGAATCCCACACAATTTAACGATCCTGAAGACTTCGCAAAATATCCCCGAACCTTGGAGCGGGATTTAGCGGCCTTGCAAAGTAATCCTCCGGATGCATTATTTGTTCCCGAATACAAGGATATTTATCCTGAAGGCACACAACTGCTCGATTTCGATTTGAACGGACTGGATATGGTTTGGGAAGGTGCGTTTAGGCCCGGGCATTTTAAGGGGGTTATAACCGTAGTGCATAATTTGCTTCAATTAGTACAACCCGATTTCCTCTTTCTAGGCGAAAAAGATTTTCAGCAGCTGTTAATTCTCAGAAAAATGGCGCATGCACTGCATCCCCAAATCCAAGTGGTTGGCTGCCCCACATTACGCGAAACGGGCGGCTTGGCTATGAGCTCGCGCAACGAAAGGCTCAGCCCGCAAGGGCGTGTACATGCCCGTCAAATATTTGCCACCTTAAGCAGCATAAAAGAGCGCTGGAATAGCCAGCCCAAATCTAAACTTTTGCAGGATGCACGCGAAATTCTGAATCAAGCTCCTTTTTGTTTGGAATATATCGAAGCCCTTGATGCAGATACGCTGCAAGCGTATAAATCCGATGGAGACAAGGCCGAAGTTTTGGCCGTAGCTTTAAAAATTGAGGGGATTAGGCTTATTGACAATATTGCCCTTTAAAAACAATTTGGGTAAAGCGTTAATTCGTTTAGTTTTGTGCGTTGAATATGACTATTGAAGTTTTAAAATCAAAAATTCATCGGGTAACTGTAACACAGGCCGATCTCAATTATATAGGAAGCATTACTATTGATGAGGCCTTAATGGAAGCCGCAAATATGATTGAGAACGAAAAAGTACAGGTACTCAATGTAAACAACGGCGAACGATTCGAGACCTACATCATTAAAGGCGAACGCAACAGTGGTGTAATCTGTCTTAATGGGCCCGCTGCGCGAAGAGTGAGCGTGGGCGATTTGGTCATCGTAGTGTCGTATGCGCACATGGATTTTGAAGAGGCTAAAACATTTGTGCCTTGGGTAATTTTTCCTGATAGTGCCACCAACACCTTAAGGTAACTCCTGAGCATGGCCAGTAAACCTGCTATTAGAAACTATATTTTTTTAGCCGTAGCGTTTCTGCTTATTTATCTGGTATTCAGAAATGTTGATTTTAAATGGATGTGGCAGGAAATACGACACGCTCATTTTGGCTGGATTGGACTCTCTATTGCTTGCGGCATTGTAGCCATGGCATCGAGGGCCTGGCGCTGGCGCTTATTGCTCGAGCCCTTGGGCTACACGCCCAGCTTTTTACATTGTTTTTATGGCGTTTCAATTGGGTACTTTGCCAATATTGCATTTCCCAGAATGGGCGAAGTAGTACGTTGCACCATACTTCATCAAAGCGACATGGTTCCTGTGAATCAATCGTTTGGAACCGTTATTCTGGAGCGATTGATTGATCTGTTGATGCTGTTCTCGCTTATTATCCTTGTATTAGCCTCACAATGGGACGTTTTTGGATCATTTTTTCTACAAGAAATTTGGAATCCGAAGCAACAACAAAGTGCTGGTTCGTCTGAGTTACGCGCCATTATTATAATTTCCGCACTTGCAACCGCTGGCATTGGGCTATTGCTCTTTTGGGTTTTCCGTAAAAAGATATTGGCGTCCGAACGTTTCCTAAAATTTATGGCCTTTCTTAAGGGTATACCTCAAGGATTGGGTACCTTATTTAAAATGAAGAAAAAGGGCTGGTTTATTTTCCACACTCTTTTTATCTGGTTTAATTACTTTTTAATGACCTGGGTATGCGTTTTCTCTTATGAACCCACGCAATTACTTAATGCATTTGACGGCTTGTTTTTAATGGTAGTTGGCGGTTTAGGGATGACGGCCCCCGTTCAAGGAGGGTTTGGTGCGTTCCATTATTTAGTCGAAAAAGCGTTGCTAATCTATGGTATTGGGCCCGAAGTTGATCCGGTAACTGGTGCCATGCTTCACCCCGGGTTGGTGTTTGCTACTATTGTGCACAGCGGCCAGTTTTTAATGACTGTTTTTACGGGAGCCTTCTCTTTGCTGTTGTTTACGATTTACAGAAGAAGAAAAACGGCCCATGCATAGTTTCATCGCCCCTGAGCAAAAAATGCTATCCTCAGAAGCGCTTTTAGCATTTTGTTTGAAAGCCCGAAATGACGCAAAAACGATTGCGTTTACTAACGGGTGCTTCGATATTTTGCATCGTGGCCATTTAGAGTATCTTTTAAAAGCCTCTCAACTTGCCGATTATCTTATTGTTGGTCTTAACTCAGACGCCTCGGTACGTCGCTTAAAAGGCCCAGAAAGACCGTTAAATGAAGAGCACGATCGGGCTTTTGCACTGGCATGCCTTAACTTTACAGATAGTATAGTTGTTTTTGAAGAAGATACTCCATTGCGCCTCATTGAAACTATAATTCCCGATGTTTTAATCAAAGGGGGCGATTATACCTTGGATAGCATTGTAGGCGCTAAAGAAACATTGGCTCGTGGGGGAAAGGTGGAGATTATTCCTTTCAGTATGGGATATTCAACAACCGGAATTATCAAAAAAATAAAGGGCTAATCCTTTGGGAATTATATTATTTTAATTAGGTTTGCTGTTGGTAAACATGCTTCGAAACGCCTTTAAAATATTTTCTTTTGTCCTTGTATTGGCAGCATTTTCTGGTTGTTCCAATAATCAGGAGGCGTCTATTGTGGGTGTTTGGGAACGCACGCAAATGGATAAATTACCGGGCGAGTACCCAAAAATCTATTGGGAATTTACGGGCGACAATGATATTATTCGTTATCAGGTTACCGAACTCGAAAAAGAATTACGCTCTGTAGGGCGTTGGGGCTTAAATAAACGCAATCGGTTAAGCATCTCCAAGTTTGATGTGGGCTTTAACGGTGAGTGGGAAATTGTAACCTTTAAGAACGATGTGCTTCGCATGGTGCTAAAAGT
>JBKCHQ010000240.1:0-19088 GCA_046302715.1 Bacteroidia bacterium | reverse complement strand
ATAAATGAGTTTAAAATTTCGGGACCCTATCCGCTTTTAAGAGTTAGTGCAGTTGATGGTTCGGGGAAATTAATGAAAAGTTTAGCTGCTTGCGGAACCAAAGCGGTTACCGTCAAAGAAGGTCATTATGCATTCGATATCATTTTAAATAATGCAGGATTAAATCCGCATTTACAATTAATTTTACACAGGTGATTACTTCTCAGCATAATATGATACTGAAGATAAATTAGATACTTATTCCAATTTAATTATCGCTGAGAATGATAAGTCACCCTATTTTTCAGCAATTATTTTAAATAGAATTTGAGATATATTGAAATTTCATAATCTAGGTTGAATAAATACACTGAAAAATCGCGTTTTATTTATGAAAACCTTGAAATATTAAATATCTTCCAGAAATATTATCCAGTAATTTCATCACAATTTAGTAAATAAAATAGATTGGGCTTAGTTATGTCTAAGCTCACGTTTTACATTGCAATCAAAAACCTAATGTTTCAATTATTTTGAATTAACCTTTCAAATAGCTTTAATTAATACCTTTGCTTTTGTTAAAATTATGCACTAATCAATAACCTTAAGTGACACTTAATAAAAATGCCCAGTTGGTAGATTGGGTTAAACAATTAGACCTTCAAAATTTAAGCACTTCGTTTACCACGCCGGCATGGATTGTTAGTGAGGCACAGCTTAAAGAAAATGTTTCACTTTTTACTGCATTCACAGGCGTATCTCAGCATATATTTTATCCTGTAAAAACCAATCCCTCGCTAACGGTACTGCAATTGCTGGCTTCAATGGAAGTTGGCGCGGATTGTGCCAGCAGAGCCGAGGTAGATCTGGCCTGTTTGGCCGGTATTAAATACGAATGGATTTCGTATAACAGTCCGGTGCAAGATGTGGAGCTTTGTAAAACACTACTTGAAAATGGCGCTCGAGTAGTCATGGACGATCCACAGGCAATTATGGCACTCAACAACATTTTGAATCTTTCTAAAATTAAGGGTCGCTTACATCTGCGCTTAAACCTACCTGATTATGGCGAATATGCCGAAAAAAATGCCAACCAGGAATTGATGGCCCATGGTCACCAATCTTCGAAATTCGGCATACCGGTCGAAGATTTGGAAGCACTTCTCCCCCAAATTAAACTACCTGTAACAGGACTGCATGTGCATGTTGGTACCCAAATGGATAATATTCAAAGTTTTGAGACCGCGCTACACCAAATGCATGAATGGGCCAGCAGATTGAAGGATTGGGGTTATGTTATTGAAGAAATAAATATTGGCGGAGGACTGGGTATTCCGTTTACAGAAAATGATAAATTTCCTTCAATCGTATCGTGGGCAGAGGCATTAAACAATCTTAAAAAGCCGCATTTTAGGTATTTCATTGAACCCGGGCATGCCCTAGTGGGTAATGCCGTGGCCTTGCTGATGCAGGTACAAACGGTTAAAATTTCACGGGGTAAAAAATGGGCAATCACCAATGTAGGAACCGATCAGCTTACCAAGATTACCTTGTTGCACTGGCCACATCGTATTTTAACGGCCTCGGGTAAAGAACTGCCTCCTGGTAATGACGCAATAGCAGGTCCCCTGTGTTTTACCGGCGATACGCTCCTCGAAAATGTATCGGTTAACGGACTTGAAAAAGGGTCGCCATTATTGCTTACCGAAGCTGGTGCTTACACCTATTCACTGGCAAACCGATTTAATGGCAGGTTGTCGCCCCAATGGCTTGTTTTGCGTGCAAATGGAATCATAAATCAAACATTTAGACGTGAAGACCGCTTTGAAAATCTTCAATTGGCCAATCATTCCTGGAATGTTGTCAAAGATGATAAAGAGCCACAGACTGTTTCAGTCGAAAAAGTGCATCGCCTTTCCAGCGGATATTTACGCGAAACAAGCGCAAACGATTCATTTTCATATGTTTCAGCGGAAAAATCATCCGCCAACTCATATACATTTGAAGTTCTCACCACTTCGGCCGTTGATTTTGTTTCGATGCCTTTTTTCATCCGTATTATAGGAGATGCCGCTATTGTTGCTGTTTTGCATCAAGATGGTTTCGACACCAAAAAGCAATCGGTCTGGGGACGCAGGTTGGTTATGGATTGCTTTAAAAAAATTCCGTCCAATGTTAAATTGAGGTTTACGCTTAGCTTGAGCGAACTGATTTGTGCGGCCGATTACAACACACGCTTGTTACGTTTCGAGACATCCTGCGAAAATTGTGTGGGCAGTTTGGTGGTGGTGTATTAACAGGCAATAGGATTTTCAAAAGATTTTTCTTCACCCGCTATGATTAACTTGTCAAACCTGTAAATTCTGCTTTAATGCAAACGGCTTTTTTAGTAGTGTTGTTTTTCTGAGCGAATTTTACACTAGCCCTTTTTATCTTTCAATTTCCTTGATGACTTAGAAATAAAAAATCAACGCTTCCTCTCTTAGGTTCCTCCTTTAAAATAAAAAATGAAGCGGATCGAATTCAACGTCACTTGGATATGCGCTCTTTAAGTTGTATCGTTTTTATCATTTTTATAGCGTCATCAAACCTTATAGATGGCGCTAAAAGAGCATCGCACAGTAATTTCGAATCTGCAGTAATAAAAATATGTTCCGTACACGCCACAAACTTGTCAGCAACTTGCTCTGCAGTAATAGTATCATTCCAATGCCCTGGCCAAGAATTACTATGAGCCTTTCTACCATCAGAAAGGGTAATACGCACCTCCATTTTTGTGAAATCAGCAGGTATGCGATGATTGAATTTCAGCTTTGTTTTTCCTAATAAATGGCTAATATCCGTGCGGTTAAGATGTGCATGAGAATAGCTATTAACATCCATGTGGCCATCCAGGAGTGCCTTAACAACATTAAATTGAAAACTAAAACGACACTCATCGGTTGTTTGAGGTTTTGGACGATCACAATAGGGGAAATGAGGCACTTCGATTTCGATTTCGCCGTCAAAAACATTAAACGAATCGTGCAATTTTAATGCTGCTGAAATAGCTACCTGCATAGCCGTATGTGCAGGCCATTTTTTAAAGGCAAAGCCCGGCTGCGAAAAACAACGCATAGATCGCATACCGTCTGCCAAAACATCTAATTTAAACCCTTCTCCACCAAACACCTCCCCCCAACCGCCACGTTCATCAAAGGTTGCGCTCGATGCAGTAAATCCATGTTTTACCAACAGTGCACATTCTAAACCTGCGCGTGCAGCATTTCCGCTGTGCATCGCCTTTGTTGAGGTGCCAATATTTGCTGCAATTCCACCTGCTCGGCTTGCGGCCATGCCCAACGCCATACAGGCCTGGTTTTTATCCAACCCTAACCATAATGATGCTGCCAAAGCACTACCCATTACACCAACTGTTCCGGGCGGGTGAAAACCCTGCTTCTGAAAAGGGAAATATTTTAATTCTTGCCTTGCTGTATCATCCGAAATTCGGGCAGCCTCTCTCAAATCGGCCTGTAACTCAATGCCAACAGTAAATGCATTAAGAAAATGAGGAGATAGGTCAATCGGCGAATTGGTATCTTCTAGTGCAAGGGCCAAGAGCGTGCCTAAAACGGGCGAAACAGCATGTGTTGGGGGATCAAACATGGGTTCGAAATCCAAAACATGTGCGGCAATTCCATAAACAAAAGCGGCATCAGTAACAGGTAACGACAAACCCAAACCGGGCCATTGATTTTGGCCACTTATATTCTGGACTTCAAAATAATGCAATAGTTTTTCGACTGTTGGATGTTTCAAGCCCTGAAAAAGCGCAGCAAGACCATCGCAAAGTAAAAACTGTACCTGCTGCCGATTAACAGACGACATATTATTGAAGTTAAAGGCATATGCGGCATCAACCAATGATTGCGTATAATTCTGCGAACTTAACACCTTGTTATCCATACACCTCTGTAATAAGCCTTTTCGTAATTTTTAAGCACTAGAAAAATGTGATCTACTATTATTCGGCCAAGATATAATAATTCAATAACAGCACATTCATTCACGATCTTAATTTTAATAGGTATGAATTATTTAGCTTTTTCAATGCATAAGTTCAAAATGCGCTTTATGTTATTTAAGTAATTTTTAATTTCATTTTTACTTTTCAATGAATATAGCCTGAATTATTTCATCATAAATTCATTTTGACGTAATTTGTTTTTATATTTTAAATTCACATTATCAATGTTTTGAAAATAAATTATTGCGTCAAAATTAATTTTTATTACAGTTGTATTTTATTTTGATTTCTATTGCGATATGCAGTATCCGTATTTCATTTTAATACGTACTGTAAAAACACTTTTAACTCATAAAATCAAAAATGAATCAACTAAAAAATGAGTCGAAATCTGAATTTTTACTTTGGATGCTTTCTTTGGCTATAATTATTATCGGAATAAGCATTATTGCTGCCTGATGATATTACATGCTACTTTACGATAACTTTTTTCGTATCAAATACAATCAGATTATCAAGACAGCACGATAAGGGTTGCCAAAAACTATCCAATCAAATGTATTCAAAATGGCAGGTAGAATAAGGCTTTTAAGTCGCAATACCATTCGTCAACGCCAACAGCTACGTTTGATGAAAGGGCTTGCTTTGTTGACATTTGTAGGTGTAGTTTTTTCCTACCTCTATATTTTTGTTAACGATATTCAATCGGTCCGCGCTGCTAGGGCCAATGCCCTAAAACAAGAGGGGCGGCTTATAATAGACGGATATCATGGGCGCCTAAAAATTAAATTGAATACAACTTTTTCAGCGTTTGATGCAGCCGTTCCCATTTGTATTAAAGTTCAAAACGATCAATTAAAAAACATTCGTTACGGCGGTAAAGTCATAAGTAAGGAGGCCAACGATATTTGCCTTGCTGCATCCGACGGTGGCTCCATCATTAAATACTCGATTGAGCGATATAACCCACAAAAGGGAGAAATTACGTTTTGGATGTATCCAAATGCCGGGCCTAATGCTGGGCATCAGGAAATTTCAAAACCGATTTATCTTTATTATGGAAATGAATTAGAGGCAAAAAGCGCTAAAACTATCCCTACCCCTTCATATTACAAAGCTATCTGGAATTTTAACGGCACATTTGATGCCCATGGATTGGAATATGTCTTTGGCGAATTCAAAGGCGTAAAGGATGAGGAAGGACTTTTTGGCTTGGCTAAATCCTTTTTATCTATCGAACGTTCTGCTGCGGTTTTTGATGCAGGCAAAAACATGGAATTTGACGGTTCTTTTAGCCTTTCCGTTTGGATTAAGCCACAAACCGTTACTGCCGAACAAACCCTTTATACAAATGAGGCACTAAATGGAGGTTGCCGTCTATATCTGAATAAATCGGGCAGAATTTGTTTCAAAATAATAGACTCAGAAGGACGTGTTTCTTCAATTGATAATGAGTGGGGTGGCAGCATTTTACCTTTGAACGAATGGGTTCATGTGGCGGCAGTTTATAATGAAGACAAAAAACACATGTATATATGTATAAACGGGGAGGTCGATCGCGAAAAATCAGTTTCTACAAAATATGCCGCCGGTAAACTGATCATTTTGGGAGCCCATGCAGACCTTAAACATGGATTCTACAACGGACTCATGGATGAATTCAGAATTGCAGACAAAGCTTTATCCCCAAAGCAGATAGAAATCATTTATAATAATGATACGTTAGAAAGCCACGTTGCACAAATAACTAATGAAGAATTACGCCCCAATGACGCTCCATTATACTTAGAGCACTTTACATGTAGACCAGAGGGAAATACCATACAAGTAGATTGGACCACAAAGAATGAAAAACAACTTGATTATTTTATTGTGGAACGCTCCAACGATACGTTTAAATGCTCTGAGGTAACGAAATTGCTTTCAAAAGGCGGCAAGGTTAGATACAACCGTTATTCAGCAAACGACACGGCACCTAAATCAGGTAAATCTTTTTATCGACTGCGCTTCTTTAAGCAAAACGGCAGAAGCGATAGCTCCGCATGGCAAGCGGTATATTATAATCCCAAGGTACAATCATTTATTGATTAGCCGATCTTGCTCGTGGTTTATTAGTGCACTCCAAACTTTGAACTATTTATAAAGGTATAGTGGGGATTATTTACGTTAACACTTGAACCAATTCCTGCCCTTCGGAAAAGGTTCTTTAATTTTAAGCTTAAAGGTTCGGTTTTTAGTTTATTATTTTAAAATATGCTTGTTGTTTTTTGACCCAAAAAGTGATAATAAAAATTTAGGGGTCAATTTTGAAAAGAAAAGGCATCAGCTTAAAATTCCTTACATCCACAAATCAAATAACAAAAGTCAATTTATCAATAAAATCAAGCCTTTTACATAAAACATCAGAAGCAGCCTAATTATTTCTTACATGTGTTATGAAAGCACCTAAAAGCAGCCTAATACACATGAACCCTGAAATACATTTGACGTAACACCAAAGCAAAACAATAATCACAAAACAAAACCTCACTGATATGAAAAGTTTACTTACTCCCGCAAAAGTTTTGGTTACTCTGGCTATCCTTGCTTTTTCTGCTACCGCAAATGCACAAACGCCAGCTTCTTCATTAGTAGATAAAAACGCTATGCACGAAGATTCGGTGAATTCGTTTATTTCGTTTTCGCCAGTTTATCTCGATGGCAAAACCTACGTACGCTGGCTTGTTAAAAACGATAAGAAAGATGGCGTATTCGTAGTGGAGCGCTCTGCAGATGGAGTTGATTTTGAAGCTCTTGGATTTAAAGATCGCGTGGGCACACAATTGCTTGTTAATTTATTCTACTCGTATATCGACCAAGAACCACTTCAAGGTGATAATTTCTACCGCGTTATGCAAGTAGGTTCAGATAATTCATACCGCTACAGTTCTGTGGTTAAGGTAATCAATAACGGAAGTCCTGTACAGGGTGGATCGGCAGCCAATGCAGCCGATGATAAAAAGTAATCGCCGGCTAACATCTCATTAAAGAAACATTCAAAACGTCATGAAAAAATCTTCTACTCGATTAAGAACGCAGATAAAAACAGGTGTTAAATTAAAGAATCGTCTTAAACAGGCGGCTTATGTTGGAGCCTTTGCTTTCGGAATTTTTTCGGCAGCAATGGTATATCAACTGGTAGGCGATTCAGAAGAGTCAAAAGCCAATAACCGCTTCAATGGTGCCGAAACACTAGCCGAATTTAAATACAGGAAGCAAATTACCCTTAATCCGGAATTGCTGCCCGATAATCAAATGCTACATCAATTTCCAGTGATGATTACTATTTCTGACGCCGATTTAAAATCGGTAGCTCACGGTGGGAAAGTTACGTCAGATAAAGGAGATGACTTTCGCTTTACTAAAGCTGATGGTGTTTCTTTATTAAACTACGAAATTGAGCATTACGATCCCATTGCAGGTAGTTTACGGGCTTGGGTTCAGGTTGACAGTTTGAGCAAGGCCAGTGAAGCATTATTCGTTTATTTCAACAATGGTTTTGCTACCTCAGAAAGTGGTCAAAATGCCTGGAATAAAACCTATAAAGGAGTGTGGCATTTGCGTGGATCGTTAAGCCACAAAACACCTTGGGCTAATCAAATGGCATCCATTGCACCGGCATCTGAAACCAAAGATGTGTATGTTGCCGCAGAACGAAATGCCTCGCAATTCCCTTGTTTAAATACCGCTGAAGATGTAGATATTACAGGAGCTCTTACCGTGTCGGCATGGGTGCGTATCGACGAAAAAGGTGAGCAAACCATAGTGGGCAACCAAAGTGGATTTAACGGCGGATATCGTTTGTCGGTGAATAAACAGCGTAAAATTGAGTTTAGCATCAGCAACGAAAATGCGGTGGCCTCAATAATTACAGGCGAAGAAACAGGAGTCGTACTCGAAAAAGGTGTGTGGTACCACGTGGCCGGCAGCTATTCAGATAAAGCCGACACTATGATTACCTATGTAAACGGTCGCGCCGACAGAGGTTTACATACCGAAATTTCGCTTGCTGGTAGTTCTGATCCCCTACAAATTGGACGCGATCCAAAGAAAAAGCAATATTATTTCGGAGGTCTGGTGGATGAGGTACATGTTTCTAATGTAATGCGTCCTGCAGCCTGGATGGCAACTGAATATGCCAATCAAAGCAAGCCACTGGAATTTGCCAAAGCAGGGGCTACCGAAAACATTGTGCAGCAGATTTCAATGAGCTTGCTCACATTTGATGCCGAAGCTCAAGGCGCGTCTGTAGAATTAAAGTGGATCACGCTCAGCGAAAAAAATAATGAGTCGTTCACCATTGAACGTTCTGCCGACGGAATTTCATTCACTGAGGTTGGAGTAAAACCCGGAGCCGGCAATAGTAATGAGTTGTTGAATTACCGATTCAGAGACTCAAAGCCACAGGTCGGTACTAATTATTATCGGGTTAAATTAACCAATACCGACGGCGAAGTAGAATATTCAATGATTACCCCCGTAAACGTTGAAGATGAAACCGCTCAAGAAATAAAAATAAAGGCAGCGGCACCAAACCCATTTGAAAAAGAATTCGAAGTAAGTTATTCGGTTCCTGAAGATGGTGCTGCACGTATAAAACTCATGAGTTTAAACGGCGAAATATTGCATGAAGAGGAAATTACTTGCTCAAAAGAAAGTCCTCAGATTTTTAAATACAAAGCCGATGCGCCCTTGAAGCCAGGAGTGTATTTCCTGCAGGTTGCCCAAAAAGATAATTCGAATCAGGTTAAACTGATCAAAAGAACCTAATTACCTACCACCTTAACTTTGGAGAACCCCGGAATTCCGGGGTTTTTTTTATGGAATTAATTTGCTCAAATCAATAATTTTTTTGAGGAAACATTCATTTATGAGGCAAGATTGAAATGTATTGAAGAAATAAATCATATAAGTGCTTATAATTTTTAATCAAACTAAATATCCCTGGCATTTTCTTACATAAACGGCCACCGTATATTCAATGATATAATACCTATAAATCCTAATAAATATGGGAAATTAAGTTTAATGCTTTGCATTCAAGCACCTCAATCTTACATCCGTAAATAAGTGATTAAAGCGTGGCTTATCAGCTATAACCACTGAATTAGCTTTACGTAAATCAAAAGCAAAAAACAAAATGAACACATCAATACATATGAAAACAGCATCTACATCACTTAATACCGTATGGAGTTTTATTTTTACATGTATCCTTTTTCTGGGATTTAACTCCGCTGTTACCGCACAAAATAAAATGGGAACCGGGCTAGTAGGAGCTGCCAGTTTAATACAGGATGCCTATAACCCTATATTATCGTTTTCGCCGGTATATAATGAAGGCAAGACCTATGTTCGATGGATGGTAGCCAACGATGAAAAAGACGGAATATTTATCGTGGAGCGTTCGGCCGATGGACAAGACTTTGAGGCGCTTGGTTTTAAAGACCGTGTAGGTTCGCCTTTGTGTGTAAATTTATTTTACTCATTTGTGGATGAAGCGCCCATCCCGGGTGAAAATTATTACCGCATTATGACGGTAGGAACCGATCAAACATTTAGCTACAGCGCAGTGGTGCGTGTTAATTCTACCGCACCGGTAACTGCCGCGCCTTCGAGTGCTGCTTTAGAAACCGGTAAAGAATAATTCCGAAATTACGGAACCTTTACCTTGAGTTTTACGTAGCCCCAAAATCGAAAGGTTGATGAAACAGCGAATGAAATTAAAACCACGCACGCGCACCTCGCTTCGACTCAAAACACAGCTTGTGCTTTTGACCGGAGCTGTTGCGTTTTTGGGTCTTGCCTTATGGGGGTATTTTATTTTTGTTGGTCGCAAGGATGCCATTGCCGTTACTGAAAAAAATGCGGTGTTCGGGTTTAGTAAAAAGTTTAAGTTGCCGGCGTTTTCTCAAAGCGCCCTAACTTCAGGCACTGCTTTTCCTGTATTAATGGAATTTAGCGACAAAGATTTTCGAAGTGTTGAATTTGGCGGAAAAATAATGCAGCCGCAAGCAGGAGATGTAAAGTTTAAAGTAGCTGGCCGTTCAGATTTTTTATCGCATTCGGTTGAGTCGTATGATGCCGAAACCGGAACACTACAGGTTATGCTATGGATTGAAACTTCAAATGCCAATAATGAACACGAAGTTGAAGCTTTATTCGGAAGTCCTGTAACGGCACCTTCTACCCCATCGCAATACCTCGAAGGCATAACCTATATCAATTTAAATCAGGGTTTTTCGGCTTTCAATAAAACTGCATTATCAATGCTGCTATCGGGCACACATCCCGAAAAGGGCTTTGTCGGGAATGCTCGTGTTTTTGATCGACGCCGCGGCGATTTCGCCGTTTGCCGTTTCTCTCAACAAACAAGTTTCTTTAAAGAGTTTTCTATACAATTTTCAATTTTTCCATTAAAAGACGGAAGCCAATTTATTTTCGGTAATTTGAGCCAACTCGAAGGCTTCAGACTATTTGTAAATGCCCATAATCAGCTGGAACTTCAATGGGCCGATGGAGCCGAAATACATACACAAATTATTTCGGGCACAGCCACGCTTCCCATACGACGTTGGTCGCATATATCGTTATCGGTTTTCGATGGAGGCTCAACATGCTCATTAATACTTAATGGAAGTTCGACAGGCGACGTCAAACTTAGTGCACCCATTGCACCTGCAGGGGCATACCTGAGATGGGGAAGAGACACCGACGAAGATTTGCCCGGCACCTTTGCCAAAATAGACCAAATAATGATTGCTCAAAAGTCGCTTCATATAAACGATTTAGCCCTGTGGCAGCGCAATACCTCAGGCATACTGAAGCCTGCATTACAGAGTACAGAAATACTGCAATTTAATCGGCAGAATGCCCAGGAAGTACGAAATGCCCTGTTGCAGAAAAATTCGGGCGCAGCATTGCAGAATGAGCAGAAATACCGAATGACCATGCCGCTACCCAGCGAACAAGCCAATGCTAAAACAAAGGAGCAAATAAGTGCCGACAAAAACGCACGCTTAGATCATTTGCACGACGTTGCCTCAGGGAAATAAATTATTGGGGTGGGTTTAAAAAGTTACCCAATTACTGAAGTATATTTTTCTCGACTTCTGATAAATTTCAACCTGAAAGCCCTGATTATAGATTAGGGTAACCGGCCAAACATCCAAAAGGACCTATGCAGCATTAGTGGTGCAAACTGTTCGAATATAAATATGAATATGAGTTTCTTACTCTGGAATGCGTTTTAACGACGCAACGGAGAGGAATCCCAAGGCAGGACAATTTATTGACGCCTTGATTTTTTTGTTTCTTTTTATCACAAAAATCGACAGATATATACATCGAAAAGGCTCTCTACTAATTAGTTTCAGCCAACATCTATGCTATTAACTTTCTTTTTTCTAACGGCACGGCGTATTTTGTTAGATACCATACCAATAAAAATAAACAACACTAAAAACACCGATGCTTTGCCAATTAAATCGCCTGTTCGGCTAAACAAGGTTAATTCGGTATTGTTGGCAATGGTTTGTTTAATAGCACCTGATTTCCAATAGGGAAGTTGCTTTGTTATTTCTCCCCGCTGATTTATAAAACATGATATACCGGTATTGGCCGAACGCACTACGTCGCGTCTGTTTTCGATGGCCCGTAGCCTGGCATATGCCAAGTGTTGCTTATATCCCGGCGTATCGCCCCACCAGCCATCGTTAGTAATTACGGCAATAAAACTGGCGCCCTTACGCACATATTGCGTTAAAAAATCACCAAACACCGATTCGTAGCAAATGGCTGGTGCCGCTACAGTTTTTCCATCACGGGCAGGCATTACGGTACGCTCATCTTGTTTACCTAAAGTCCCACTGGTTCCACCCAGTTCAATGGCAAAATCTTCGAATAAACGAAAAAACCAAGGGAAAGGCATTTGCTCAACTCCCGGAACTAACTTCGATTTGTGATAAAAAATTGCGGGGTTATTAAGCAATACAGCCGTATTGAAAACATCGTAGTGAAATCCGCTGGCATCTTTCCGTGCCGATGCTGAAACCGTTTGGCCGGGATAATAAATTTTATGCGTTTCGGCGCCAATGAGAATATTCAGTTTCGGAAATTGCTGCTCGAGGGCTCGAAGTTTTTGAATGCGCTTGCTTTCTTCGAATTCATCTTCATCAATAGAACGAACCAATGCTGTTTCGGGTCCAATAAGCCACTGGGTTGAAGAGTCGGTAACCGTAGCGGCCAGCATTAAAAAGGAGTCGAGCTGATCGTCGAGTGTGCTGAAATCGAACTTAAATCCGTAGGGATCGATGTTGGGCTGAACCAAACCTACCGTGGCAGATTCGCCCTTAGGTTTCCAGGTTAAAAATAGCGTTAATGATACGGCCACGGGCACAAGCAGAACAATGGCCAATGTTCGTATTGCAGGCTTTATAGGTTTTTGAGTTGTAAAATCTTTGTAAACGTTAAGCAGCAGAATATTTACACAAAGTATCCAGGCTGATCCGCCTGAACTGCCTGTATATTCATACCATTGAATTAGTTGAATATTATCGGCGAAGGCGTTCCCAAGGGTAAGCCAGGGCCAGGATAAATCCCAGTCGTGATGCAAATATTCGCCAGCCAGCCAAAATGGGATTAAGAGCCAGGGCGTATTAAGTCGTGTATTTTTTGTACGAACCCAAACCACCGTCACAAAGACCACCGCCATGAGAAAGGAATTTGCAATAAATGCCAGGGCTGCACCCACTCCAGAGGCATTTACAATCCACCATGTTGTACCCACATTCCAAATAAAAAACGTGAGGTGCGAAAGAAAAAATAATGGTTTTAACCCAAGTCGCAAATCATCATTTCTGACGGCCTGCTCTGCAAGGAGTAAAAGCGGTAGCCAGGCAACAAAAATAAGCCAGCTACTGCCTATTATCGGCCACGAAAAGCTGAGTAAAACGGCGCTCAGAACAGCAAGGGCCAAATTCCGACTTTTACTCATGGCAGAAAAAGATCATCAACTATTGCTTAATCCAGCGCAATACCGTTTTTGAACGATTAATATCCGTTACCGAAACAGTATAAACGCCTGCGGGTAATTGAGCGGGCAATATGATTTCATTATTCAATGAACTTGCTGTACCAACATGAATCGATCTTCCGCTCAAATCAAACACCGCATATTCGCTAATCGCTACAAGCGATTTTAATGCGGCTTGACCCATTGAGGGGTTTGGAACGATAACCACTTCATTATTTGTAGAATTCATCGTAGGAATGCCCACCGTAATTGAATCGTACACCTCAAATAAATCCAAACCTGCTTCAACAAGATGGCCGGGCGCTACGTCGCAGGCTTCAATAGAAAAACGCACCTGATTGAGCCCCGATACATAGTCCAGTACTCTGAAGTTAAAGTCGGTCCATTGCGAAAGTGGCGACGAGCTAAGGGTACGTTTAGCCACGTTAACTTCGGCTCCGTTCTGACTCACTTTAAAATACAAGGTGTCATTTCCGGTACTATTACCACCTCCATTGAAAAACCAATATTTGAAGCGGATGTGAGGGTCTTGATACGAACTTAGATCCATTAGCGGAGATACCAGCTCACTGCAGCCATCATCCACATCATCGGTACCCGGCCCGCTTCCAACAGCATTTCCTGTTACATAAGCAAAACCATTACAATCGCCTGATGCATCACTGCCCGGATTTGATGTTTGTCCGCTAATGGTGGTAGCTGCGGGCAAAACACGTTCCCACAATCCGGCAGGCGATGTGGCATTAGAGGTCCAACCGAAATTAAATTGAAAATCATCTTCATAACCCACTGGCAGTTGAGTATTTATAGGTGCGCTAGTACTGCTTAGATTATATCCAGAAATACATTCGGTTTGGTAGCCCCAAAGTCCGCTCACTACGGTGTAGGTTCCTGGTAAAATATCGCAACGGGTGTACTCTCCGTTTGCATCGCTACTAAACGTGTAGGCATTTGCAGCATCACTTACACTCACAAAGGCATTTTCAATAGCAGCCCCTCCTTCTGTGTTCACTTGTCCGCTAAGTCCTACAATATTTGGACTAAACATATTTATATCCAATTCGATGAGATTGCCATTGATAAACTGCAGGTTGTTGATGGTAACACTTTGATATCCTGGTTTTGAGAAAGTAACCGAATATGTTCCTGCCTGAAAAGTCCCCAATTTAAATACTCCATTGTCTTTGCTTTGGTCGCTGGCCACATTGTTTCCGATGGTAACGGTAACGCCGGTAAGCGGGGTTCCACATGTGCTATCGGTAACGGTTCCTTCGAGGTAACAGCCACGTTTGTAATCGGGTGTAAGCACCCAAAGTGCGGTTTCGATATCAGAAGCAATGATGTTACCGCTAGGCAAATACGGATATACACCCCAGCAGCCGTGAAAGCCATCACCTTCAAAATCGCTAAAATCATAACGTGCCACCTCCACAAGATTATCGCCTCGATCGGCATCAACCACCACTACCCCTTCTGTATACCAGGAAGTAACGGCATAATCGTTCCACACATGCGTGTTATGAACAATACAATTAGAACCTGGTGCGGTTTGAAAACGGTCTACTTCCTGAATATTATTGATATCGGAGATATCATAGGAAGCCAAATAGGAATTACTCACTTCGTCGGTGGTAAGCAAAAACTGATTATTGTCGGTAAGCCAAGTATTGTGGGTAAAATTGCCCGGTGTTTCTTGCAAGCGGAGTTCTATTGGATTTGAAGGATTAGATACATCCACTACAGAGAAAAATCCATCGTAAATATTACCAAACCAGGCAGTATCGCCTTCAACATATCCATCGTGAACATAATAATCGTTGTATTGACCAATGTAATTGGGGTTCCAGGGATCGGATAGATCTAAAATCAGCGCCCCTCCTACCCCAATATTTGAACCATACAGATAACAGCGACCGTTATCGATATGCAAGGCGTGAATGGTTGAAAGTTGACCGCTAATGGCACCATTCCCGGTGTAGGTTTGATAATCAATAGCGTCAGGCAGGTTTCTTAAATCAACAATGAGAAGCCCACCTCCGTCGCCTTCTGTAGTCACATAAGCAAATCCTTCCCAGGTTTTTACCTCGCGCCAGAAGTTCTGTACCGATGGAATATCAAACAGCAGGACGGGCGTATCGGGATTGGTAACATCTACGATAGATAAGCCGGTGCTGGTTCCTACCAAAGCATACTCATTGTTAAGAGAATCAGCATAGCCCCAAATATTGGCGCAGGTTTTACCCGGAAAAGGCAGATGGCTGCGTAACTGCATGTTGAAATTTTCCTGCGCATTGAGTTTAATGCTAAGAATAAGCAGAAGCGAAATGAAGATTTTTTTCATGATGGTTTTATTGCGCAGCTAAGTTAGTATTATGCCGCATATTTTCAGGCAATAAAAATTCAAAACATCAATAACAAATCATTAATGACCATGAATCACAAAATATAGTTTGTAACGTTTAACATTAAATTGTGTAGGTACGTTTGCAAATCTCTCTTGAACCAAAATTGCGCAATTGCATTCCACAATTTGCCGCAAGGGCCCAATGAACCGATGATTCGGCGGGATTAACCCAGATGCATCGCGCAGATCCAGGGCCCTAAGCATTAGAGCCTTTCATTGCTATCGCTTAACCTGAGTTGAAATTAAAACGGAGGATCATCATCGCCAAACCAAGGCTCGTCATCATCATCTTCTTCATCCCATTCTGCCCCGCCATTATTGTCTGTTGAGAAAAACTCATCGTCGTCCAAAGGAATACCGGCCGTATTCACATAGGCTTTATCGGGTTTTTTCGTAAAAGAAAATGTGGTATTAATGTAATGATTCCAAAAAATATACTCGTTTCTGTTTTCAAAATCAGGCATGGGAATTTCGCCGTACTTACGCATAAAAACTGCTTCTGCTGCAAACTCGTAATAATTCTCGCCAAACTGCTTGAGTTTTTGATCGACCTCTTGCTCAAAACGCTCCAAAAAACTCTGGCGAATGCAGCCCGGGTATGAAAAGCAAAAACGAATAAAGCTGATGTATTTCCCATTAAACTCAAAAGCGATACCGGCAGCACAATCTTCTTTATCAACATAAGCCATGTATGGAAAAAAACCATCGTTAATGAGCAACACCCAATCGCTAACATCGTTTTCGTATTGACGAATGATTTTATAGTCCAGCACGTCATTATACTTCAAAAAAACCAATCGGCGCGTAAGCAAATCATCAATATAATCTACACGTTTATAAATGCGTGTTTTTAATTCTAAAGTCTGATACTCAAATTCACCTTCCTTGTCGAGTAAACTCAACAAACCCTTTCTGTCGCCAGCAATTAGGTTTCGGGCAAATTGCTCAACGACAAGGTATTTTTCTTCGAGGGAAAGCATCATAAACACGCAGCAGGTTTTAACCTCGCAGCCACTAAAATAATCACAAGCACCAATGCAAAATGGCTTGTTGAAAAGTAATTTCGAATTACTGATTAATCTTCTGGTATTTACTGCTATTGGTAGGATCGAGCTCGCTTAACAGTTCAATTACCTGCGCTTTTTCCTGCGAACTGGCCTGCTTAAAGATATTTACCAGCTCGTCGGACTTTGCATTGAAGAACAATTGCAGATTATACGATGCAGGCCTTTGCTTATTCACCTGCTGAAGCTTTTGCAAAGCTTCGATAATAGCTGCGCGGCCAGCATCCATTTTGCCGTACATATTATCGAGGCCCATGCGATGATACTTATAATTGGCCTCACGCATAGGCTTGAAAATCGGATTCATATAATTTTCCACAAACCAGTAACGATTTCGAGGAGGAATATCGTTGGGTTTCCAGCCTTTTGCCGGATCCTGAAGAGCATTTTGAACCACCTGTTGCGCTTTTTGCCAATAGAGTGTGCCGCCTTCCGACGAAAACGAATCATAATCCATCGCCAAAATTACATACGCATAATACCCAAGCAGGCTGGCCAATCCCGACACATACGCATTATCGGAAAACTCAATAGGCTGATATTCTAGATATCGAAACTGAATATCCTCGTCCATGAAATTCATTAACACAGTGCCGTAATTGGTACTAAAAACGGTACGTCGCACTTGAATCTGCAATGATCCCGACATTTCATCGGGCTGGTTGTATTTGGTAATGTTAAACGTAAGGTTACACTCAATGCGCTCGTCGCGTTTAAATTGGTCGTTAGTCCAGCGGGTATTATTCATAAACTCACGAACCGCTGTTTCAAGTGTGGTAAAAATACGTTTATCGCTGAGCTGCACCTGTTGCGACAGCACACTCACACGGCAATTAAGCTCCTGCGAAAATGCAGATTTGCCGTAGCATACAAACAGAAACAGGATAAATAATTTATTCCACATCGGGCAAAAACGTATTGAGGTATTGGGCAATTTCTCGTGCTGCTTCAAATTTAGAAGTTCTTGCGAAAGATTGCCAACCTTTTGATGGGCAAAAAAGTTCGATGGTATTAAAATCGCTTCCAAACATCGCATTTGTGGCATTGAGCTCGTTAAGAACGATGAAATCCAAATGTTTAGTATGCAGCTTTTTCTCGGCATTGGCACGTCCGTTCTCCGTTTCGAGTGCAAAGCCCGCAACCACCTGTCGGGAAGTTTTTTGTTGGGCCAAAGTGGCGAGGATGTCTGAATTTAAACTAAGCGAAATGGTTTGCGGGGCCTCGGTCTTTTTAATCTTTGTCTCAGCGATAACAGTAGGTTTAAAATCGGCCACTGCAGCCGTTAAGATGGCAGCATCGCAGGAAGGAAAAACCTTTAACGAGGCATTAAGCATTTCTTCGGCGGTGTTTACCCAAATACGTTCAATGGAAGGATGTTGAACGTTTAAACTCACCGGACCACTTATTAGATATACTTTAGCGCCCCTCGACGCCAGTTCTTCGGCCAGCGCATACCCCATCTTTCCCGATGAATTATTAGAAATATAGCGAACAGGGTCAATCGGTTCCTGGGTTGGGCCTGCAGTAACCAATAGGGTTCGGCCGTGCATTTGTCGGTTCAGATTAAAATAGGTCTCCAGCCGATGTACAATTTCCTCGGGCTCTGCCATTCGGCCCTCTCCCACAAGCCCGCTCGCCAATTCGCCAGAGGCAGGCTCCACGATAAGGTTACCTACTTCGCGCAGTCGGTCGGTATTGCGTTGCGTGGCCGCATGTTTCCACATATCAAGATCCATGGCCGGCGCAAAAAACACCGGACATCGCGCCGATAAATACACCGCCGACATTAAATTATCGCAAATACCATTAGCGCATTGCGCCAGCATATTAGCGCTGGCCGGAGCCATTACAAGAGCATCAGCCCAAAGACCTAATTCTACATGATTGGTCCATTCGCCCTCGGGTCCGCGTGTAAACGAAGAGTGAACCGGATTTTTTGATAAGGTACTTAACGTTAAAGGAGTTATGAAATCTTTTGCCGATTCGGTCATCAGTACTTTTACCTCTGCTCCGGCACGAACTAATAAACGAACCAGCTGCGCGCTTTTATAGGCAGCAATGCTTCCTGTAACGGCAACGATGATTTTTTTCCGGAACAGCACAAGCCGGAATTAACTTATAGTTCGGTGCTTTCTTCAGTAGGGTTGCGGTGATAAACCTTTCCTTCCTGAAATTCGCTGATAGCCACAAGCGTAGGCTTAGGCATGCGTTCGTAATGGCGAGAAATCTCTATTTGCTCACGGTTTTCGAAAATTTCTTCGAGATTATCACTAGAGGTAGCAAATTCGGCCAGCTTTGCATTAAGCTCTTCCTTAACATTTACGCCAATTTGGTTGGCTCTTTTGGCAAGAATGGAAATAGTTTCATAAATATTACCGGTATCGCCTTCAAGCGTTCTTAAATCGCGGGTTACTGTTGTTGATTCTGCTGCCATTTTTTTTTCTTAAAGTTTGTAATCGTTATACCGTTGAAAAGCTTTTTGATAAATACTTTTCGCTTGATCGGCATACTTTCCGACGGCAAATTTATCAAAAAAAGTATTATACTCATCCATCACTG
>JBKCHQ010000239.1:0-3431 GCA_046302715.1 Bacteroidia bacterium | reverse complement strand
CCAAGCACCGTATAGGTTGGGATTTTATAATAATCACCCACCGATGCGTTGATGTTCCATTTGGGCAACAGACGATACGAAACTGCTGCACGAGGCGAAAGAGTGTTAAATAAGTTATTGCCATCTTCGGTAAAGCTGTTGCCGTCGGTGCGTAAGCCTGCCGTAAGCAATAGTTTTTCGTTGAAGAATCTGCGTGAAACCTGTGCAAAGGCTCCGTAACGGTAAAATTCAAGTGCTGCATTATAATTCAATACTATGGCAGGAATGCTATCGCCTGATGGACCTACACTTTCTTTTACCAAACGATTAAACAAGAAGTTGTTGAATTTTACATATTGAGCCGAAACACCATAAGAATACTTCCAGCCATTCACAAACTTATTGACATCTAAACGCAACTTATTTTCAATTTCCTGCGATCGTATTTTTAAAATACGGGCCTCCTCATTTCCTTCATCCTTGTTTTCAAATCGGTCGATTTCGTTGTTGAACATATTTCGACTTAAGGCAATATTCACAAATCCATTTTCAATTAAGTGACGATAAGCCAAACCGTTGGTATAATTCCACTGATTAATGGAAGGTGTGGCATTCAAAATAAATGTTTTGTCAGGTGTGGATTCGCGCGGCACTCCAAACGAGAATTCATCAATAGCACCCACACCTAAAAGCGTTAACGTTCCTTTATTGCTTATGCGGTGACTCACTTTAAACTGAAAATCCCAGTAATTAGGCCTAATGGGGAGGTCTATTGCTTCGAACAGCAGCTGGAGGTAAGAGCGTCTTGCCGAAACAAGAAAGTTGGTGTTTTTTCCTGCAGGACCCTCCAAAGTGGTAGCAAATTCGGTAGATGAGAGGCGAAAATTGCCACTCAATCGCTCCGGGTTTCCTTCGCGTTGCTTAAACTGAAATACCGAAGCCAGCGCATTATCGAAGCGGGCATCGAAAGAAGACGTACTCAGTTTAACATCCTCAATAAAAGAAACATTTAGCATACCCGCTGGTCCGCCAGAACTTCCTTGTGTTTGGAAGTGATTAATCACCGGTATCTCGATGCCATCCAGATAAAACACATTTTCATTGGGCGCCCCGCCGCGAATAATGATATCATTACGAAATGATGCCGATGCGGCACCAGCAACTCCGGGCAATACCTGTATTACTTTTGAAATATCGAAATTTCCACCTGGATTGGAGCGTATTTCCTCTGTTGTAAGTGATTGAACCGATAGCGGCGTTACCATATCTACGGCCGCTGCCGATTTATTTTTATCGAATGTAATTTCGACTTCTTTTAAATCGGTTTGGTTTGGACTTAACTCAAAATTAATAACCTGATCGTTGCCAGAACTCAAGGCTACGTTAAACTTACTGAGCGGCTGATATCCCACCAAACTGGCCTTGACGGTGTAAGAACCCACAGGTACGTTATTGATTTTATAGTTTCCGTTCAAATCGGCTGCTACTCCTAAGCTCGTACCTTCAATTTGAACCGTAGCTCCAATGAGCAGCTCCTGTGTATTTTTATCGCGTATTGTACCCCTTATGGTTCCTGTTTGCTGCGAAAATAAAGTTTGAATCGAAAGTGCTAAACAGAAAAGAAGAATTGTAGGGCGCATATATTTGATTTTGTTGGTTAAATAACTTCTGAAATGCAAAATTGTTCGCAATATCTAAATTATCTGACACACGAATAAAGCAAGCAAACTTGCCGAGGTGTTTTTGAATAAAATTGGGGGTAACTGTAATTCTGAATGGAACAATTGGTTAAATATTGCACCTTAAAATCCACAAACGTTTTAAACGTTTGTAATCGTTTACTAACGGCTATTCGTTTTGAAGGAGCTAGCTTCGCGTTGGGCAGGGGGGGATAGGATTCCTACGAAATTGCTTCCCCAATGTCAAATTAATATTTCAACCATCCTTGTTAATTTTACCTTTTAAAGGAAAAAGGCAATTAATTTCAGGATTCTAGTTCTTGTATTTTGTGTATCCACAATTTAACTACCCAAGTGTTTTAAACGTTTGTAATCGTTTATTAACGGCTATTCGTTTTGAAGGGGCTAGCTTCGCGTTGGGCAGGGGGGGATAGGATTCCTACGAAATTGCTTTCCCAATGTCAAATTAATATTTCAACCATCCTTGTTGATTAATGTGGCTTACAGACAAAAAAGGCCGACTCTGGGTGCCCCGAATCGACCTTCAAAAACCAACACAAAATAAACTTAAACTAATTCGCGCTCAATGTTTCTGAAGAACAATTGGTTCTCAATCATATCGAGCATAATCACTTTGTCGCGACTGATACTTCCTGCCAGAATTTGCTTGCTCAATTCATTCAGCACTTTTCGCTGAAACAAGCGTTTTACCGGTCGTGCGCCAAATTGCGGATCGTACCCCAATTGTGCCAGCCAGTCAATCGCTTCGAGGGTTGCTTCGAGCGTATAGCCTTGTTCGCGCAATAACTGCTGAACTCCTGCGAACTGTAACTTTACAATTTCCTCTACATTGGCCCGACTCAACGGCTGGAACATGATGATATCGTCAATACGGTTCAAAAACTCCGGACGAATCGATTTTTTGAGCAATTCGAACACTTTGTTTTTCGCTGTGGCAATAACCTCATCCTGATTGAATTCGTTCATTTCTTCAAAACTCTCCTGAATCAGGTGCGATCCAATATTGGAGGTCATAATGATGATGCTGTTTTTAAAGTTCACGACTCGACCTTTGTTGTCGGTTAAGCGTCCGTCGTCGAGCACCTGAAGAAGTATGTTGAATACATCGGGATGCGCTTTTTCGATTTCGTCGAGCAATACTACACTGTATGGTTTCCGTCGCACTGCTTCAGTAAGCTGGCCACCTTCATCGTAGCCCACATATCCCGGAGGCGCGCCCACCAACCGACTCACCGAGTGCCGCTCCTGGTATTCGCTCATGTCGATTCGCGTCATGGCTTGGTCGTTATTGAAGAGGAATTCTGCCAGCGCTTTCGCCAGTTCGGTTTTACCCACACCGGTTGTTCCGAGGAAAATAAAGGAGCCAATTGGGCGGCGCTTATCTTGCAAGCCTGCTCGTGATCGTCGAATGGCATCCGATACGGCTTCGATGGCTTCATCCTGGCCTACCACACGCTTATGCAGTTCGGCTTCGAGATGCAGCAGTTTTTCACGCTCGCTTTGTAGCATCCGATTTACAGGAATGCCCGTCCAGCGGCTTACAACGCCCGCAATGTCTTCGGCATCCACTTCTTCCTTGATCATAGCCTTGCCTCGCTGCGTTTCAATAAGGCGTGCTTTAAGTTCTTCTATGGTCTTCTCGGCATCTTTAACTCGCCCGTAACGAATCTCGGCTACTTTGCCAAAATCACCGCTTCGTTCGGCCTGTTCGGCTTCGTATTTCAGCGATTCAATCTGCGATTTCTGCTTTTG
>JBKCHQ010000238.1:0-12669 GCA_046302715.1 Bacteroidia bacterium | reverse complement strand
GTTATTGGAATTCGTAAACCTGTATTTTTATACGGCACACTTGGGAATACACTTAAATTGATAAAGTAGCCTTTGTTCATGATGCGCGTCACCATATTATAACCTACCGAAGGTTTACCTACACCAATGAAGAATATAGGTGAATTGGACTCTCCAATAAGGGGTAGATTTAACTGCTTGCAGGTTTCCACAAAATAAGACACCCGTTTCTGCAGCTCGGCTTGGTAATAACTTAATTCATCGCTTAAATGCAAGCGTGCAGATGCCACAATGGCGCCTAACATAGGGGGTTGAATGGGCCCCGAAAAAATAAACGTGCCACCACAGTTGCGCACCCGTTCCTTATCGCGCTGGTTCGGAAAAACGAGAACCCCTCCGCATGCGGCAAAACTCTTCGCTAAACCGGCCACCAGATATAAACGTTCATGAAAAGGTTTCTGACTTAACACGTAGCCCTTGCCCTGACGTCCTGCCCAGCCGGTACCGTGTGCATCATCCACATATAAATGAAATTGCGGATAACGATCGAGCAAATCATACAACGCTTCAACCGGCAAAAAATCGCCATACATAGAGTACACACCGTCGGCCATGTACCAGATTTTTTCGTGCTTTTTAGACAACTCTACAATACGCTCTTCGAGCAAATCGTATCGGTTATGGCGTATAAGCTCAACGGGAATATTGCGCGTTTTTAAAAGCTGACAGGCCGACTGCACGCAGCTGTGCACCTGCATGTCCATAATAACGGCATCGTGTTCGCCCACCAAAACCGGTATGTTTGACTGATGGCCTAAAGTAACGGTTGGTGCCAATAAAACCGGCTGACGAAACATTTGTTCCAATAGATTTTCGGCCTCGGTATAAAGCGTAACAGATGCATATGCGCGCGAGGAAGAAAATTGCGAACCGTAACGCACCGTAGCATCAATAATTCCTTGAATAATTTGTGGATGACGCTCGAGGCCTAGATAACTGCAGGACCCAAAATTAACCACCTGTTTGCCGTTTACATGAATATATGCACCGTTTAGCTGCGCATCTTCGAGTTGCAGCTGCGAAATACCCAGCGAACTCGATATACGGGTTACTTCATCAATAGTGTCAAGCACCTGCTCGTGGCGGGTACGGCTAATTCCGGTATCGTTGCGATTGCTCATGCCTGTGATGTGTTTTTCAAATTTCCATACTTTAATTAGGCATAATGCTTTGCGCTAAACAAAAGATATATACAGGGTTATTAACATTTTGTAGGTATTATTCTGCCCCATTGCCCACCATTAATTATTCGAAACTGAAAATTCCTTTTGCTTTTTCTCTTACAGGTTCGAGTGCCAAGAAAAGAATCACTCAGCCTCGCCTTGCATAATCTGAGGCTCAATAAACATTAACTGTAAATACTTAATTAATCGAGCAGAATTATGCACCAATATGTCAATTCCTTTTAACGCCATCGTGCCTATGTGCTGAGAGAAATCCTCTTTGAAAAGGCTTATAATAGTTTGCAGATTGACCAATAATTGTCGATATCAACAGCAATCTTGAAAAGTTATTTTGGTTTAAACCTTTTGATTTTGTAGGAATCCTATCCCCCCCTGCCCAACGCGAAGCTAATGCCTCCGCAACAGATATCCGTTAGTAAACGTTTATAAACGTTTAAAACGCATATCGCAAATTAATTTACTAATAATCAAAGGATTAATTATTAATTTAACCCTAATTGGGCAATAGCTTTGCAACATTAGTGGTGTGGGCTGAATGCAATTCCGATTTGATGGAATTAAACCGAAAACCTCCCACTGATCAACTATAAAAAGCTATTGTACATTCAATTCGATTGATTAATCAGGCTTTAACTAATCAACATTCAGCGCTTATTATTAACAAGCGCCACCGTTGTGTGTATGCATGATGTAAATTTGAACAGCAGACGCAATCCAAAATGCCCGAGATACCGCATAACCCCGAAAAATTATTTTATACCATTGGTGAGGTGGCCGACATATTTCAGGTAAACCATTCGCTCATCCGCTTTTGGGAAAAGGAATTTCCATCCATTAAGCCTAAAAAAAATAAAAAAGGAAACCGCCTTTTTACTGCCGCCGATCTCGATATCTTTAAACGTATTTACACGCTGGTAAAAGAACAAGGATTTACCTTAGAAGGCGCCCGACAGCAATTAAAGGCTCCAAACGCCGAAGCCCCAAAAGCAACTCATGAGGTTTTGATTCAAAAATTAAAAACTGCACGCAAAGCCCTTGTCGAACTCAGGGAATCGTTATAACAATACCTAAAGCTGGACTACGGGTTAGAAGCTCGCCTGCAGTCTTAGATTCAGTAATCGGTTGGTGAGATAATTGGGCACTCCATACAGGCGGTTCGTAACGTCTTTAATCCATAAATACGAAACCGTATTATTTACCCCCAATAAGTTGAACACCTCGAGCGAGAGTGAAAGTGCCTTTACATTTTTGAGCCAATTGTCTTTTTTATACGGACGATTTGCCGAGATAAAATGTTTTGTAAAACCAATATCTACACGTCGGTATGGCGGAATGCGCAAGGTGTCGCGATAACGATTTAAATCGGGCGGGCCCATTGGGAGGCGAGAGCCATAAATTAAGGTAATTTGCATGCTTAAACTTTCGTTGCGGGGCAAATAATCCTGAAAAAACAAGCTAAAATTAAAACGTTGGTCGGTTGGCCGTGGAATAAAACCAGGCTCTACCCTAACAGAATCGGCTACAGGGTCGGAAGAATATCCTTTGATAATTTTATCGCCATCGGCATTAAAATAGTCGTAGTAAAAATCGTTGCGAATATCTTCCTTGGTTTGCATCAAACTCATGCTGGCCCAACTTTGCACGCCTTTTACAAACTCGCCGTTTACTTTTAAATCCAAGCCTGTGGCATAACCATCACTCAAATTAGCGGCATAATACCTAACCCTAACGTTATCAATTTCATACGGCACCAAATTTCGTAGAATCTTGTAATAGGCCTCCGAGTAAAAGCTAAAATCGCGCCCCCACGATTTAAAGGTAAACTCAGCCCCGGTAATAAAATGCCAACTCTCCTGGGCTTTAACGCCCGTTTTTACTCCTCCGTCAAACCCTCGCAACTCGCGGTAAAAAGGCGGCTGTGCATAGTGACCGGCGGCGGCACGAAAGGTAATTTCGCGTTTCCAGAAAAGTGGACGCATGGAAAATACCATACGTGGACTTACCAAAGTTTGCCCGTTCAAGGTCCAATGATTGGCACGCAATCCGGCGGTTATAGAATACTGCACAGAATCTTGTTTCCAGCGCACTTCATCCTGCACGTAGGCATGATAACGAAAGGAATTTAATACCGTATCGCTTTTCAGATAACTGTCTAAAATGATGGCTTCATTCTCGGGCACTTCGAGCGCATAAGTATGGCCCACAGGCAAGCTGTAGCCCGCCGAATCAATCATCTTCCATTCTTTAAGTTCGTCTTGAATGCGCTCATTTTGTGCCCGAATGCCCCAGCTTAAGAAATGATTGCCCGAAGCACGGCTTCCCTTATGTTCGATATTTGTAACCTGATAATCGAGGCGATTGCGTATGAACGTTAGAAACGAGCCAATGCCGCGGTTAAAGGCCACATCGCCAAAATCGTCGCTGCCTAAATCGCGTTCCAGCTCATCAATAAAGTAAAAACCCTCTACATCGGAGCGTTCCGACTCGGTTGAGTTAAACGACGAAGCAATCAGTTTAAGCGAAGTGTTTTTATCGGGCCTAAAATGCATGGTTGCAGCTCCCATTCCGGTGGCAAAACGATTTTGCTCCTTGCCTTCGAAAAATACACGCAACTGCAAAGCCTGATTTATGGTGCCAAACTCGGTTTTTTGGTCTTGCGGAAACACCCGATAGTTATTAACCGCATAATTCCCCAAAAGGTCAAAATCGAGCCTGTCGCTAATCGAATACGTTACAAAGCCCTGTACATCGGTAAAGGCAGGACGGTATTGCCCGTTAACATCCAAACTGTTCAATAAATACTGCGTAGTTCGATAACGGGCGCCAATCATACACGACAAACGATAATCCAGGGCACTGCCTTCGAGCTGTATATTTCCTCCCAAGATAGAAGCCGAAACCGCACCTCCAAAATCTTTAGGCCGCTTATACCGAATATCGAGCACCGAACTCATCTTATCGCCGTATTTGGCTTCGAAACCGCCCGCCGAAAAACGTAAATTTTCAACCATATCGGGGTTTGGAAAACTCAAGCCCTCTTGCTGTCCGGCACGCACTAAAAATGGACGATAAATCTCCACATCATTGACATACACCAAATTTTCGTCGTAATTACCCCCACGCACCGAGTATTGCGAACTCAATTCATTGTTCGAATATACGCCCGGCAACGTTTTTATGGTCATTTCAATACCGCCACCTGGACCTGTTATTGAGGTAATAATTCTTCGATCAATGGGCACCATGCCGGTTTCGAGTGCGCGCGAATCGGTGATGACGGCGGTTCCCAATTCGATGGTTTTTTGCTCCATTTCTACCCGCATTTCGCGCACCTCGCCTTTGGCAAGCTTTATAGATAGCGTATCGTTTAGATATCCCGATAGCTGCACTACAACGTTAAGCGTGGTATCGGAGGCTAGGTTTAATTTATAACGACCATCGGCATCCGAGGTGGTGTTGTTCGACATTTTGCCAAGCTGATAAATAATCACCCCCGAAAGAATATTACCTTGCTGTCCGGTAACCTTTCCGCGCAGCACTGCCTGCGAGGAAGCACTTAATACCAGTAACAGGAAAATGAAACAACTCAGGAAACGACGCATCAATATCCTACTTCGATTTTCGTTTAAATTCGCCCTTTTTCCAAGCCTGAACAAACTTAGCCCAAGCGATAGGGTTAAGTAAGTTATTCATAGGAATTTGCCCCGCATTGTACAAACGCGTATTGTATTGATTCATGCTATTGCGGTAATTCATGGTAGCATCCATGGGCACGGTGAGCGCCATATCCACGATGGTTTCTTGTGCCAGATTTTTGCGGGCTCGTTCCAAATCGTCGTCGGGAACAGGCGCCTTCAGAAAGTATTCATAAATCTGCTCTTTGGTGGGCCAGGGATAAATAACTGTGGTAGGTAACATCACCGTATCCTGGTTTAAAACCTGAATGATGGAATAACGCGAATCGTTTAAACTATCGGGAATGATGTACGTTGATTTTCGAAAACCCAAGACCGAAAACTCAATAGTATCACCCTCTTGTGCTACAAAAGAAAAAAATCCATAATAATCGCTCAAGGTACCTCTGTATGTTCCCTTAACGGTGATGGCCGTAAATGGAACGGGCTTTAAACTATCGCCACTAACCACAACGCCCGAAAACTGCAGTAAATCAGCTTTTTGAGCAAATCCCACCGAAAGCATCAGCCCCAGTCCAATAGTTAGAAATAAGCGAATTGCGTTTTTCATGAACTGCAAATTAACGAATATTACAGGCTTTTATTGCCAGTCGTGTGATTTAATTTTGAACGGATAAACAATTTTTGCATGAAACTATTTAAAAAATATAGCAGATGGATTTTTATAGCAGTATCGGTTTTACTGATTGTAACGCTTTATGCCATTCGAAGGCCCTTAATGAGAGGTTTTGGAAACATCCTCATTGAAGAACATGCTTTTGAACCTTGCGAGGCCTTATTTGTACTTTCGGGCAATCCTGATTCGCGAGCCAAGGAAGCGGCAACGCTATTTAAAAAAGGGGCAGCACCTAAAATTATTTGTACCGGCGAAAGTGTACCCGAATTACTTGAGGCCATGAAAATAAATGTGCGCGAATGCGAATTAAGCAAGATTAAACTCTTGGAATACGGGATTAATGAAACCGCTATTGAACTGCTGCCCGTTGGCACCTCAACCCGCGAAGAGGCCGATGCCATTCAGGCCTATTGTCAAAATCATAGTATAAAGAAAGCGATGGTAATCAGCGACCGATTTCACACCCGACGTATCTGCTATGCATTTCAAGACCAGTTCGATAACGCAGGAATAACGCTAATTGTGAAAGGTGCGCCCTCTTTAACCTATTCAGAATCGATGTGGTGGGCAAAAGAAAACGGTCTCATCATGGTAAATAATGAGTACATCAAACTTATCTATTACTGGATGCACTATTGAGTGCGTGCTCTGCCCAATTTCTTATACTTCTTCTCGCCTACCCGCACTTCGAGTGGCAATGAATTTTCGGCTGGCGGAACCGGACACGAATACATCTCATTATAAGCACAATAAGGGTTATAGGCGCGATTAAAGTCGATTACCAGTTTATTATCCTTTACATCACTGGCCAGCAAATCGATATAACGACCTCCTCCATAACACTCATCTCCACACGTGTAATCACGAAAGGGTATAAACAAAAAGTTTTGATACGCATCATTTTCCAATGCCTTAGCGCTTTTGTACACCATTAAAGTACAGGGTTGCTCGTAAATTTTGAAACATGCTTGAGCAAACGCAATGTAATCCATAGTTTTACCAGTAGTAGTTGGGAACGATATTATTTCCTTACTATTAGTGGGAAGCAAATTAGCCGTAACGCGATAATTTTCTCGGGGTTTAAAAAAACGAAGCCGCATAATGCCAATTCTTCCTAAAGGCGAGCTTTCATCTAACCGAAAATTCTGCTTATAGCTTTTTTTCCATTGCTTGTATTCCTTTTTAAAGGATTGAGCATGGGAATACTGTAGAGAAAACAACACTAAAATAAGTACCCTGAGGCAGGTCTTCATCGGATGAATTTGGATTGCAAAAAAAGTAAAAAAAACGGTACGGAAATGAGGCATATCGAATTTATTGAGACTCGATAAACCCCTTATCAAACATTAAAAGTTTTTTCGAACTAAACCCAAACCGAATTATTACGTTGTTTTGATGCGTCTCAAATTAATTCGATTTTTTTACTTTGCACACCCGTTATGCTTCAAATCATTAGCGCCACGAACAGAAACAACAGCTACACCGAAGGAGTGGCTAACAGTTATTGTTTATTGGCAAAAGATAGGGATATCCCTTTTAGCTTAAAATGCCTAACTGATTTTCCTGAAGTGGCGCCGGGCGATTTTATTTACCGAAAGGGCGACAATCCGCTCAGATCCTATGCCCACTCCTTATTTGATGCAAGTGATAAAACCTTATTGATTGTTCCTGAGTACAACGGCAGCATTCCCGGCATTTTGAAATTAATTATGGATTGCGCAGATCCCGAAATATATCGCGGAAAGAAGATTGCCCTTACCGGCGTGGCTAGTGGCAGAGGCGGTAACCTACGAGGACTTGATCACCTTACCGGCATGTTTCACTATTTGAAAGCGGAGGTATATTCAGATAAGTTGCCTATTTCACGCATCCGTGCTTTAGTAAATGACGAAAGGCTTATCACCGATGTGCATACCCTCGAAGCTATGAGCTACCAAATGAGCCGCTTTTACCAATCATTTTAAACACAACTTTAATGGAAATTACCGATATCCTTATTTTGCTCTATTTTGGATTCTTTTCGGTACTTTTTATGCAATCGGGAATAGACAAGCTCATTAATTTCAAATCCAATAAGGAGTGGTTTTTAAGTTTTTTCCAAAACTCACTCTTTAAGGGTTTGGAAGGTGTACTACTTACGATTTTAATGCTTACCGAACTTGCCGCAGGGCTTTGCAGTCTCACCTCTGTTTTCTGGCTTTGGCTGGGTGTAGGAAATGTACCGATGCAAACTGCAATAATAATGAATATGACTTCTCTGCTATTCGTATTTACTGGTCAAAGAATAGCAAAAGACTATCAGGGTGCCGCTAACACGGTGCCCTATTTTATTGCAGCAATTATGGGATGGTTCATTTTGTTCAGATGAACCATAAAGGGGCATTAATGATTACCTAAATCTTCGAAATCAACATTCGACCAAGGCGATGCTCCCCCATCATGGTTGGAGGCATTGTCGTGCTGAACAGTAGCACCTCCGCGATTATTAGATAAGATAAACTGAACCGCTTCGTTCAATCCCTCCGAAAACTTTTCGAAATCCTCTTTATACAAGAAAATTTTGTGCTTTTCGAAATAAAAGGTTCCATCATCACGAAACCGCTTTTTGCTTTCTGTAACGGTTAAATAAAGATCTTCGCCTCGTGTGCTCTTTACATCAAAAAAATAAGTTCTTTTGCCCGCTCTGACCGATTTTGAATAGATTTCCTCACGATCGTTCTGCTCGTTAAACTCCATGTAATTTAGTGTTAAATTTTAATTTAGGGTGAACAAATCTAATCTATAAATCGAAATTTGCAAAAAAAGAACGCAAATCTTATAGGGTTTCGCTCAATAATAAAGGTATCTTTCTATGCTTAGATTCGAAGTATTGATGCGACGGCGGCCTACCTAAGTTATTGATTACTGAGCATACAAATCGTTCAAAACGTAATTGGCAATCGCTCTTTCAAATTTAGTATTGCATGCGATTTATTTTACATTTGCAAAAAGCATTACTTGTGATTTTAGCAGTTCCAAAAGAAACCAAAGACAGAGAGAACAGGGTTGCCCTTACGCCCGATGTTGTTAAAGAACTCTGCTCAAAAGGATTTAAAGTTCATATTCAGCAAGGAGCCGGACAAAGCTCACATTTACCCGACGCATTATATGTTGAGGCAGGTGCCGAAATAAAATCAGACGCAGCGGAATTGTATCGCAGCGCCGATGTTGTTTTGAAGGTAAATGCCCCCACCGAGTCTGAAATAAAACAGATGAAATCGGGTTCTGTACTTATAAGTTTCATGTATGCGGTAACCGCTCCCGAAATGGTAAAAGCGTGCGCCGATGCCGGTATTTCCGCCTTTTCGGTGGATGCCATTCCCCGCATTTCCCGAGCTCAAAAAATGGATGCCTTGAGTTCACAAAGCAACCTTGCCGGCTATAAAACCGTAATTCTGGCGGCCAATGCTTTAGGTAAAATCTTCCCGCTGCTAATGACAGCTGCAGGCACTGTAAAACCTGCAAAAGTGGTAATTATGGGCGCCGGTGTGGCCGGGCTTCAAGCCATTGCCACCGCAAAGCGACTGGGCGCCATTGTTGAAGTGAGCGACATTCGTCCCGAAACCAAGGAACAGGTAGAATCGCTGGGTGCCAAGTTTATTGAAGTAAAGGGAGATGACTCCATTAAAACGGAAGGAGGATATGTTAAGGAAGTATCTGAAGATTTCCTTAAAAAACAGCAAGAGCTTATTGCCAAGCATGTAAGCGATGCCGATATCGTAATTACCACAGCCCTCATTCCGGGTAAAAAAGCCCCCCGCCTTATTTCTGCCGACATGGTAAGGTCCATGCGTCCGGGTTCTGTTATCGTTGATATGGCCGTTGAACAAGGCGGCAACTGCGAACTCAGCGAACTCAATAAAACGGTGGTTAAAGAAGGGGTAACGCTTATTGGTGAATCAAACCTGCCTTCACTTCTACCGCTTAATGCGAGTCAGCTCTACGCCAAAAACATTGCTACCTTTCTGCTTCATCTGGCAACAGCCAATGGGTTTAACTGGGAGCTCGATGAAGAAATTACCAAGGGCTCCCTAATAGTACACCAGGGTAAAGCCGTTCACCCCACTGTTATAACCACTCATTAATTTTTTGATTATGGACGAAATGCTCGCCTTTCTTTCCGATAACATCAACCTCATCTACTTTGTGATCTTATCCATTTTTGTGGGGGTAGAAGTCATCGGGCATGTGCCCACCGTTATTCACACACCGCTTATGTCGGGCGCTAATGCCATACATGGCGTTGTAATCGTAGGTGCCATTTACGTAATGCTACACCTCCAAGAAACCGATTACCTCAATTTAACGATTGGATTTCTGGCCGTATTGCTGGGCACCCTTAATGTAGTGGGCGGATTTGTAGTTACCGACCGAATGCTTGAAATGTTCCGAAAGAAAAAATAAACCATGACGCACTCGCTTCTCGAACTCTCTTACCTTATTGCCTCCGTTACATTTGTTTACGGGCTTAAGCTCATGGGTAATCCCAAAACTGCAAGAAACGGTAACCTTATTGCCGCAGGAGGTATGGGCTTAGCCATTTTTGGCACGTTGTTTTTTCACGATCATGAGGTGAGTCCTGTAATCTATGGATTAATTGCACTGGCATTGCTTATCGGAACCGTTGCTGGTTGGATGACCGCCCGCAAGGTAGCCATGACCAAAATGCCTGAATTGGTATCGTTATTCAACGGTATGGGCGGTGCCTGCGCTGCACTTATTTCACTCATCGAATTTACCAATATGAAATTCCAAACTGGTGCGCTCATTGCGGTATTGGCCGGTTTGGTAATTGGTTCAGTTTCGTTTTCGGGCAGTATCATTGCCTTCGCCAAACTTAACGGCACGCTCAACAAAGCCATTCGAATTCCCAAGTACAATATTGCCAATACCTTGTTGATGTTGGTGCTGTTTGCTCTGTCTGTGTTAATGTGCATCGACGGTGAATACAATAACACGGTAAACCTTTATATTCTTGCAGGGTTGGCTATTGTTTACGGAATTATGTTTGTAATTCCTATTGGCGGCGCCGATATGCCAGTGGTCATTTCGCTCCTTAACTCCTTTACCGGTCTGGCAGCAGCCTGTGGCGGGTTTCTATACGACAACAAAGCTATGCTTACGGGCGGTATCCTCGTGGGATCAGCCGGAACACTGCTTACTATCGTAATGTGCAAGGCCATGAACAGGCCATTGAGCAATGTTATTTTTGGCGCCTTTGGCGGTGGCTCGGATGGAGCGGCTGCAGCGGGAAACCAAGGCGGTACCGTAAAAGATATTAACGTAGCCGATCTCGCTGTTTTGATGAATTATTCGCGCAAGGTGGTCATCGTGCCCGGTTACGGACTTGCGGTGGCACAAGCACAGCACGTTATTCATGAGATCGAACAAATTCTCGAAAGTCGTGGCGTAGAGGTAAAATATGCTATCCATCCCGTTGCGGGACGTATGCCCGGACACATGAACGTATTGCTCGCCGAATCGTCGGTTGATTATGACAAGCTCGTGGAGATGGAAGAAATCAACCCCGAATTTTCAAGTACCGATGTGGTATTGGTAGTTGGAGCCAACGACGTGGTGAATCCGGCGGCCAAAACCGACCCCTCGAGTCCTATTTACGGTATGCCGGTGTTGGATGTAGAAGAAGCAGCTCATGTGGTGGTGAACAAACGTTCGATGAATGCCGGATACGCCGGTATCGACAATCCGCTGTTTTACCATCCCAAAACCAGCATGCTTTTCGGCGATGCCAAATCGGCCCTTACCTCCCTAGCCAACGAGCTTAAAAACCTTTAAGCACATCATTCTTTCTTAATAAATTCAGCCAATGATGCGGTCATTCTGCACTTTGCTCTTGCTCATCAGCCTAAATGCTTCGATGAGGAGCCAATATTTTTATCCCGAACCTAAAATTAACGCTACAGATCCGAGTCTTCCGGCTTGGGTTAAGGAGATGTATGCCCAAAACCCCGATGTTTTTAAGGTAGATGAAGGACGAAACCTGTATTTCGCCAACAGAGGCAGCCAGCACGATGATTACACCCGCTGGTACAAACGTTGGCGGAGGTATGTGGCGCCATACATTAACGAGGCCGGTTATATAGAAATGCCCAGTGTGGAAGAACGATTGGCAACAAGTCAAAGCACCCAACAACGGGGAGGAACCCAACCCTGGGAATTCCTGGGTCCAAAACGCCATTATAATGTTAAATATTCGGCAAACGACGCCAATGTTTTGATTTCAGATCATGCCAACGTGTACTGTTTTGATCGGTGTACCTCTAATCCGCAAATCTGGTATTGCGGAACCGAGTGCGGCGGGGTGTATAAATCAACCGATGCTGCACAAACCTGGAACTATGTAACCCGTGGTCTTAACGTTGAAGATATTTCGGCCATTGCCGTAGATCCTGCCAATGCCGATCATGTATTATTCTCGTCGGCAGGCGAAATCTGGAAAAGTAGCGACGGTGGCACATCCTGGAATATTACCGGCGATGCATCGTTCCAATCGCTCAACATTCAGGTTTATCAGTTTCAGTGGCATCCACAAAATAGCCAGCTAATTTTTGCAGGAACCAACGAGGGCCTCTTCCGCAGCGACGATAGCGGCAATACTTGGTCTCAGCTATTTAGCGGCGAGTGTATGTCGGTGGAGTTTAAACCAAACAATGCAGAGGTGATGTACGCCCTGCGCTTTAATGGAAGCACCGGCATTGCCGATTTTTATAAGTCCACGGATGGAGGTAGCTCTTTCGAGATCCGACCTGATGGTTGGTTTAGCGTGCCTACGAACGACGCCGGACTTATCGAAAGTCGCGGTGGGCGCATAGCTGTTACGCTCGACAATCCCGAGCGGGTATATGTGCTTTTAGTAGGATCGAGCCAGGCATCAGCTCAATTGCAGCTTCGGGGTACCATTGGGGTTTATACCTCAGATAATGCGGGCGATTCGTGGACATTCCCGCATAACCTCATCGGTATGCCCTATGATCAAACCACCCATCCCAATCTTATGGATTTTGACGGGCAATCGTCAGACTACAATCAGATTTACTACAACACCGCTTTTGCCTGTTCGCAACTCGATGAAAAC
>JBKCHQ010000237.1:0-6018 GCA_046302715.1 Bacteroidia bacterium | reverse complement strand
CAACTACGCACCTCGTTCGATAATGAGCCGTGATGCATGGCAAGGCGGCCTGCTAAATCGGGATCGGTGTCGAGCAATTGCTGGTACCATATTTCGGTTTGCGAGCGGGTATTTGTAAAGATGAGTGTGGTGCCATGCTGTCGAATTACCTCGTTTACTTTTTCGAGCATTGAAATGCCCAGATGTCCGGCCCAGGGCAATTGGTCGATATGTTCAGGAATAAGCGAATATACCTCTGGAAGCTTCTTTTGTTCAGCCCTTACCAGTACGCCTTTTTTTGAGTTTCCGAGCAATACCTCAAGGGCTTGTTCGAGGTTGCCAATGGTGGCCGAAATGCCCCAAATGAGGAGATTGGGTTTGATGTGATGGAGTCGGGAGAGCGCAAGTTCGGTTTGTACGCCCCGCTTAGATCCCAGAAGTTCATGCCATTCATCTACTACCACTGCACAAAGGTTTTTGAAATAGTCGGCATACCCTGGGCTAGCCAGCATAAGGTGCACCGATTCGGGCGTGGTAACTAAAACATGCGGTGGTTTCTTTTTGAGCGCTGTGCGAGTTTTGGCATCCGTATCGCCGGTGCGCAGTGTAATCTCCCAGCTCAGCCCCATTTCTTCTACAGCGCCTTTCAAAGCGGCCACCGTATCGCCCGATAAGGCTCTGAGCGGGGTAATCCACAATACATGAATGCCCTTGGCTGGTTGTGGAATTTTATGAAGTATGCCCAGCCAAATTGCATAGGTTTTTCCGCTGCCGGTTGGGGCATTGAGCAAGCCCGATTGTCCGTGGGAGATATGAAGCAGACATTCCTCTTGAAACGTAGCTTGTTTCCAGGATCTGTTTTTATAAAAATCGGAGATTCGAGCGCGCATGTTCATGAGTGAAATAAACCCTGAAGCGATAAATTTTGTTGGAATTTCGCAAACATTATCTACATTTCAATCCCAACAATATCCATCTAACCTTTATCGGCATTAAGCTATGCTGCCTGCAAAAAAATACCTTGTTTTAATGTTTCCGCCAGTTTTGGGGCTATTGTGGATTTTGTTGAATCCTATGGCTTGGACATTTGAGGTGAATGCCCTTTGTGGGATGTTATTTTGGATGATTGCCTGGTGGTTGCTCGAGTCTGTGCCCATGGCCATTACTTCACTACTGCCCATTTTATTTTTTCCTTGGTTGGGTTTGGGAAAACTAGAGGAGGTTTGTGCCGCTTATGCCGACAAGTATGTATTCCTCTTTTTGGGAGGATTTTTTGTGGCGCTGGCACTTGAAAAAACCGGCCTTCACCGACGGGTAGCCTACACGGTTATCCGATTTACCGGCAACAGTTACGCACGTGTAATTTTGGGTTTTATGCTTTCGGCATACAGCATCTCGATGTGGATTTCGAACACAGCCACTGCTTTAATGATGTTTCCGATGGCGCTTTCGGTATGTTCGTTGTGGGAAAAGGCAGTTGGGGCCAATGAAAGGGTAATTCGCAATGCAAAAATCTGCTTGTTTTTAGGCATTGCCTATGCCTCAAGTATAGGAGGAATGGCCACTTTGGTTGGGACGCCGCCCAACGCTGCCGCATCGGGTATTATGAGCCGTACTTTTGGTCAAACCCTTGGATTTACCGAATGGATGGGCTACGGTCTTCCTTTTTCCCTGGGATTGCTGCTTTTAGCGTATATGGTTATGACGCGTGTGGTATTTCCGATTCGTCAATCTAAAAACACCCACAACGTACCCATTACCGAATGGCCGAAACTAGAGCCCATGAGTACAGCCGAAAAAGGCACCTTGTATCTTTTAACACTTGCTGTAATCTTGTGGTTGAGCGAGAGTGTTATTCGACTGTATTGGCCAGCTTATCCGGTAACCGACGTTTGGACCGCCATTGCCGTGGGCATGTTGTTTTTTATCCTGCCGGTGAAAGGCGGTAAACCCATTTTGTTATGGGAAGATACCACGCGCTTGCCTTGGGGCATTCTCCTCATGTTTGGTGGTGGGCTGGCGCTGGCATTTGCATTTAAAGAAAGTGGTGCACTCGACTTGTTGGTAAATCAACTGCTTAAATTAAACCATTTACCGGTTCAAATTTATTTAATGCTGCTATGTTTAATGGGACTTTTGCTTACGGCATTTATGAGCAATTTAGCCATGGTAACCTTATTTGTTCCAGTGGTAGGAGCCCTTGCTTTGAAGCTAAACATGAATCCCGCGCTGTTTATAATTCCGGTAACGCTTTCGGCTAGCTGCGATTTTATGTTTCCCATGAGCACGCCGCCCAATGCAATAGCATTTAGCAGCGGCTATATAAAACCATCAGCCATGTTTAAGGTGGGCATAATTCTCAACGGAATTTCCTTTCTGCTGCTGTGCTTGTTTGTGTATCTCACACTTTAAGTCGGCTTAATCATTACAATGAAATACACTATTAATTAGCGCATTAGAAATACGGTCTACATCCGAGTTTATCCTGATCCAACGTATAAATAACACAAGCTTCTAGGTCTGTTTTTTTTTTAATTCTATTGCGTAATTCTGGTGTAATTTGTACACGTAGTATTAGGGGATGCGTCAAACCCGAAAAGGGAAACACGTGTCCCCGCCCTGATGAAAGTTCCGAAAAAGTTATTCAAGCACCAAGCTTATTTTACAAACCTGTTTTTGAACACGCCTGTTCGTAATAAATTATCCGTTTTAGGATTTTGAAACGACTTGTGCCGTGCCTGTGTTGTTACTTTATGTTGGGGAGGAGGAGTGGCGGACCTCTAAAAATAAAATGACAAGCAATACATTATCAATTAAATGTGTATTTTAAATGTTAGCATCGCAGTCGAAGATGATGACTTTTGGCATATTTCCACATGCAAAATAAAATTGAAGAATTGGTTGTTGTAATTCTTTTCTGGGACAACGTGCTGAAGTCTGTAGTTGGAGTTCAATATTGATGCCTATTACCCAAAACTTAGGTCAAAATATGCATAATCATCTCGCTAAACTAATTTTAATTGCTCAAGCGCCTTCGGTATTTCTTGTTCCTCTATTCTGTTTTCATGAGTTTTAGCGCAGAAGTGTTGCGTTTACCCAAGTGAATTAAGGTGTAATATCCACAGGCTAGCATTTCGGTAGATATAATAGTTTGCACAGATGCAGCTTTAAATTGAATTACCTTGTTTCCAAGTCCATCGAGTAAAACAAGGTGATCACCAACCATTAAATTATTTAAAGTAATATAATTGGTAAATGGACAAGGCCAGACCAAAATTTCATTGGTTGAATTTGCCACATTTCCGATTCCTGTATTTACAGTAAGGTTGGTGGTTACTACGCTGTCGCATCCATTTGCCGAGAAGAAGTAATCGGTATATATACCTGTTGTGGTGTAGGTGTTATTTCCTACAGTAATGCTTTGGCCCTCGTTAATGGTTATATTTTGGCTATAACTGCTGTTGGGGAGAACGGTCAGTGATGTATTTATTGTGCTATCACAACCGCTTGGCAAGGTAATGGTATTGGAATAGTTACCCGCGGTGGTGTAAACCGATCCGCCAACATTAACAGACTCTCCATCGCAAATGGTGATGCTCTGATTGGTATTGATAATTGGGCAATTGGCTTCAATACGCAATATGGCGAAATCGTTTTGATTCCCTGAAGCAGTAGCATCGGTTACACCTGCTACAACTATTTTTCCATCGGGCTGCAATGCAACACCATAGCCGTAATCATAAGTCTGCGAGAAATCAACGGTTGCTTTGCCATCGAGACTAAATAAATTATCTAGCGTTCCGTTGGCATTAAATCGCAACACAGCAATATCATACAAATTATACAAACTATGGCCAACAGCCACAATTCGGCCTTCAGCGTCAATAGCAAAATCTAAAAGCTCATCAAAAGAATCATTCATATCTGCTTTAACGATACCATCGTTGCTAAAGGTATTATCGAGCGTGCCATTAACGTTAAATCGCATTAGGGCAAATTCGGTATTGCTAATTCCCCCTACCAATAATTTTCCGCTGCTCAGCTGTATGATGGTAGTTGCATAATCTTCATAAGGCTCAAGTGCCAGGGTGCGAATGCCGTCCGAATCAAAAGTGTTATCAATAGTGCCGTTTGCAAGGTAGCGAACGAGGGCAACATCAGAATAAACGCCATCACTGGTTCGCCCTGTCATCACAATTTTGCCATCGTTTTGAATGGCGACTCCCAATGCACCACTTTCTATACCAACAGAGGTTGCATGGCTACCTCCTCCAAAGGTGGGGTCAATGGTTCCATTCGAATTAAAACGGAAAACTGAGAAATGTTGACCTTGTTCGGGGTCTCCGCTACTTCCGGCAACAATTATTTTACCATCCGTTTGTAAGGCAATGGCAGAACAAAAATCGGAAGAGCCGTAAATGTGTGTAGCAATACCATCAGAGCTAAATGTTGCATCCAATGTTGCATCCGAATTTAAACGAACCAAGGCTATTTGCCATCGATTTTCAGAAAAGGTTGATCCTCCGAGGAGAATTTTTCCGTCTGGTTGCAAGATCATGCAGGAAAGTGAATTTAATTGACTGCCATTTATCAAGGTTAAGAATTTGCCGTTATCTCCAAACGTATTATCAAGCGTTCCATCAGGGTTTAATCGAACAACGGCATAATGGAGCAAAAAGTTAATATATGCTTCTCCTGCAACCAAAATCTTACCATCACTTTGAATGGCAATATCTCTGGCTTCGTCGTTATTCAGATTAAAATCCAGGGTAACCTTTCCGTTATTGCCAAAACCAAGGTCGAGCTGGCCTGGCTGCGAATTTAATGTGCTATTAAACAGGAAAATAAATAGTATTATCAATGCAGGGATTGGAGTTGGTTTCATAAATTCTTTTTGTAAAACAAGATGCAGCAAAGTACTAATTATTTTAAAGGAGTTAAACTAATCTAGTTAAGAAGATAACCGATAAAAATGAGCTGTGCCCTAAGATGTGTAACCGCAGATTTCCCCCGCCCCCACAAAAATAACTCGAAACGGGAAACACGTGTCCCCACCCTGATTGAAGTTCCGAAAAAGTTATTTAATCGCCAAGCGTATTTTACCAACCTGTTTTTGAACACGCCTGTTGGTAATAAATTATCCGTTTTAGGATTTTGAAACGACTTGTGCCGTGCTTGTGTTGTAACTTTATGTTGGGGAGGAGGAGTGGCGGACCCCTAGGGTTTTAGCTTCAAATAATTTGTTATCAATAAAATATGATATTTTTGATTTAGGCGCTAGACTGTATTTTTCTTTACAAGCTCCGATGTTTGAATTCGCCGATAAGAAGCACTAGTTGGAAGTGCGGCTGTATGCTATGATGAATTATGAAGTCTTTTAACTTTTATGCAACCAGTTCATTAATGTTATGTAAGGTCGTGAAATTAGCACTAACTCACAAAACCATAAAAAGTCAATTCAACGCATCTAAGTCAAGCGCTTCATTAATGAATTTAACTAAGGGAACAGCCGGAGCAAGCTGTTTTGCCATATAGTTCCCCAACGAGTTGTGTTGTAAATCCTCAATTTTTAGAGGTTTAACCAATACAAACGATTTTTGTCGGAGATAATCAATGTACGGATGCATTTTGTCGTACCCACGTGGAACGGTCTTTAATCTATGGTCCTGAAGTGTACCATAAGTTTTCTTCACTTGCGCTGTATTAAGTAAATGGTCAAGGTCTGCCCCTCGATAATAGATTTCGCGGCGCACCTTTTCGAGCGCCTCTGCAGGCGGCATATACAAACCCGCCGCAATAAAAGACTCTTGCGGATCTAAATGAACATAATAACCTGCCGCAACTGCCGACTTTGCTCCGCGAGAAAGCCAAAAACCCATATTGGTTTTGTAGGGTTGTTTATTCTGCGAAAAACGCACATCCCTATTTATGCGAAAAACAGCTTTTGCCGGATTGCAGAATGCTAAATCCAAATCACGTTGAAGCAATCCTGCATGCACATCTTGTGCAAGAGATACTACTGACGCTCGTAAGTGTTGA
>JBKCHQ010000236.1:0-15544 GCA_046302715.1 Bacteroidia bacterium | reverse complement strand
TTGCATTTTGGCTCGCTCTTCGGGCGCAGCGGCATTAATGAGCTTCATCAACGAATCTCTGTGCGCGTTTATGGAAAGACCAATGGCTTTTATTTCCAACACAAGCTTACCTTCCTCCGAGCCTTCCAAAGAATAATCCTGCTGAAGCATTTCGTTGGGATTGGTGTAAACCACATACTTCTTCGGCTCCAGAATGATAAAAACGCTGTTGTTGTTCGACACTCTTAGTCGGTAATAATCTTTCTCGGTAATGGAGGTGTTAAACTTAAACGAGCCGTTATCGGCCACAATTACCGAATCGAGCTTTTTAACGGCGTTGTTTTCGATGCGTTCCAGAAACAATAAGGCTCCCGAATGTTTTTTAACGGTACCGCTAAGTGCCGATTTTCCTTCGGGGCTGCTGCTTGCGCAGGCACTCAGCATGCTGATAAATACAATATTTAAAATCCCTAAAATTGAAAGTGGTTTTGTCATGATGGATAATTATCTAATGCTTCTTTTACAAGTTGATTGGCCGTTTTGGGATCGGCTTTTCCCTTCGATAGTTTCATTACTTCGCCCATAAAAAGGCCAATTAGTCCGGTTTTACCTGCCTGATATTCTTTCACTTTTTCTGGGAAGCGTTCAATGGCAGCTGCAATCCACTGCTTAATTTCATCTTCGTTGCGCTCCTGAATCCAATTGTTCTCTTGCGCAATGTTGCGCGCATTTTTATCAGGATTCTGAACCAGAATTGGAAATATTTTTTGTCCGGCCGTTGAAAAACTTACCTCTCCGCTCTCCACCAATTCAATGATTTCAGCCAATTTTTCAACCGCCACTGGAAAATCGTGCATTTCGAACCCGTTTTCGTTCAACCAGGATTTAACCGGGCCATTCATCCAGTTGGCGGCGGCTTTGTAATGTGTTGTAGCTTGGCAAAGTTGACTGAAATATAATGCGGTTTGTTTGTTTTCGGTAAGGATGGCCGTATCGTATTCTGATAGTTTGTAATCTGTTATTAACCGATGATGCAATGCCTGAGGAAGCTCGGGCATCGAACTTTTTATTTTTTCGATATAACTTTCTTCAACAATAACAGGGTTGAGATCGGGCTCGGGAAAATATCGATAATCATTAGCCGCTTCTTTACTCCGTAGGCTAAATGTTTTGCCCGAAACGGCATCGAACGATCGTGTTTCTTGCGATAAGGTGCCTCCTGAACGTAATACCTCAGTTTGACGAGCAATTTCAAATTCAATGGCACGCTGCACATTCCGAATTGAATTCATGTTTTTAACTTCCACCTTGGTGCCGAACGTGGTACTGCCTTTAGGCATAATCGAGATGTTGGCATCGCAACGCATACTACCCTCCTCGAGGTTGCCGTCGCAAATATCGAGGTAACGCACCAGTTTACGAACTTCTGTGAGAAATGCTCCGGCTTCTTCGGAGCTCTTAATCTCGGGTTCCGAAACCATTTCGAGCAGCGGCACACCGGCACGATTTAAGTCCACCAGCGAATCGTAGGGATCCTGATCGTGCATGCTTTTACCGGCATCTTCTTCCATGTGAATGCGGGTAAGCCCGATGGTTTTTTCGCCCGATGAAGTTTTTATATTCACTGAACCGCCTGTACAGATAGGCGTTTTATCCTGCGTTATTTGGTAGCCTTTTGGAAGATCGGCATAGAAGTAGTTTTTACGCGCAAATTGGTTTTCTCTGCGTATACTACATCCACAGGCAATACCCAGTTTTACGGCAAATTCGATGGTTTTACTGTTCACGCGAGGCAAAGTTCCCGGATGACCTAATGTAATAACACTAACATGCGTATTAGGATGAGATCCAAAACTTGCAGCATCTGATGAATATGCCTTGCTTCGGGTTAATAGTTGGATGTGGATTTCCAAACCAATTACGGGTTCAAACTCAAGTTCGGGCATGCTATTTTTTGATTTTGGCCAAATATACAGATAAAACCAAGCTTAAAAAAAGCACACCGTTGGCACGTTGATGTGGATAACTCTGTTTGCAAATCAATTTTGAGTGATTTAAAATCAGTCGATTACCTATTTTTCTTTGTGTAAGAAATATTTTGTTTTTAAAGCAACAGCAATTATTAAAACACGTTATAAGGCTATACACTATTAAAAATTGGTATTATGAAAACGTTCATTTCAAAATTAGAAGGTGGTTTCAGACAGTTTGTTTTTACCCTTCGCTATGTGCGCTTGTTTTTTTAACAAAGCATAATTAGCATCGAGATAATGTAACCGGCCCAGTGTCGGTTTTTTTATGTCTATGAGTTAGTACGCGTATTTTTGGGTTTACATTCGCATCATGGAAAATTGGAATCAGGCTTATTCAACGCACCGACATGGAACATCCTCAACGCAACGCTCCTGGCGCTCGGAATTTGAACGCGATTGGGACCGAATAATTTTTTCGAGTGCCTTTAGACGCTTACAAAATAAGACGCAGGTTTTTCCTTTACCACAAGAGGTTTTTGTGCATAATAGGCTCACACACTCGCTCGAAGTTGCCAGCGTTGGGCGTTCTCTGGCCGAACAAGTTGGTGTGGAGATGGCAAACATGCAACAGTTAAATCTTAACGACGATAGTAGCGAGTTTTATAAGTTTCACCTCAAGCATGTGGTGGCTTCGGCTTGTTTGGCGCACGATTTGGGAAATCCTGCCTTTGGCCATTCGGGCGAAGAAGCTATTTCGCATTATTTTAGGGAACGGGCTAATGATACAGTATTCCGCCAGCAATTTTCGGATGCCGAATGGTGCGATCTTACGCACTTCGAAGGGAATGCCAATGCGCTTAGGTTGTTGACGCACCAGTTTAGCGGTAAACTCGATGGCGGCTTTCGTTTAACGTATTCCACATTGGCCGCTATGATTAAATATCCTTGTGAATCGCTGGCCAGCATGGGTAAAAAAGGTCCAAAATACCGATCGAAATATGGGTTTTTTCAGGCCGAAGGAGAGGTGTTTTGCGATATCGCCGAACGTATGAATTTGGTTAAGGAAGAGCAATCTGGATTAGTTATATACAAGCGTCACCCTTTCGTGTATCTGGTGGAGGCGGCAGATGATATTTGTTATTCTATTATAGATTACGAAGATGCTCACCGCTTGGGAATTTTATCTAGTGCAAAGGTTATCGAAGATTTTATTCGAGTTATTTTGCTCAACCCGCAAGAGGATCCAGACAGAATACTCATGTTGCTCGAAAAAGTGGATGACAATAACGAAAAAATTGCCTTTTTACGTGCCAAGGCCATTAATGCCCTTACGCTGCGTTGTGCAAAACTCTTTACCGGCAATTTGGATGCACTGTTAAAGGGCGATTTTGCAGGCGATCTGTTAAGCGCTGATGCAGAAGTTAAAGAGGCCATGAAACCTATTGCCCAGGTTTCGGTTCAATGGATATACAATCATAATACAGTAGTTAAAATTGAATTGGCAGGCTACCGAATTATGGGGGCTTTGCTCGAAGATTTTATTGATGCGGCATTGTCCGATAGCGGCCTAAGAACGATGCGACAACGCAATACACTGAGCTTAATGCCCCAACAATATAGCTTTGAAGAATCTGCCAGTGCTTACGAACGCTGCATGTGTATTTTAGATTTTGTATCGGGAATGACCGATTTATATGCTTTAAAACTATTTAGAAACCTACGCGGTATCGAGATGCCGGGCATGGGCTCATGATGGCTGTAAGCATCTGCGTAAGTAAGCGCCGCACAATGTTGATTCAATGGTTTTATATTATTGAAAATTAATTGATTGCGATTTTTGTGGTGTTTTAATTTCAAGGAAACTCATCGCATGTTTTGCGTAATTCTATTCTTATTGAAAACTTTAAATTCGAATTAATAGAATAAAAAATAGATATATAGTATATAAAAGATAAATATTTAAAATAAAAAATATTAAAAATATTGTTTACGTGCTAGGCTTCTGTGGTGAGCGACTTCATTTAATTGCATGTGATTATATTGAAATGTAAGTTTTTTGAATTGCCAATAAAAACTAGGGTTTTGTGATGCTGTAAGGTCGTTACTCCTTACGTGCTGGTATGAGTGTTTAAATATTTCTTGTTTTGGTTCATCAAAACCAACAAATCAGAATATGTTTAATATTAGAACCCTATGCACCGCAGCCATTATATGGCTCGGTGCATGTTCTTTGGTTTCGGCCAATGAAATTCATCAAAGAATTCAACGCCAGTTCGATGCTTCCAAGGCCTTTCTCTCCTCTGAACTCTTCTACCAAAGTCTTTCTAAAATTAATGTGTCGGATCGCGATTTTATAAAAACTGGATTGGTGCTAGAGGTCAATAAAAATGAACTTGGTGCTTTATTCATAAATCGTCCTGAATGTTTACAAATTCGCATCCCCAATCCTAATCAAAATGGATTTTGGGATTTGAAACTATTACGCACCGAAATTCTCAGTAACGATTACAAAATTTCAACCTCCGATGGCCGCTCGATGAGTACTACTCAAGGGGTGCATTATCAAGGAATATTTAACGATGACCCACATTCATTGGTTGCTCTTTCTCTTTTCGAAAATGAGGTGATGGGCATGTTCTCCAATCAGAACGGTAATTTCGATTTAGGCCTGTATGGCAAGGATCAAAATACGTTTTATATTTTCTACCAATCAAACGATTTGGCCGAACGTTTAGCCTTCGATTGCAACACTGCCGATCAACCCGATTTGCCTGAATCTCCTGCTCTTGTGGCGGGCGATTGTAGGGCGGTAAAGCTCTATTTTGAATGCGATTTTGATTTGTACACCAAACGCAGTTCCAGTGTTTCGAACGTGAATACGTTTGTGACCGGTATTTTCAATCAATTAGCCCTGCTTTATTCCAATGAAAGCATTCAAGTACAGCTTTCTCAAATTTTTGTGTGGACCAGCACCGATCCTTATATCAGTCAAACTACCGCCAGTACCGTACTTAGCACGTTTAGAACTACGCGAACCTCATTTAACGGTCATTTGGCTCATTTACTTTCTACGCGTTCATCAGGTTTGGGCGGTATTGCTTATTTAAATGTGTTGTGCGGTTCAAATTATAAATACGCTTTCAGCAATATTTATAACAGCTACAGCAATGTTCCTACGTATTCTTGGACCGTGGGAGTAATTGCGCACGAAACAGGTCACAATTTAGGTTCAAACCATACGCAATGGTGTGGATGGACGGGAGGAGCGCTGGATAATTGCTATACCACCGAAGGCGGCTGTGCCGCAGGACCGGCGCCTATTAACGGTGGAACCATCATGAGTTATTGCCACTTAGTTGGCGGGGTGGGGATTAATTTATCCAACGGATTTGGAACCCAGCCCGGAAACAAAATACGCACCATTTACAACGCTGCTTCATGCATCTCGGGTGGGCCTGCAGTAACGGTTAGTCCAGCTTCATCTACTATTTGTAATGGCAGCAGTGTGGTATTAACCGCCTCATCAGGAGCAAGCTCTTATTCGTGGTCGCCTACGGCTGGCCTCAACGTAAGCAATCAATCAAGTGTAACGGCTAGTCCTTCGGCTACTACAACCTATACCCTTTCTGCGGTTTCCAGTGGTTGTACCACCACCGTATCGGTTCCGGTAACAGTTTTAACGGCGTTTAACAGCGGTGTATTAACTAATGCCAATCAAACGTTTTCGGGTTCGGGCAATCCCTCGGTCATTACTTTTGCAACTGCGCCGGCAGGCGGTACGGGTACTTTTGCCTACCAATGGTATAGTCGCAGCGGCATTCAAACAGCACCAAGTGGTACTTCCAGCACAGGCTGGACCGCTATAAGTGGAGCTACGGCTTCGTCCTACGATCCTGGTGTGCAGTCGACTTCTGTGAGCTATGCCGTTATGGTGGATGCGGCAGGAAGTCCCAATTGCGGGGTGTTTACCTGGGCATCAGGCGTGCGGCAAATTACAGTGAATGCAGCATCTACTTTTGCGGCAGGCGCTATATCTAATGCCGATCAAACCTTTTGCAGTACAGGTGGAGATCCGGCAAACATTACCTTTTCAACGGCTCCATCTGGAAGCAGCTCGTTTAGCCGACAGTGGTATTTTAAAAATGGGATAAATACTGCCCCTACTGGTTCATCTACCAGCGGTTGGACGCTAATTTCAGGTGCTACAGCAGCCAATTATGATCCACCCGCAGGGTTAACTGCCTCGCGGAGCTATGCTTGTTTTGTTACACCTGCTTCGGGCTCGGGGGCATGGGCAAGCGGATGCCGTCAAATAACCGTCCTACCTCCTTTCAATCCCGGTACGGTGAGCAGTGGCGATCAAACATTTTGTCAATCGGGTAACCCGTCAAATATTACTCTTTCTTCTAATCCTGTAGGTTCGGGAGCTTACACCTGGCGCTGGTATTTTACAGAAACATCATCCACACCTTGTCCAACAGGAAGCTCCATAACGGGTTGGAATACCAACACTACCAGTACAAATATTACCGGAACCACCACTACGGGAGCGGGTATTTCGTTCGATCCAATATCGGCCGGAAACCTTAACAGCGGTCGCACTTTTGCCGTATTAATTACACCTATTGCCAATGGCGCCATACCGGCCTGCGGTACTGCACAATGGGCTGCGTCATGCCGTAAAACATACGTAAACAACTGTGTGGGTGGTATGGAGGATGAAAATTCGTCGGATGATCACTCCGAAAAAAATACTGCAGTATTCACGTCTTTAGCTTATCCTAATCCTGCATCAGACATACTAAACATAAAATATGAATTGCCTGCGGGGATTGAAACAGCTCAGTTATATATACATTCTTTGATGGGTACTGAACTTCATGCTATTAAACTCAGTAATTCTAATGGAATCGCTGAAATTGCATTGAGCAGTTTGCCTGTCGGAACCTATTTTTATTCTATCGAATATTTTGGAATGAAACTTGGAACAGGAAAATTCGTAAAGGTTGAGTAAAGAGTTACTTCTGGTTGTTTAAAATAGTAACGTAAATGTGTGGAAGCCGCTTCGGAATTCGTTTCGGGGCGGTTTTTTTTGACTCAAAATAAAACCCGCCCAATATGTATTATAACACATTGAGCGGGCGCTTAATAACGTATAAATAATACGTATATCTTATTTTCCAAAAATTCCTTTGCCTTGCTTTTTATCATAAACAGCTTTACTAAAATCTGCAGATAGTGCTTCAAATTCGGCATGGGCATATGCTTTTGAAAACGTTCTGCTTTCATTACGGCTAATTCCTACTTTCGATCCAATAGACGAAAAGGCATCAAAATCGGCACCTACCAGTGTGAATTTCCATTTATTGGTTTCTTTTAAATGCGAAATTAACTTTTCAATTTCTGCATAGGAATATACAGTGGATGCATTTTCTTCGCCATCGGTGAGAATCACTACCACGGCATCGTCATCGGGTTTCATTACCGATTTTAAACGGTGCAAGCTGGTGCCTACGGCGTCTAATAAAGCGGTGCCACCAAAAGGTTCGAATTTCGATTTTTTATACGTGGCCAATTGCTTTACTTCGGCATTTTCCAGAATGCGTTCCATATCGGTATTGAACAGAACAACGTTCGTTTTTATTGGCATTTCGGGGTTTTCCTCGGCCAGGCTATAAATGCTCTTGATTTGTTTTTCAAGGGCATTCATGGTTGAAGTCCAGCACGAATGCATGCTGCCGCTACGATCGAGTATCAGCAGATAATGGGTGGTTGAAAAAGTGTTTGTCATAAGGCTTAAATTTTGATTCAAAGGTGCAGCTATAGTTCCTTGTGTTCTAGAATTTACAACCTTGTAAAAAAAAACGCTGCCCGAAAAAATCAGGCAGCGTTTACAGATGCTTTTTCTCAGCCGTTGCTAATACTCGTCTTCGTTAAAGAAGAAGTCGTCTTTAGTAGGATAGTCGGGCCAGATTTCGTCAATACTTTCGTATGCTTCGCCTTCGTCTTCAATTTCCTGAAGGTTTTCAATAACTTCCAATGGCGCTCCCGAACGGATAGCAAAATCTATTAATTCGTCCTTTGTAGCAGGCCAGGGCGCATCTTCCAAATACGAGGCAAGTTCAAGTGTCCAGTACATAATACAGAATTTTTTTAAGGTTAACGTATAGGATGGATGTTCAGTATCCGCTCTTTAATTTTTCGCAAAAATAGAAAAGCATCGATAAGTCTGACACTTGTTAATTTCTTTTAAAAACTTGGTTTCCAAGGTTTCTCTTTAATGTTCAATAATTGTCCCAGCATACGGGCTAAAACAAACAGATAATCTGAAAGACGGTTGATGTATTTAACAATTTCGGGATGTACTTCTTCTTGTTCAGACAGGTATACCAACTGTCGTTCTGCTCTACGGCAAACGCAACGACAAATATGCGCTTGCGATACAGCAATGTGCCCCCCGGGCAAAACAAAATTGCGCATTTCGGGAAGCACGGCATTCATTTCGTCGATATGGCGTTCGAGTTTGGCTGTTTCTTCTTCGAGAATGGGCGGTAATTTAAAGCTATGTTTGCCTGGCTCCATTGCCAAATGCGAACCCAAAGTAAACAGATAGGCCTGTATAGCCTCAATTCTTGAGCGATGAGGGTCTTGTTCGGTAAGATCGAGCAGCATGCCTAGGTTTGCATTTAGCTCATCAATGGTACCGTAACACTCAATGCGAATATGATGTTTAGGCACCCGTTTCCCGCCCAAAAGAGACGTTTGACCGCTATCGCCGGTTTTAGTGTAAATCTTCATTTTTGCTTTCTTCCTTTGAATAAACCCGAATGTTTAGGTTAGGTTCATCCGATTCAATTTTTCCATCGCGCAGACGTATGATTCGGTGCGCATGTTGCGCAATATCTTCCTCGTGCGTTACAATAATTATGGTATTCCCATTTTTATGGATGTCGTGTAGAAGCCCCATAATTTCAATTGATGTTTTGGTGTCGAGGTTACCGGTAGGCTCATCGGCCAGCAAAATGGACGGATTGTTTACCAGCGCCCGGGCAATGGCCACTCTTTGACGCTGACCGCCCGACAATTCATTAGGCTTATGTTTCATACGGTCGGCCAACCCTACTTGCTCTAGTGCTTTTATAGCCTGTTGTTCGCGCTCGTCGCGACGCATGCCCGAATAAATAAGCGGCAAAATAACATTATCTAGCGCGGTAGAGCGGGGCAGGAGGTTAAAGGTTTGAAAAATAAAGCCTATTTCTTTATTGCGGATTTCGGCGAGCTCGTTATCCGAAAGAATGGAAACGTCTTTTCCATTCAGAAAATAATTTCCCGAGGTAGGCGTATCCAAACAGCCGAGTATGTTCATTAAAGTTGATTTTCCCGAACCTGAAGGACCCATCAATGCCACATATTCGCCTCTTTTTACGCTAAGATTCAGCGAACGTAATACGTAGATGGTTTCGCTGCCGAGTTTGAAATTCCGTACCAATTGGCGGATATCTATTACTGGATTTTCGCTTTCTGTCATGTTTACGTGCGTTATCGGGTAGGCAGTCCAAAGGTACTGGTTCGAAGCGTGAAATGTTCGCGTGCCTGATGTTTTCTAAAAAATAGCATTCCCAATCGGTAAAAATCAATCGACTGCTGCACGAATGCGTCCTGTTTAATTTCATTCCAGGCCTTAAGCATGTCGGGCGACCAGTATATGTCATCGAGAATTACAATGGCCTCTTCGTTGAGAATAGGCTTGAGCATTTCGAAATAGCGTTTGGTAGCATCATAGGTATGGTTTCCGTCTACATAGGCCAATATTTTCCCCGAAAGGTCGGACAGTAGATCAGGCAGCACATCATCAAACATACCGTTAATGCAGGTTATTTGGGGATTTTGGTCGGCTAAAAGTGCTTTCGCCATGTTAAAAATAACGGTATCGCCCTCAATGGTAATCAGCGATTTTTTTGATCCTTCGGCCAAATAAAGCGCCGTAATTCCGCTGCCTGTTCCGAGTTCAAGTATAACATCGGGCTTTAGATCGGCGGCAATTTTATACAAGGCTTCTCTCCAAAACTGAGATTGTGCTGTACGTCGCGCTATGGTACCAAAGGTTTGTGTTGTGGGGTTATTTAAAGCGCCAATTCCTGCCGGAGTAATGCGTGTTGAATTGCTTTCATGTAAGGCTGCTATTTTTTTTAAGGCTGCTAATTCAACGGTAAATACATCTCGTTTTAGAATGATATTGTGGAGAAGATGAAATATGAAAGGCGAATGAATGCGATGCACGTTTTTAGAGCGAGCTAAAAATTTAAGGTATTCTTTAATGCGGAATAGGGCGGTTTGCATGGTTGATGCGTTGCGGCAGTTAGTGCAATTGGGGGGCAGAAAATTAAGCATTTGTTGCAAGTTTCTGTCATTGGTGGTATTGGCAACTTATGCGATTTTTTGATTGGAAAACCAATATAACATCATGAATAGGGGTATGCGATTAAATTTTTTGTGAGCAAGAAACTTCATTTAAACATTAAAAAATTCGCCATTGGTTTGAATTGTAAACGTAACAACGAAAAAAATGATGGCTTTGATTTACTTGTATTTCCAGAGTCGGTTTAGGTTATTAACATCTTAATTTATTTAATAGTCTGAAAAACAATTAATTATGCCACAAACTTATTAACAATGCTTGGTTGAATGCTTGGCTTCAGCGACTTACAAAACCGCATGTAACGAGCCTAAATTCGTATTCCATGATAAGGTTGTTAGGTTTACTTAGTTTTCTTTTAGCGGTATTTTTGCTGCCGATGAATTTTAAGCTACTGTCTGATGCATTAATGGTAAACGGATCTGGCGTTTGGATTATGCTTTCTTTTATGAGCATACTCACGTTTGGTTCGGCATGGATGGGAGTTAAAATTCTTCGTCGCGCTTAAGATCAATAGCAGATATTTAGCGTGACAAATTCCTGCGATGTTGCAGCAGTTTGCTGTGTCGTGACTTTGTTTCTGTTAAATTATCGCAGGCGCTCAAGAGCGCTGAATTGTTAATAACTGTTCTTAAAGCATGTTTTATTTTTATAATTAGTTGTTTTACAAAAAACGTATAACGTTATTTGCACGGCAAAAAAAATGGGCTTTCCATCAATAATGGCATCAATACTTTATCATCAGATTTATAAAAACGCAAATCCTGATGCGCCCTACGTTTTATTTCTTCACGGTGCCGGAGGAGGTACTGCTACCTGGAAGAAACAACTAAAAGACTTCGGGCAAAAATTTAATTTGATTTTGATTGATTTACCCGGACATGCGCAATCTGCAACTACTTGTTCCGATATTTCGAAATATACTTTCGAGTGGATTTCTGAAAAGGTTTGGGAGGTATTGGATCATTATCAGATAAAACAGGTGCACATCGTTTCCATGTCGCTGGGCAGTGTGGTGGCACGCATGATGCAAGAAACAAGGTCAAACGGAGTGCTTTCCTTAATTCTGGCCGGGCCCATTACACAGCTTAGTTTAGGATTGAGAATTTTTATGAAAATGGGACTTATGATTTCCGGGATTATCGGATTTCGTAATTTTTACAAACTTTTGGCAAAAATTATTCTGCCCAAAGCCAATCACGCCAGTTCTCGGAAGGTGTTTGTTCGCGAGGCCAATGCCTTATCGGATGTGGAATACCGCAAATGGACAGCTATGTACGGCAAACATCTCGATTCAACGCTAATTCGTCTTTTTTCTGCGCCTCCTACCGTGCCAACGTATTTAATTGTAGGATCAGAAGACCATTTCTTCTTAGCCGCAACCCAAAGTTTTGCCCAACAGTTTCCCGATGTCAAAATTTCTGTTGTTGAACGTTGCGGACATTTGGTAACTCTTGAAAAACAGGATATATTCAATAGCCTTTCGATAAAATTTATCGAAACCCTTGAAGTTAAATCAGCTGCGAATTAATTTATTGATTTCAGCATCCCGCTTAATAAGATGTTTTTAAGGTCGTAAGGCGAATAAACTAACATTTGTTGAGGTTTCGTTTTCGAATCCTGCGGTTAGTTTTGCCATTAAAAATACTTTGTGTCGCTCATTCCATGGACTGGAAATGTAACCACATATTCCAATAACATCGGCTGATTTTGGAATACTCATATCTGCAGGATCTAAAACGCCACTTTCGATGGGGATATGGCTTGCTGATTCCCTTGAGATGGTGTACGATTCGCGTTTAATGGTAAGTATCAATTTATCGTTGATAGGCACGGTATCTATAATGGCCGAAAACGGATATTCAATTTCTTTATCCTTAGGGGCTTGCTTCCCATTTATGTAATCATCAGGATCAATTATTTCATCGTCCATTCCGAGAAATAAGTGCGAGGCATTCAGGTTTCCATAATGGGTATATTCTCCCCAAAAAGTGGGGACAATTCGATAGGTACTTATTATTGACTGAATTTGCTTAAGGTGATTATCAAAAATAAGGGATGGGTTTCCGTCGTAAGGATTGGTATTTTCAATAAGCGTTTTCACATACTTGTTATTTACTGCATCAAAAACCACCAGTTCGCTCGCACAACACCCGCAACCACCGTTACAAATATCTCTTCTATAGGCAAATTTACCGTCTTTACTCCACCCAAGCGGTTGTATTGTTTCTAAATGATTCGGAATCTGAAGATTCAATCCCTCCGGTATTGCGGTGCTTTCTGAATTGCTATATTGGAACGATGATAGTTGGGTAGTTAATTCGCTTACAATGTTTTGCAGCGAGTCAATACTGCTGCGGTATTTAGCTACTAATGCATCTCCTGTTTTGTTTTTTTGGGTTAATGTTTTTAACTCTGCATCTTTTGTCTGAATTTCCTTTTTAAGCGCATTTATCTGCGAGCTTTTATCAGAAAGCTCAGTCATTTGAGAAATTATAATAGCTTTAAGCGAATCAATGTTTTTTGTTTGTTGGGCAACTTTTTCGCGGAGTTCAGATTTATTGAGTTTTTCGTTTTCTTGCGCATTAACTATTGAAGCCGCAATAATTGATAAGAAAAATGAAATTAAGTAGGGTTTCGGTTTATACATTTTTAAGAGAAAAAGCGTTGTTTGTTTAATGGAATTTATTCTTGTCTGTACGAATGCAGCCCTAGTCCCTATAGATATGTCGTATTTACAAGATACTTAAGCACGTAATCCGTAACGCCTTCTTCCAATGAATGAAAGGGTTTATCATAGCCCACACTGCGCATTTTATCCATACGGGCTTCGGTAAAATATTGGTATTTATCTCTAATGTCTTCAGGGGTATCTACAAATTCAATTTGAGGTTCTTTGCCCAGTGCTGCAAACACTGCCAATGCTAAATCTTTAAACGATCGGGCCTTGCCGCTTCCCACATTATAAATTCCTGATTTGGGCCGGTTTTTCATCAGAAACATCGCCATCGAAACCACATCCTTCACATACACAAAGTCGCGCATCTGGCCTCCATCGGTATAATCGTCGCGATGCGATCGAAACAGTTTTACCTTACCGCTTTCCTGAATTTGATGATAAGCGTGGAAAATTACCGAAGCCATTCGTTTTTTATGATACTCATTCGGCCCGTAAACGTTGAAGAATTTAAGTCCTGCCCAAAAAAATGGCTTATCTGCTTGTGCTAAAGCCCATTTATCAAATTCATTTTTGGATTCGCCGTATGGATTCAAGGGTTTTAGCTTATTACATAGCTGCTCATCATCCACGTATCCGTTTTCGCCCAAGCCGTATGTGGCGGCTGATGAAGCATAAATTAATGGAAGGCCATACGCAACACAGGCATTCCACACTTTCTTTGAATATTCGAGATTAAGGGCATTCAATACCTCGCGATTCATTTCTGTTGTATCGGTGCGGGCACCTAGGTGAAAAACAAACTGCACGGCTTCGTGATGTTGATCGAGCCATGCGAAAAAATTATCACGGTTAATTAAATCGTGATAACGCTTGTTTTGCCAGTTTCCGATGCGGTCTTCTCGCGAGAAGTCGTCCACCATCACCAAATCATTAAAATGCTCTTCATTTAATCGCGTGCACAAACATGAGGCAATAAAACCCGATGCGCCGGTTACAACTATCATATAATTTATACTGTTTTGGAGTTGTGATAATGGAAATTAATCTTTTGAAATGCTAATCAGATAGGCATTCACCTTTTCATAAATAGCATCGGGATTTTCGGCGTACGAATCGGGCATGAATGCCGTACCGGTGATGTTCTCGTACAATTCGATGTAACGATTCGAGATTTCTTGAATCCACTCCGTATTCATGTGTGGAACTGTCTGCCCTTCCTTTCCCTGAAAGCCGTTTTCGATGAGCCATTTTCTCACAAATTCTTTGCTCAACTGCTTTTGTGCTTCGCCGCGTTGCTGCCGTTCGGCGTAGCCATCTGCATAAAAATACCGCGAAGAATCGGGCGTATGCAATTCGTCAATTAAGATGATATTACCTTCGTCGTCCTTACCGAACTCATACTTGGTATCTACTAAAATAAGGCCTTGTTTGGCAGCCATTTCTGTACCTAACGCAAATAGTTTGCGTGTATAGGTTTCAAGTTGCAGATAATCGGCTTCGCTAACGATGGACTGGGCTATTATCGCTTCGCGCGAAATATCTTCGTCGTGTCCTTCGGCAGCCTTGGTGGTAGGCGTAATGATAGGCTCGGGAAGTTTATCGTTTTCTTTTAATCCTTCGGGCAGGGCCACCCCGCAAACGCTTCTTTTACCGGCCGCATATTCGCGGGCAGCGTGTCCGGCCAGATAGCCTCTTATTACCATCTCTACTTTAAAGGGGCTGCACATTTTTCCAACGGCCACATTAGCTGCGGGGCAGGCTAGGAGCCAGTTGGGCACAACCGAAGCACTTGCCTTGAGAAAGTGTGACGCTGTTTGATTAAGTACCTGACCCTTGAAAGGAATACCTTCGGGAAGCACCACATCAAAAGCCGAAATGCGGTCGCTGGCCACCATCACCATCCATTTATTGGCTATGGTGTAAACGTCGCGCACTTTGCCGCGGTAGAATGCGGTTTGATTATTAAATTGAAATGCAGTGTTACGAAGACTTTTCGGAGGCTGACTGGTATGCATGTAAAATTTGAGTGACGAGTTTATGGCGAATAACATCGCCGGTATCGAGATGAATAATTTGGATGCCTTCTACGTTTTGTAAAATATAAATGGCGTGCGGCAATCCGGAGGGTTGATTTTTGGGTAAATCTACCTGAGTAAGGTCGCCCGTAATGAGGAATTTGGCAGAGCGCCCCATTCGGGTAAGAAACATTTTTAGTTGCGCATCGGTAGCGTTTTGCGCTTCATCCAGAATTACAAAAGCGTTGTCGAGCGTGCGACCGCGCATAAAGGCCAGTGGGGCGATTTGTATGATGCCGCTTTCGAGAAAACTGGCCAGCTTGTCTGAGGGGATCATATCGAGCAGGGCATCGTACAATGGTTGCAGATAAGGATCGAGTTTTTCGCGCAGGTCGCCCGGAAGGAAGCCCAGACTCTCGCCCGCTTCAACAGCCGGACGCGTAAGAATAATGCGTCGCACCTCCTTATTTCGTAGGGCACG
>JBKCHQ010000235.1:0-3459 GCA_046302715.1 Bacteroidia bacterium | reverse complement strand
CAACCCCTCCAAGCTTCGAAACATACCATGAATGAAGCAGATCTTTGCTATGGCTTGTCTATATTAAGACACTAATGATGCCTCACAGCAAAAAATAAATACGGTAAAACGATATGCAACGAATCTATAGATAACCGAATTAATTGGCCTTACTCTTCTTCGCGAAAGAGGCTCATTTGCGGATCGTCGGCATCTAAATCGGCTACAATCTGCGACTGAGTGCCATCACCCTGGGTAGCATCGGCTCCACCCTGCTCTGCTGCTGGTTCGGGAGCTGGTTCGGGCTCGGGCAGTGATTCTAATACCAAGATTTTCTTTGGTGGATGCGCGGCCAGCTTTTTCCCTTTGGCTTTGAGGCCTTTAACGGCAATAAAAGGCTCCAGCTCAATTTCCTGAGCCGCACGATCTACCTTGCCCATTTTAGCAAATTCGAGCTGAATACGTGGATATGTATCGGTAGAAGCAAAAAGCAGCAAGGAGCCTTCGGCCTCAGCAATAAACAGCGTTTTGCGGTCGCTCATTTCCGGAATAAAGCGCTTCACCATGTGCTCCTTGGTTTCGCCATCGAAATAAACGGCCGAAACAGGTTGCTGCGGCCTGAATTTCTCAATGTGGAACAAATCTTCCTCAAAGTGCAAAGCAGGATCGGCCGCATAAATACGATAGCAGCCGCTATGCATCAGGGTGAAGATCTTATCGCTCGGACCAAATGAACCGAGTAACTCTCCCCTTCCGTCGGTATTAATACGTTTCACTGATTCGTCCCACCAAATTTGACGGGCCGCCAAGGTACTTTGCCCTTTTTCTTTGAGGATAATTTTTCGAATCGGAAGTTTGGTGAGGGTGTTTCCTCCGGCACCACGCCCTTTAATGGCTAGCGTCGAAAAATCAAATTCAAAGGATGTTTTCTTCAGTTTTGGCCGAGGTTTAAGGAACACATGCAGCGTTTCGCATTCGCCATTGGGGTTGGCACTCAGATATACAATGCGCGAACCTTTGGTTCCCTTGGTCAAATCATATTCTTTGTCGCGAATTACACCTCCCGCTGAGAAACGTTTAACATAGTATGGTCCGGTTTTTCCGTCCTGATAAATAATGTTATACGTGGTGCGGTCGTCATTTTTACGGAATACCTGGATATGGAGAATTTCTTTCCCAACGAATGCCTTATCCGCAATCTTAGTAACCAGCATTTTGCCATCGGCACGGATTACGATTAAATCGTCGATGTCGGAACATTCGCAAACGTACTCATCTTTCTTTAAGCCATATCCGGCAAAGCCTTCATCGCGGTTTACGTAGAGCTTTTCGTTGTTGATTACAACTTTCGATAGCTCGATGGTGTCGAATTGGCGAATTTCGGTTTTTCGTTCGCGGCCGGTGCTGTATTTCTTTTTGAGGTTTTGGTACCAGGCAATCGCATAATCGGTAAGGTGTGCGAGGTGATGTTCGCACTCAGCAATTTTAGCTTCAAGTCCTTTGATGTGTTCGTCGGCCTTAAAGGCATCGAAACGCGAGATGCGTTTGATACGAATTTCGGTCAATCGGGTAATATCGGCTTCGGTAACATCGCGTTTCAAAAGTTTGCGAAACGGCTTGAGGCCTTTGTCGATACGGCTAATAATCTCCTCCCAGGTTTCGGCCTCTTCAATATCGCGGTAAATGCGTTCTTCGATAAATATTTTTTCGAGCGAGCTAAAATGCCAGCCTTCTTCAAGTTCGGCTTTCTCTATTTCGAGCTCGCGCTGCAGCAGGTGCCGCGTGTTGGCCACCGAAAGCCTGAGGATATCCGAAACGCCTGTAAAACGAGGCTTTTCATTTTCAATTATACAGGCATTGGGCGAAATGGTAATCTCGCAATCGGTAACGGCATATAAGGCATCGATCGTTTTATCGGGCGAAATACCAGGGGGCAGATGTATGAGTATCTCCACAAACTCGCTGGTATTATCTTCAATCTTACGAATTTTAATTTTCTCCTTCTCGTTGGCCGAAAGTATGGACTCAATAAGACTGCCGGTGGTAGTTGAAAAGGGAATTTCGGTAATCACCAGGGTGTGCTTGTCGAGCTGTGTAATTTTAGCACGCACACGTACCTTCCCACCGCGCTGACCGTCGTTGTATTTCGAAAAGTCGGCATGTCCACCGGTAATAAAGTCGGGATAAAGCTCGAAGGGCTTGTTTCGCAAAACAGAAATGGATGCATCGATAAGTTCGATGAAGTTATGCGGCAAAATTTTGCAGGAAAGCCCCACGGCAATACCCTCAACACCTTGAGCCAGCAGCAAAGGAAACTTTACCGGAAGCGTAATGGGCTCGTCGTTACGGCCATCGTAGCTGAGCTGCCAATGCGTGGTTTTAGGATTAAAGAGAATTTCGTTGCCCAGTTTGCTCAACCTTGCCTCGATATAACGTGGCGCAGCCGCACTATCGCCGGTGAGAATGTTTCCCCAGTTACCCTGACAATCGATGAGCAGATCTTTTTGGCCCAACTGCACCAAGGCATCACCAATGGAGGCGTCACCGTGTGGGTGATACTTCATGGTATGCCCAATAACATTCGCCACCTTATTGTAACGACCGTCGTCGAGCTCTTTCATGGCATGAAGAATACGCCGTTGCACGGGCTTGAGGCCGTCTTCGACATAAGGTACCGCACGCTCGAGAATTACGTAGGAGGCGTAATCTAAAAACCAATTCTCATACATGCCCGAAAGCACGGTAACCTGTTCGTCTTGCGGAACCTCAGGCGGTGTAGTGGACTCAGGGCTTAAATCTTCGGGCAATTCTTCTTCCATCACCCGCAAAATTAGCCATTGATTTCTTCGAAATGCAACAAATTGTGGCGAAGTATGAACAGACTTGTTAAAATAAATATTTGATTTCTGTTTGGATTCCTCCCAAACTTGATTTTGGCCAGTATTAAAATACTATCGGGTTAACGGGGAGACAAGGCGGAAGTCTACATAGCCGTTGAAGACGCCGGAGTATTCGTTTGCTGCAATTGTTTTTCGGCAGTGCCGTAGTTTTGAAAAAACAGCAAATTCCTTTTCTGTCAACAACTCCTTAAAGTCGGTTTTGTTTTTATTCAGATTTATTGGTGCAGCGTTGCCTGGTGCACTTAAATAACGTACGCAAAAACTCCAATAAGCTCCTTTGTCATTTTGATAAAAATGTTGATCAATCTCCAGAACCCTTGCAACGGCCAAAAACCGGTTTAGCTCTGCCAGCATTTCGCCGCTATCGGTAATAGGGACAGTAAAAACCCGTATTTGCATTTTTTAAAAATTTTCGATCCGCCTTCGGCGGATGTTTTTTAGCGCTTTGCCTTTTGGTCGTTCGTCCCTCACTCCCTTTTGGCAAAGCGCATTTAGCTTAAAAGGAAGGAATGGATTAACCCCTGTTACTTGGGGGAGACAAGGCGGAAGCCTATGCTGGGGCGGCGGTTGTCGGGCGTGT
>JBKCHQ010000234.1:0-3385 GCA_046302715.1 Bacteroidia bacterium | reverse complement strand
TAAGCGATGAAGCCTTTGCCTGGGCGGTAGATTTCATTACCACGGGCGGCGCAGCATTAAAGGCCTACCCCGATTTCTCCAAAGCCGTTTGGGAACAGGGGCACATAAAGGTAAAAGACCGTCGCACGGCTATGCGGCACCGGCTCAACATGGGCACCATTGTTTCTGACCCATCCCTCAAAGTAAAATACCAAAACGGGATGTTTTTAGGCACCGTTGAAGAGTGGTTTTTGGCAAAAATTCAACCGGGAGATGCCTTTTGGTTTGGCGGCAGGGTGCTCGAACTCCTTTACGTGCGCGATTTAATTGCCACAGTAAAACCTTCCAAAAAGAAACAAGGCACCGTACCGCAATGGATGGGAGGACGCATGCCTTTATCGTCGTGCTTATCGGATTTTCTAAGAAATGAAATGGATAAGGTTGCTAGAGGTATCGACCCACATCTACCTGAAATTGCTGCATTGGAGCCCATATTCAAACTACAGGCCCAACGATCGCACATTCCTAGAAAAGATGAATTGCTCGTGGAATATCTCGAGCGCAAGGAAGGGTATCACCTTTTGGTATATCCGTTTGAAGGTAGGTTGGTTCACGAGGGAATGGCGTCTTTGCTCGCGCTGCGCATATCGCGAATGTCGCCTTCGAGCTTTTCGATTGGCATGAACGATTATGGCTTTGAGATACTCTCGCCCAAGCCCATTCCGGTTGAAGAGGCACTCGAACTCGATGTATTCAGCATCCAAAACCTGCGGGCCGATATTAACGAAAGCATCAATGCAGCAGAATTAAGCCGCCGCAAGTTTCGCGAAATTGCTGCTATTGCAGGCCTCATTTTTCAAGGCTATCCAGGCAAGGCAATCGGTACAAAGCACCTTCAAAGTTCGAGCAGGTTGCTTTACGATGTATTTAGCAGTTATGATGAATCTAACCTATTGCTGCATCAGGCAAGGGAAGAAGTTTTTGATTTTCAGCTCGAAGAAAAACGATTAAAGGATGCATTCAGACGCATTGAAATGCAAAGCATTGTGTTAAAAAAGATACATCAGTTTACCCCACTTTCGTTTCCTATTGTGGTGGACCGTTTACGCGAGCAAATGAGCAACGAGCCCATCGAAGAACGCATCAAGCGGTTAATCGATGCGCAAACGGCATAGGATAAAATCGAATTTTTGCCATATTCCTAAAAACTCCTATTAACCCCCACAACCCATCTAAACTGCAGATAATCGGGCGAAACATCGGGCGTACGGTTTATAAAGAACGGCACATCAAAACGCAAAACCAACGGACGTTCCATGGTTAATGGCCCCCACGATTTGATGGTTAATGCGGTTCCAGCTCCAGCACTCGCACGAATGTGATCTATTTTAAACGGTTCCTGATTTAAATTGGGCGCCAAATATCCGGCATCGCCAAACAGGTACACATCCATTTTTAACCATTTACGGGTAATGCGCGGTTTAAGCGGCGCTAAATGATCCAGATCAATTTCGATATTTCCTGATACACCCGAAGTGCCTTTATACAAGGGGATTACCGACCCGTTATTGAGCGTATGCGGTGCTGCATATCCCGAATATCCCCGAACATTTAATCCACCTCCCGCATGAAAGTGATTGATGTTAGGGCCATAACCGTTGAAGCTTTCAGGCATGAAGGCCGCCGAACGGGTAAACTTATTCTCCATCAACTGCTCGGGATTTGCGCCCGCAAGATACAGCTGCGACTCGGGTGCCCAGTTTGAACCGCTGCCGTATTGCGCAAAAAAGCGTGTGCGGAAATTCCATTTTCTTAAATAATTATCATTGATAACTTCAAGACTGAGCTGCGAAAAATCGTAATCGCTACCCGGTGCTGTTGTTCGCAAACCAAGGTGAATGTTACCGGTTCCACGCTTGTAAGAATAGCTATGACGCAGCCCCGTATTTAACGTCATGTTAATGGCTGCAGGATTCCATTCCTTTCTGTACATGAGATAATTAATGTCGCTTGTATCGCGGCGTTCCATGTATTTTCCGAAAACATAAAAGGTCGTTTCATCGGATCGCAAATCAACTTCCCAGCCCAATTTGACTAAGCGTAAACCATCGAGATAACGTGCCTCGGTAAGCGCCCGCGAATGCTTCACCCAGCGATGCGTTGGCGTTTGGTAACGCATCGAAAACGAAAAGAGGTTGTACCCGTTCATATCGCTTACATCGCTTTGCTGCACTTTGCCCAATCCGTTGTTTAACCAAAATGATAATTCAAACTTATGCCGCTGCTGCATATAATTGCCGTTCATATGCAAACCAAGTTTCAGCCCATCGTAGAAATTAAACCACACGTCAGGGCGGGCAAACATTTCGTAATGATTCCAGTCTGACGGATTTTGTACCCGTGCATCAAGTTTTACCGTTTGCTTGTTTTTAAGGGTATTATTGTAACGGATAACATCGGCCAAACGGCCCGTGGTGTCGATTTCGACATTATCAATCCCCGCAGGTACCGTAATTTCAGTCTCATAAACCGGATTTAATTTCCCCCAACCAATCCAACGGGGTAATATTTGTGCGCTTGTGCTTTTTTCAAACCAAGTATTGGGTATATAATAGTTATGAAATTTTCCATCGGCATCTGTAACCCTAACATCTAAAGGCATCTGCATGGTTCCCTTTCGTTTAATGCGCAAACGGTATTTACCATCGCCCAGGTCTTTGGGCTTGTACACTTTATAATCGATGGTTTTATAGGTTTCGAACCATTGGTCGAAAAACCAATTCAGATCGACTTTTGAAAACTGGATGATTGAATTTCTGAAATCTTCGGGATAAGGATGCGCCATCTTCCACTGATCGAAATAATGCTTCATTGCGCGTAAAAACAGCGTATCTCCTAATACATACTGCAAATTATAGAGCATGGTAGCCGTTTTATAATAAACGTTACCATACCCACCTCCGTGGCGCAAGGCGCCGCCAAAATCATCGGAGTGTGTATTGAGCGTGGTTTCGTCTTCGCGAAGGGCATCGCGCAGATAGCCTTTATATACTGTGGTGTAACGAACCGGCTCATCAACGGTAAACTTTTCAATGTAGGCATTGGGATGCGGCATACGTAAGGTTTGTTTGCCGTCAATATTTTCGAGGGCCCAGGCCGTTAAAAACTGTGTAAACCCTTCGTCTAGCGAGGCGCGATAGGTTTCGTTGGAACCTACCATGCCAAAAAACCAGTTATGCCCTACTTCGTGCGCCAACAAATCGCGGTAACCGGGATCGGCATCCCCATCCAGCGTAAGCATCGGATACTCCATCCCGTCGCGGGCATCGGCCACCACCATTTTATTATATACATACATCCCAAAATCGCGCGAATAGGTTTCAATTATTTTAGCGGTGTATTCAGC
>JBKCHQ010000233.1:0-5119 GCA_046302715.1 Bacteroidia bacterium | reverse complement strand
AAAAAGATGGTGCTTATTACTGCATCTAAATAGAAAGAACTTTCCGTATCAATCTATTTTTTACAAAAGATATTTTATTGCCCTAATTCTTTAAACCCTTTCCAGCACAGCAGCATATCCTTGTCCAACACCTATGCACATGGTAACCAGGGCATAGCGTTTACCGCTGCGTTTAAGTTCGCGTGCTGCTGCCCAAGCTATTCGGGTGCCCGAAACACCAAGTGGATGCCCCAAAGCAATGCTGCCTCCATTGGGATTAATACGCGCATCGGTATCGTTCAAACCCCAGCTGCGCGTACAAGCAAGTGCTTGTGCGGCAAATGCCTCGTTTAATTCAATCACATCCATATCGTCTAAGCTCAATCCAGCCTTATTCAGAGCTTTATAGCTTGCTTCAACTGGGCCAATACCCATTATGCGCGGCTCAACTCCGGCTGTTGCACTAGATACAATTCGAACCATCGGCTCAAGTTGGTACTGTTTAACGGCTTGTTCAGAGGCTACAATTACCGCAGCAGCACCATCGTTTAAGCCCGAGGCATTACCTGCTGTTACGGTTCCGTTTTTACGAAATGCGGGTTTCAGCTTAGCTAATCCCTCTAGGGTGGTATTGGGTTTAATAAACTCGTCGTTCAAAAAAATTAGAGGGTCGCCCTTGCGCTGCGCAACACTTACAGCGGCAATTTCTTCTGCAAAAAATCCGTTGGCTTGAGCCTTAGCCGCTTTTTGCTGCGACCAAAGTGCGAATGCATCTTGATCGTCGCGCGATATGCCATGCACATCCACTAGATTCTCGGCAGTTTCGCCCATGGCATCGGTTCCGTATAATTCGTGCATGCGTGGATTAATAAAGCGCCATCCAAAGCTCGAATCGTACATTTTAGAGTCGGTACCGAATGCTGTCGAGGGCTTCGACACAACGTAAGGCCCGCGGGTCATGTTTTCGGCGCCACCGGCAATGTACAGATGTCCGGCGCCGGCTTTTATAGCGTGCGACGCATTTACAACCGAGGCTAGACCCGAAGCACAAAGTCTATTAATGGTTTCGCCCGGCACAGAATAGGGGAGCCCGGCCAGTAGTAATGCCATACGGGCAATGTTACGATTGTCTTCGCCGGCCTGATTGGCACAGCCCATTAAAACATCGTCGTAGGCATCGGGTGGTATTTGACTGTTACGCGTACTAATTTGCTTAATAACATGTGCAGCCAAATCGTCTACGCGAACCGAAGACAAACCGCCCTGATAAGAGCCAATTGGAGTGCGAATTCCGTCAATTATATATGCTTCCATAATGTGAAGTTTTGCCCTTCGAAATTCCGAAAAAATTAATTAAGGCTCCCAGTTTTTTTGTGTGCGGTAAACGGTGCCTTTAAAAAGGGCTATAAGTTTTTCGGCTGATTTTATTTCGACCGTATATACCGCAAATTTATTTTTAAGCGATTCCTCTCGGGCATGGGCATGCAAAACAGCACCCTCCTTCAGCGCTTCGATGTGCTGAATCGAGGTGTCGATGCTTAATGCCTGCATACCGTGTGCATTAGAGGCAAATGCCAAGGCGCTATCGGCTAAGGCATACGATATACCTCCATGGGCAATACCAAATCCATTGAGCATTTCAGCTCTTACCTGCATGGATAAATGGCACGAACCGGCCGAAATTTCTTCCACTTTTATACCCAGCCATTGGCTAAAGGCATCATGGTCCATCATTTTTTGAACGATATCGGCAGGCTTCATCTTTAAAAAAATGTTTGGTTCGATTGGGCCATCCGTCTTAAAATAACGCTGCAGCGGTAACGGTCTTCGCGGTATTCGTCGTAAAGAGCGTCGAGTTGTTTTACGCAATAATCTATGCCCAATTCATTGGCCCATTGCAACAACCCCTTTGGATAGTTTACACCCAGTTTCATAGCATTATCAATATCGGTTGCCGATGCAATTCCAAAATGGAGCGCCTCGGCAGCTTCATTAATGAGCATAACTAAAATTCTATTAAACAATGTTTTAAGCAATGTTTCGTCTAGTATAGCTTGATGTACGGAAGCATTCTCCCCATAAATGTAATATCCACGTCCAGATTTTCGCCCCCAATAGCCGGCCTCACTCAAGCGCTTCTGCGTGAACGAGGGTTTGTAGCGTGGGTCGAAATAAAAGGCCGTAAATACCGATTCGGTTACGGCATAATTGACATCATTGCCAATAAAATCCATCAATTCGAAAGGCCCCATTTTAAATCCTCCTAAAGATTTCATGGCATGATCGATGGTGGCAAAATCGGCCATTCCCTCTTCATAGATGCGCAAGGCCTCGCTGTAATAGGGGCGAGCCACGCGGTTAACAATAAATCCGGGAGTATCTTTAACCACAGCAGGTGTTTTGCCCCATTTATTCATGCATTTTACGGCCCAATCAAGGGTTTGGGCTTGTGTTTGTATGGCAGGTATTACTTCCACCAATTTCATTAAAGGAGCAGGATTAAAGAAATGAATACCCACCACCCGTTCTGGCTTTGTACATGCTGCAGCAATGGAAGCGATCGATAGCGAACTGGTGTTACTGGCTAAAATACAATCCTCCGACACTAAGGTTTCTAATTGGGTAAACAACGTTTTTTTTACGTCGAGTTGTTCTATAATGGCCTCAATTACGCCGTCTGAATCTTGAGCATCCTGCATGTTGGTGGTGTAGCGTATCCGATTAAGGATTTGTTCGGCATCGCTGGCACTCATGCGTCCTTTTTCGGCTGCTCGGTTTAGATTGTTTTTTATGCTGCTTTCTGCTTTTTGAAGAGCGATTAAATTGGTGTCAAATAGATACACGGTTTCGCCGGCTGTTGCCGCCACCTGTGCAATTCCACTGCCCATGGTTCCGGCGCCTATAACAGTAATTTGATAATTTTTTGCTTCCATTTTCAAGCGGCTAAGATAGGATAAAACCGAGGCTCAATGAGTATTAGCAACTTTCGGCATGATTTCAAAATAATATTCGCAATCTTTTCGTTAATCTTGCATAAAAATTTGAACCTATGAATTGGTACGACTCTATTTTAGAAATGCTGAAATATATAGTCCCGCTTTTGGTAGTATTTGCATTTATCTACTTTATTCTCAATAATTATCTCGAGGAGAATTTTAAACTCCGCTCGCTCGACCTCAAGCTTCAAAATCAGTCGGCCATTACTCCGGTGCGTATGCAAGCATATGAGCGTATTGTGGTGTATTTGGAGCGAATTTCGCCCAGCGCTATGATTACACGCATCCACAAAAACGGAATGAGTTCGAAATTGCTTCACGCTGAAATGATTAAAAGTATTAGAAGCGAATTTGAACATAATATTGCGCAGCAGATTTATATGTCAAACGCATCGTGGGAGCTGGTTAAAAGTGCCAAGGAAGAGATGATTAAGCTCATTAATACCTCGGCGCATAAGGTAAGCGATAATGCCGACGGTATTGAACTCTGCAAAGTGCTGCTTGAGGTAACAATGAATGTGGAAAAACTTCCCACGCAAATTGCACTTGACTACGTAAAGAAAGAAATTCGTCAGTCGTTCTGAGGAATCATATTTTTCAACGTATCAAGGGTGTCGGCATCCTCGGCTTTTTTATCCTTTCTCCATCTGTTGATGCGCGGAAAGCGCACTGCGATTCCAGCTTTGTGTCGTGCGCTTATTTGAATGCCTTCAAACGCCAATTCAAATACCAGTTCGGGCTTAACACTGCGCACCGGACCAAATTTCTCAAGGGTATTTTTCTTAACAAAGGCATCTACCTCGGCAATTTCTTTATCGTTCAAACCCGAGTAGGCTTTTGCAAATGGTTGTAGTCGCCCATCATGCCAAACGGCGAAGGTATAATCGGTAAATAGATTCGAACGTCGGCCATGGCCCTGCATGGCGTAAATTAACACGGCATCCACCGTAAATGGATCAACTTTCCACTTCCACCAATCGCCTCGTTTGCGACCAATTCGGTAGGGCGAGTCTAAATTTTTAAGCATTAGTCCCTCGCTATTATTAAGTCGCGATTCGTTGCGCAATTTGGCAAGTTGAGTCCAGTTCGAAAAGGGCACCACCGGTGATGCGTACCCCAATTCGGCGGGCACATTTTTCATGCTTTGTTCCAATAATACACGACGTTCTTTAAGCGGTATATGGCGTACATCTTGCCCTTCAAATTCTAAAATATCATAAGCGATAAGGGCCGCTGGCAAATCGCAGAGGGTTTTCTTGCTTACTTTTTTGCGCCCTAAACGCGATTGCAGGTGTTGAAACGAGAGTACGCGTCCTTCTTTTAAAAGTACAATTTCGCCATCAAGCACTATGTTTTGCGGCAAATATTGACCAAGTCCCAGTAGCTCAGGAAATTGTTCGTTTATAAGCTCCTCGCCCCTCGACCAAAGAAAGCATTGTCCATGGCGGAAAATGAACTGTCCGCGTATGCCATCCCATTTCCATTCGGCCTGCCAATTCTTAAAAGAGCCCAAAGATGAGACATCGTCGGGCAGCGCATGTGCCAGAAAAAACGGGTAGGGTAGCGCCTGAGTTTCGGAGCCATCATTGTCGTTGAGAAGCTTGCGAAGGCTCGTATCGGCTGGATTCCAATTGCCCATTAAACGATGAGCCACGGTTTCGAGCCTCATAGAATAAGCTTCTGCCAAAGCTTTGATGCAAATGCTTTGTGAAACCCCCATTCTAAAACCGCCCGTAATTAATTTGTTAAAGACAAAACGCGTATTAAAATCCATGTTTTGCCAGGCTTCTAAAATGAGTTCTTTCTGGGCTTCGGGTTCCTTTTTTCGAAGGTCAACCAACAAAAGCATCCAAGTATTCAAGCTATTGTTAATTTCAGATTTTTGCCCCATGGGCAGAATAAGGGCGAGTGTTTCGGCCAAGTCGCCCACTATGTGGTAGCTTTCATCTACAAGCCAGTCTGGAAGGCCGCTTTTGATTGCTGCCCACTGGCGAAGTAAGGCCGATGAAACATGTCTTTTGGAGGTACGACCTGCTAAAAGAGCAAACGCCCAGGTGGCATCATGGTCGTTGGCAGTTCTAAAGTACCTCACCAACGCCTCGGTTTTAGATTTTACCGAGTTATTTTGGTCCACTTCGAGATAA
>JBKCHQ010000232.1:0-23242 GCA_046302715.1 Bacteroidia bacterium | reverse complement strand
ATAAAGAAGTTTTTAAAACCGTTAAATAAAAGAGATGAGAAGCCCGGGCAAATGCACTCCCGGGCTTTTTTTTATCTATTTTTGAGGCCCTGAGCAATCAAATGGTCAAAATTTTAGTTTACTGTGCATTCGTTTCGCTTTGCTTTTTATCTGCATGCTCCGAAAGTGTCGATGCATCGCAGTATGTGGCACGGGTGTACGATTCCTACCTTTCTCGCTCAGAAGTGAATAAAGCCATTCCATTTGGGGCATCGCCCAAAGACAGCGCTCAAATTGCTGCAGAGTACATAAAACAGTGGATTAAATCTACGCTGGTGCTATACAGGGCCGAAAATAATCTTACCGAGGAACAAAAAGACGTTCAGCAGCAGCTCGACGATTATCGCAAGTCGCTGCTCATATATGCCTACGAGCGCGAACTTATTCGGCAGAAACTCGATACCATTGTTAATGATGCGCAAATCGAAGAATATTATAAGAAGTATCCTGGAAATTTCGAGCTTAAAAACAACATCATTCGCCTGAAATACATCAAGCTACCTGCAAATACACCCAGTGCCGATAAAGTAGCAACTTGGTTTAACAGCACCGGTAAGGCTGAGCGGATTAAATTGGAGGAGTTTTGCAAAACCTATGCAGTAAATTATGTTTTGGACGATGCCAATTGGCTTTTGCTTGATGATGTGATTAAAGAGATACCCCTGGAAGATTATTCATCCGACGATTTTAACAACGATAAACGCCTGCTCGATTTTAACGATGAAGAATATCGATACCTGGTTAAGGTAACCGGCTTTATGGTAAAGGAATCGAAAGCCCCCCTAAGTTTTGAACGCAATAACATCAGAAGCATTATTTTAAATAAGCGTAAAATAAAGCTTATTGAACAGATGCAAACCGATGTTTACAACGAAGCATTAAATGAAAAAGACGCTGAACTATTTGCTCCTGCTCCTTAGCTGTTGCAACGGCATATTATTAATGGCTCAGACCGGAAAGCCTGTGCTTATCGACAAGGTTGCGGCAACGGTGGGCGATAAAGCCATTTTATTATCGGAGGTAAACGCACAGGTGGAGCAACTTAAAAGTCAATCAGAATCCAAAGACAGTATTTCGCCCTGTATTGTTCTCGAAGATTTAATTCTGCAGAAATTGCTTTTAAATCAGGCCGAGAAAGACAGTGTTACCGTTACCGATGTGCAGGTTGAGGCCGAACTCGATAAGAAAATAAGATATTTTGTGGCACAGATTGGTTCGGTTGAAGAGCTCGAAAATTACCTTGGAAAGAGCATCTCTCAAATTAAAACCGACTTCAGGGATCGCATCAAAGAGCAACTGCTGATTCAGCAAATGCAATCAAAAATTGCGGGCGAGGTAAAGGTATCGCCCGCCGAGGTTAAAAAGTTCTACAATGAGATTCCAAAAGACAGTCTTCCTTATGTAGAAAGCGAAATTCAGGTGGCTCAAATATTAATTAAACCTCCTGTTAATGTGGTGGAAAAAGAGCGGGTACGAAAAGAGTTATCCGATATTCGACAGCGCATCATTGATGGAAAAAGCTTTGCTTCAATGGCAGCATTTTATTCCGAAGATATTGGCTCTGCCGCTAAAGGTGGCGAACTCGGTTTTGTAAGCAGGGGCGATCTTGTGCCCGAATTCGAAGCCGCTGCTTTCCAGCTTAAGGGAAAAGAAATTTCGCCTGTCATCGAATCGATGTACGGCTATCACATAATTCAGCTTATAGAGCGGCGAGGCGAAATGATTAATGTGAGACATATTTTAATGGCTCCCAAAGCTTCTGCCGATGATTTAGACCGTGGCCGAATAAAGCTCGATAGTTTGTTGCAGGCCATACGTTTGGGAAGTATTTCATTTGAAGAAGCCGCCGGATTGTTTTCTGACGATGCGGATAGTAAAAACAACGGTGGATTGATGGTGAATGCTGCCACAGGATCAACGTTTTTTGAAATTTCGCAGTTAGACCAAAGTTTATTTTTTGTTGTCGATAAACTTAAAATTGGTGAAATTTCAGAACCGGTTATGGTGCGTTCGGGAGAAAAAAAAGAGGCCTACCGAATTGTAATGCTTAAATCGCGCACCGAACCGCATGTAGCCAACTTGCAGGACGACTATCAGCGCATTCAAAGTGCCGCCGAAAACGAAAAGCGCGAAAAAATGGTTCGCGACTGGATTACACGCAAGCGCAAATCATTCTTTGTTAAAATTGATGGTGAATTTCAAAATTGTAATTTTATTAACGATTGGACGACCCAATAAATAATTCAGAAAAACTCATACCTATGAATAGTTCATACAATTCTGATGTGGAAGGCATCGATGCCTTGAGAAAAAAATACGAACTGCTAAGTTCAGAAATTGGCAAGGTGGTTATTGGTCAGGACGAAGTAGTTAGGGACGTACTAATTTCTATTTTCAGCAGAGGCCATTGCCTCCTTGTTGGCGTGCCCGGCTTGGCTAAAACACTATTGGTTACTACCATCTCCAGAGTGCTCGGATTGGAGTATAACCGCATTCAGTTTACGCCCGACTTAATGCCTTCTGATATTGTGGGTACTGAAATTCTCGATGAAAGTCGTCAGTTTCGTTTCATCAAAGGCCCCTTATTCGCCAATATTATCCTTGCCGACGAAATCAACAGAACGCCACCCAAAACTCAGGCGGCATTGCTCGAAGCCATGCAGGAGCGTGCGGTAACGGCTGCCGGCAAGCGCTACGAACTGGGCAATCCATTTTTCGTATTAGCCACCCAAAATCCGATCGAACAGGAAGGGACCTATCCTTTACCTGAAGCCCAACTCGATCGTTTTATGTTCAATATTTGGGTGGATTATCCCAAGTATCAGGATGAAATTCGAGTAGTAAAGAGCACTACATCAAATGTGAATGTGGAGCTTAAGGCAGTAATTACGGCCGACGAAATTCTTTATTTTCAGGAATTGATACGCCGCATTCCAGTTTCCGATAAAGTATTGGAATATGCCGTAGGGCTGGCGGTTAAGACGCGTGCCAACTCCGAAATGGCACCCGATATCGTGAAGAAGTATTTAGCATGGGGGGCAGGTCCGAGAGCTTCGCAATTCCTCGTTCTGGGGGCCAAGTGTCATGCAGCCATCCACGGAAAGTACTCTCCCGATATGGAGGATGTAAATGCCGTAGCTACAGCCATTTTGCGCCACCGCATCATTAGAAATTACAAAGCCGAAGCCGAAGGATTAAGCGTTGAATTGATTATTAATTCCTTGATGGAATAATAAATCGGTAGCTTAAATATTTTACGGCCTGTATTCTGCTCTTAATATCTGACGGGGCGCTTATATGCTTTTTATTCCGTGAAACTATTGTAGGAAAGGGAATGCGCAACAATTTTATTCGAAAGTATTTTTGTTGAAGCACTTTTGTATTTTGCGTGTCAATAATACACGATGCTATGATGCAAAAGCAGAAATTGTCTTTTTGGCAAATTTGGAACATGAGTTTCGGATTTATGGGCATCCAGTTTGGCTGGGGCCTGCAAATGGCGAATATGAGTTCCATTTATGAAAATCTGGGAGCCAAACCCGAAGATATTCCGGGCTTATGGCTTGCCGCTCCGCTCACCGGATTAATAGTGCAGCCCATCATTGGTTATATGAGCGACCGCACTTGGCATCCACGCTGGGGAAGAAGAAGGCCCTACTTTTTAATTGGGGCTATATTGAGTTCGTTGTGTCTTATTGTGATGCCCAATTCATCCACTTTATGGATGGCCGCGGGCTTGTTATGGGTGCTTGATTCTTCAATAAACATAAGCATGGAGCCCTTCAGGGCCTTCGTGGCCGATCAACTGCCCGAGGAGCAGCGCACACGTGGATATAGCATGCAGAGTTTCTTTATTGGTCTAGGGGCAACAATTGCCAGTGCGCTTCCATGGATTTTTACCAATTGGTTTCATGTAAAATCTACAGCTGAAGCAGGACAAGTAGCCGATAATGTGAAGTGGAGTTTTTACATTGGTGCGCTCGCTTTTTTGGGAGCTGTGCTCTATACTGTTTTTTCCACCAAAGAGCATCCGCCAACCGAAGAGGAGCGTTCCGAAGCTCAAAAGTCGAAAGGCATTTCAAACGGCATCAATGAGATTATTTCCTCCATACGAACCATGCCTTTAAAGATGCGCCAAATTGCCTTGGTGCAATTTTTAACCTGGCCAGGTTTATTTTTGATGTGGTTTTATTTCACGCCTGCTGTGGCATCCGAGATTTTTGGAGGAGCGCCGGGAAGCAAAGCCTATTCGGATGGACAAAATTTTGCGGGGTTGGCGTATTCATTTGAAAATATCGTAACCTTTTTAGTAGCGATGTTGATTCCGCTTTTAGCCATGCGAATCGGGAAAAAGGCCACACATTTTACCTTTCTTGCCTTAGGTGGTCTTGGGCTTGTTCTTATTAACTGGGTTACTCAGTCAAATGCCTCATGGATGTTACTGCTAATCATGGGCTTGGTAGGAATAGCCTGGAGCAGCATTTTATCAATGCCGTATGCTATGCTTACCGATTGTTTGCCGGCAAATAAGATTGGTATTTACATGGGTATCTTCAATTTTTTTATTGTAATCCCTGAAATTATTGCCTCTGTATTTTTTGGAAAAATTATGGAAGGCCTGTTGGACGGCTCTCGCATAGCCGCCGTAACTATTGGAGGTGTTCTTTTACTTTTGGCAGCCTTATTATCGCTGCGCATCAAAGAAGAGCCCAATAGGTAGTTTGAAAAAAGGAGCATGTATTGAAGCGCCAACTTCAGACTGGGATTACCGCTTCTACACTTGTTTTTCGCTATTTTAGCGGCATGACAGAGCATGACGAGCGGTACATGAAAGAGGCGCTAACAGAGGCCAGAAAAGCTTTTGCTGCCGATGAGGTGCCCATAGGATGCGTTATTGTTTGGAACGACCGCATTATTGCGAGGGCATTTAATCGCACCGAACAACTTAAAGATTTTACCGCACATGCCGAAATGCAGGCTTTTACATCAGCGTCTGAGTTTCTCAGTAATAAATACCTCAATGAATGTGCGCTCTACGTTACGCTCGAACCTTGCGTAATGTGTTCGGGTGCCGCCTTCTGGACCCAGCTTGGTCGTATCGTTTATGGTGCTAAAGACCTTAAACGTGGCGTGTCAAGTCTGTCGAATCAAATCCTTCACCCTTCTACCCAAATTAGTGGTGGCGTACTCGAAATGGAATGTGCGGCACTGTTAAGCGATTTTTTCAAGGAAAAACGAAAGAAAGATTAGGTGGGAGGGAGGCTAGTTTTTCGGAGCGTTATGTTGAGTCATTAATTTACTCCAATTAACCGTTTAATTTCCTGTAACTTAAGCAGGGCTTCAACCGGTGTGAGGTTGTTAACATCTACACGTTCGAGTTCTGCTCTAACATTAAGAAGCACGGGGTCATCCAATTGAAAAAAACTCAGTTGCACCGGCGATTTTGACGTTTTTTTGATTCGTGGTTTGTGTTCATTTGATTGCGAATGCTGGCGTAGCTTTTCCAGTTCAACGAGCACCTCTTCGGCACGTTTTATTACCGATTGGGGCATCCCTGCCATACGTGCCACGTGAATACCAAAGCTATGATTGGTGCCTCCTTCTTTTAGTTTTCTTAAAAATAGAATCTTTTGATTTACTTCTTTTACTGCCACATGATAATTTTTAACCCGTTCAAATTGTCCAGCCATTTCATTTAACTCGTGATAATGCGTCGCAAATAAAGTACGTGGTGCAAATTTCTTATTCTCGTGCAGATATTCTGTAATAGCCCAGGCAATAGAAAGTCCGTCGTAGGTAGATGTACCGCGGCCAATTTCGTCGAGCAGAATGAGTGAACGCTGGCTGAGGTTGTTTAAGATAGATGCTGTTTCGTTCATTTCTACCATGAAGGTAGATTCGCCGGTAGACAGTGAATCGGATGCGCCAACCCGAGTAAATATCTTATCTACAATGCCTATTTCTGCACCCTCGGCGGGCACAAAAGAACCCATTTGTGCTAGAATGCAGATTAATGCCGTTTGCCTGAGCAATGCCGATTTACCCGACATGTTGGGTCCTGTAATCATGAGTATTTGCTGCGATATTGAGTCGGTTTCAATATTATTGGCTACATATTCAGTTCCTTCAGGCAATTGATGTTCAATTACGGGATGCCGTCCGTTTTTAATGGTGAGCGCAAAAGTTTCGTTAATGCTAGGCTTGCAATAATTAAACGCTTTGGCAATACTGGCAAAATTGAGTAAACAATCGAGTTGGGCTAATAAAAATGCATTAAGCTGTATAGCCTGTATATACTCGGTAATGGCCGCAACCAGTTCGGAATAGATGCGGGCTTCAATGCGGGCTATTTTTTCTTCGGCTCCCAGTATTTTTTCCTCAAATTCTTTAATCTCTGGCGTAATATAACGCTCGGCATTAACGAGGGTTTGTTTTCGAATCCAGTCTGAGGGCACCTTGTCCTTATGGGCATTGGTAACTTCGAGGTAATAGCCAAAAACATTGTTGTATGAAATTTTTAGGGAGCCAATCCCTGTGCGCTCCGATTCACGCTGCTGGATGCTGAGTAAAAACTCCTTACCATGCAGTTTAATAGAACGAAGTTCGTCTAACTCTGCATCCACTCCCGAGGCCACAACATCGCCTTTGTGCAAGGCAACGGGTGGATCGGCCACCATTTGCTTTTGAATACTATCTACCAGCAGTTCGCAGGGTTGCAGCTGATCGGCGATGCGGTTTATTAGCGCATCTTCGATTTCGAGGGCTTTAACCTTTAAAGGCGTTACTACTTCCAAAGCCCGCTTTAAAGCGAGTATTTCGCGGGGTTGTATACGTTGTACAGCTGCTTTAGCCGCCAAACGCTCCAAATCGCCGACTGTCTTGAGCATTTCACCAAATTCTGCACTCAGGGCTTCGTGGTTATGAAACACATCCACAGCATCTAATCGCTCTTCAATGGATTTGCGCTCTTTAAGCGGAAGATTTATCCAGCGTTTCAACAAGCGCGAACCCATCGGTGTCTGACATCTGTTAACCACATCAAACAAGCTTTTGCCTTGAGGATGCAGGCTATACACCAATTCGAGATTTCGAATCGTAAATTCGTCCATCCACATATACCGGTCCTCATCGATGCGCGAAACTGAGGTAATGTGTGCGGTTTTTTCATGGCTGGTATCTTTCAGATAATGCAAACACGCTCCGGCAGTAATCGTTGCAAGTTGCATGGCATCTATTCCAAAGCCTTTTAGGGAAGTGGTTTGAAACTGCGTAAGCAATAATCCTTTGCCGTAATCTTCCTGAAATACCCAATCGTCGAGCTGATAAACAAAATACCGGTCGGATAAAGCCTCTTTTAGCGATGACGCCTGAGGTCGTGCGAGCAGCACCTCGCCGGGTTGAAAATGATGGATGAGTTTAAAAACGGTATCGCGCGAACCTTCTGTAACGAGAAATTCGCCTGTAGAGTGGTCGAGAAAAGCGGCTCCAAAACGATCTTTATGCTGATACAGGGCACAAAGAAAATGGTTGCTTTGCTGATCAAGAAGTTTGTCGGAGCTTACCAAGCCCGGGGTAACTAGTTCGGTAACACCTCTTTTTACAATCGTTTTGGTAAGTTTTGGGTCTTCGAGTTGATCGCAAACCGCTACACGATATCCTGCACGAACTAGTTTAGGAAGGTATGTTTCTAAAGCATGATGTGGAAACCCGGCAAGCTCAACCGAAGCGGCTGCCCCATTTGCCCGTTTAGTTAACACAATGCCTAAAATGGAGGATGCTTTAACCGCATCACCTCCAAAAGTTTCATAAAAATCGCCTACACGAAACAGTAGCAAGGCATCGGGATATTTAGCTTTTATCTCGTTGTATTGCTTCATAAGGGGCGTTTCGGCCACCGGCTTACTGTTGTTTTTTTGTGTAGTTTTCAATGAAATTTATTCTTTATTTGAAACCTCGTTCGAAGATGCGAAAGTTACTAATTACCGAGTTAAACCGAAAAAATTCCTCCGAATTCGAGCATTCCGAAAAATGGAAGGTACGTATTGTTCTTGACAATGTGCGAAGCTTGCACAATATTGGTTCCGTATTCAGAACGGCCGATGCCTTTAAAGCCGAACGAATCGATCTTTGCGGCATTTGCGCCACTCCACCCAACCGCGAAATTCATAAATCGGCCTTGGGAGCCGAGGAAACTATGTCTTGGAAATACTTCGAACATACCACGCAAGCTCTCGAAGAATCGAAAAAAGAAGGTTATGAAATCTGGCTTGTGGAACAAACCGATAAGAGCACTTCGCTCGATAGCATTACACAAATCCCCGAAAAGCTGGTACTCGTATTTGGCAACGAGGTGAACGGGGTGTCGGATACTGCCTTGACTTATGCCGATGCTGCCGTTGAAATTCCGCAGTTTGGCACCAAGCACTCTTTCAATATTTCGGTATGCGCGGGTATTGTCTTATACCAAATGTATAGACTACACCCAACTGTTTTCCCTTATGAATAATCGTCCTTAGTCAAGCACCGAACCCAATTCGGCTCTGATTTTCATGAATTCGTAATCGCTTTTGGCTTTATCCTTCAATTTGGCATCAAGCGCAATAGCTTTTGCCAAATGCTTAGAAGCCTGTGCCGCATTTTTGCTTCTTGCTGCCGCAATAGCACGTAAATAATGTGCCAATGCCGAATCTTTATCAGGCGAGCAATCAAGGGTTTGTTCGGCTCCCGAGTAATTACCGGCCAATAATTTTGCTAACGCGGCATTGAAGCTACAGGCGTTTCCATATGCATTAACAGCTGCCGTATATTTACCATTCGCTACCGATAGGTTTCCTAAGTTATACTGAGCTTCGCTGGTTGAACCGGCATTAGAAAAATAATTTGCCGCAGCTTTTTTATCGCCCCTAACGGCTGCAATAACTCCCAAATTGTTTTGGATGCTCGATTCTTTGGGTGCCACAATAGCGGCTTTTTCAAATTCGGCCTGTGCTTCGGCAAATTTACCTTGCTCATAAAAAATGCATCCCATGTTATTAAACCCTCTAAAATCTTCGGGATAACGACGGGCAAAGGCATTGTAAATTTTCATTTTATCCTCGTTACGCGAATAAAAATCCGCCGCATAAAGTAGCTCTTCCATGCCCAAGGAGTCAGGCGATGTAAGAGCAAGTGCCTTAATTTGCTCATCGCTGCGAACCTTTATTTTTGCACGAAGGCTTATCTCAGCTCTTCTTAATTTTGGGAAATACTCCTGATAAATAGGATCGTAGCTGGCCAAATCTCTGAACTGCTGCTCGCGCGCTTCCGGATCATTCACCGTATTGATAATTTTTAATGCCGCATCTTTACCGGTAATACTGGATGAGCTTAACATTTTACTAAGCCCTGCCCAATCTTCATAATCTGTGGCTACTTTCTTAGTAAAACCTTCTTTGTTTTCGTAGCCTTTAAGTTTTTTTGATTTGAAGCGATTTAAAATCAAGTTAATGCCTTCGTCGTCGCGATTTGATTATAATTTTTCGTTTCGTTCGAGCTCACCCTCTGGCGAGGCATAACCATAAACTTCAAGCTGGGTAAATTCAGAACTGTCGCGCACTGCTTTGTCGATGAAACGATTCATGTTAACTGCTTCATCGCTTTTTAATTCTACATCACGCACTTCCCACGAATCAACCAAGAAATAAAGGTTTTGACGTTGCGTTACCGTTGGATTTTTATCAAAAATATCTTCCGCTATTGAAATCTTATATTCTTTTTGAAGCAATAGCGGAGTAACCACTGTTCCTTCGGCAATAACTACCTCGGGCAATGCGGTGGTTTTGTTTTTATATACCGCATTCGCTCTAAGTACCAGTTCAGCTTGTTCCATTCCCGGCATGTATAAAAAGCGATCGGTAATTGTAAATTTTCCGCCTTTTGTATAGGAAATATTTTGATCGCCCCCACTAATCTTGTCTCCACTTAATGTATATTCCTTCAGTACCTTTTCACCGCCTGAGTATTTTACCACAGGGGTCACATTAATCCGAGCTTTTTTATGAAAATATTTTTCGGGGAATGTCCCGCTAACCGTTACTTTAATACTGTCGCCGTGCAGTTCCATTGGATTGGGATTTACGGTATAGGATACCTGATCGGCATTTTTAATCATTTTGCCAATACCGCAGCCGCTCAATATCACTGCTGATAGCGCAATGGAAGCAAGCCCGTTATTAAAAATAAATTTTGTTTGCATGTTTTTAGATCTAATTGGGCACAAAATTAATCAAGCAATTCAAGTGAATTCATTTTCATAGAAAAAGAATTCACCAATTTTGGGTTAAAAGTTACACCCCAAATAATTTACGGCAAATTATTCTTGTCGGTTACGCTGGGGAAACCCATTATAAAAGGGCTCTCAACATTTCAAGCGTATTTAAACCCAGTAAGGGATGCCGCCATTCGGGGTTAATTTCTGCCAATGGTTCCAACACAAAAACCCGCTCTTGCATTTTAGGATGTGGCAACACCAAATTAGGGTCATGGATAATAATAGCATCAGCGAATAAAAAATCGAGATCAATAATTCGGTCGCAATACCCATCGACATTGCGGGTTCGGCCCATGTCTTGTTCAATGTTAAGTAAGGTGTTGAGCACTTCATGCGGTGATAATTCTGTTTCGCAGAGCAGCACGGCATTGAGAAATCGATTTTTACTTTCAAAGCCCAGAGGATCAGTTTCGTAAAGTGATGATTGCTTGATTGGGATAATTTTCTGGCGTTCTAAAAGTTGAATGGCTTTTTGAATGTTTTTACTCCGTTCGCCCAAATTACTTCCCAAAGCAATCCCTATTTTATTTGTCATTGTTTTCGGCCTTGTTTGCTTAAATTTTTAATATTGTGTAACAAATTTATGGGTACCGCATTCCTGGAGTATCGGTATTTTTCAACCTTTGCAAACTTAAGACGTAAATCATGAAAAGTTTTTTAAAAATGGTGTTTGCCACCATGACAGGCATGTTCCTGTTCGGATTTGTTTTCTTTCTCTTCATAATCATACTTGTTTCGGCAGGCAGTAGCGACCCCAAAACCGAACTTGAAGAAAATTCCATCTTGCATCTTACCTTCGACTACGAAATTTCCGATCGGAATGAAGATGATCTTTTTAAATCGCTTAATTTTAGCGATATAGGTGCAGAAAGTCCGGGGTTAAATGAAATAATCGACAATCTCGACAAAGCCGCTGCCGATCCTGCTATACAAGGTATTTTTCTCGATTTAACCACCTTAAATGCCGGTACTGCCACCATCGAAGAAATACGAAATGCCCTCATCACATTTAAAAAATCCGGTAAGTTTATTTGGGCGTATTCCGAAGTGTTTAGTCAGGGTTCGTATTATCTGGCTAGCGCTGCGGATAAAATTTACCTGCACCCCACGGGCCTGGCCGAGTTAAAGGGGCTTCGTTCTGAAATCCTCTTTTTTAAAGGAACGCTTGATAAATTGGGGGTAGAGCCTCAGGTGTTTAGGCACGGTAAATTCAAAAGTGCCGTTGAGCCTTTCATACAAGACAAACTAAGCGATGCCAACAAGGCCCAGATGCGCACTTTTCTTTTTTCTATGTGGAACCATATGATTAGCGGCATTTCAAAAAGCAGAAACATTCCCGAAAAAGAGCTGCTGGCTATAGCTTCCGAAATAAAGGTTACCAATGCGCTTTCAGCAAAGCAGTATAAACTGGTCGATGACTTAAAATACCGCGACGAAGTGCTCGAATTATTAAAAACAAAGACCAAAGCTAAATCTATCGATAAATTAAATTTGGTTAGCATAAGCGATATGGAAAACGCGCACGATACACGCGAGCGTAAAAAAGGAGATAAAATTGCCGTAGTGTATGCTGAGGGCGATATTGTGGATGGCGAAGGTCAGGACGATCAGGTAGGGTCTATACCTTTTGCCAAAGCTTTACGAAAAGCACGATTGGATGATAAAATAAAAGCTGTAGTGTTGAGGATTAACTCTCCGGGCGGTTCCGCATTGGCCTCAGAAACTATATGGCGCGAAGTTATGCTGACTAAAAAAGTCAAACCTGTTATTGTTTCAATGGGCAATTTGGCAGCATCGGGCGGTTATTACATTGCCGCACCTGCCGACGTTATAGTGGCACAACCTAATACCATAACCGGATCTATAGGTGTATTTGGTTTGTTTTTCAATGGCAAAGGACTAGTAAACCAATTGGGCGTTACCATTGATACGGTAAAAACCACCCCTATGGCCGATATTATGACCAGTTCGCGCTCGGTAACTCCGCGTGAATCAGAAATCATTCAGGCCGAAATCGAACGTATTTATGATAATTTTATTACCCGGGTGGCCGAAGGACGCAAAATGTCTAAAGCTGAAGTGGATTCTATCGCACAGGGCAGAGTTTGGACCGGCATTGATGCCAAACGTATCAAACTGGTAGATGAATTTGGCGGGTTGAATTATGCCATCAGTTTGGCAGCAAAACGGGCAAATCTTACCGAATACCGCATTACTGAACTGCCTGCCGTGAAAGCTCCTTTTGAAAAAATTCTGGAAAATTTCGGCGAAAAGCCTGCAGAAAGCCTGTTAAAGCAGTATATGGGTAAAGGATTTGATTATTACCGAAAAATTGATCGTCTTATGCATATGCAACCTTATCAGGCACGTATGCCTTATGAGTTAGAGATTTACTAGCGTGTTATGTCGAACAAAGACATTTCAAGAGCGCTGAAGCTGCTCGCTTCATTACTGGAGCTGCACGACGAAAATCCATTCAAAGTAAAGTCGGTTCAAAATGCCGCCTTTCAGATTGATCGCTTGGGTTATGCCTTAGAGGGTTTGAGCGAAGCAGATATTTTAGCAATTCCCGGCATCGGCAAAGGCATGGCGCATAAAATACACGCCCTTTTGCATACAGGTGGCGAGGCTGAATTTGATGCTTTACTTCAAAATACACCGGCCGGATTGGTTGAAATGTTGAGAATAAAAGGCCTAGGCGCAAAAAAAGTGAGGGCCCTTTGGAAAGAGCTGGGAATCGAATCGCCGGGAGAATTGCTTTATGCCTGCAACGAAAATCGTTTGATTGAGCTTAGCGGTTTTGGGTCTAAAACTCAGGAAAATATACGTCAAGCTATCGAATTTAGTCATCAGAATCAAGGCAAATTGCATTATGCCAGTGCGCAGCTTTTAGCAGACCAGGTAATTCACAAGCTGCAAACCATTTTTAAGGGAATTAGCGTTGAATATACGGGTGCATTGCGTCGCCAGTGCGAGGTTATAGAGCAAATAGAGCTGCTGATTCGCCATAATTTCGAAATGCGCCCCAATGAGGAAGAAGGCATTTTTAAGATCGAACAGGTGCAAGATTCTGTATGGCAATACTACGATTGTGCTTCGGGTCAGAAAGTTATGCTACATCTGGCCAATGAAATCGAATATGGCGCTCAACTTTTCATAACTACCGGTCCGGCTGAATTTGTTGCCTCGTTCTTAAGCATGGATAAATCAACGGAACAACATACGGAGCAACATGTATTCGATGCGATTCAAATTCCTTATTTGCAGCCTTTTTTGCGCGATTGGCCCCTCGAAGAGGCCGTTCGTTTACGATCGGATGAATTCGTTCAACTGTCAGATTTTCGAGGGATTCTACATTGCCACAGCACCTGGAGCGACGGTATTCATACACTTGAACAAATGGCAGATGCGGTAAAGGAAATGGGGATGTCTTATTTTGGTATTTGTGACCACAGTAAATCTGCTGGTTATGCTGGTGGTTTGAGCATCGAACGAGTGGCACAGCAGCATGCTGAAATTGATCGTTTAAACGGTAAATATTCAGATTTTAAGATTTTTAAAGGCATTGAGTCTGATATTTTGGGCGATGGCAGTTTGGACTATCCCGAGGAGGTATTGAAGAGTTTCGACTTTATCGTAGCATCGGTACATTCGGTTTTACGTATGGACGAAAAACGTGCTACCGAGCGGCTCATCAAAGCCGTAGAAAATACATATACCACAATATTGGGGCATCCCAGCGGACGGCTGTTGCTTTCAAGACCACCTTATCCCATCGACTACATTAAACTCATTGACGCATGTGCAGCCAATGGTGTGAGCATCGAACTTAATGCACATCCTTACCGCCTTGATATCGATTGGCGCTGGATTCCGCAATGCATGAAAAAGGGCGTTAAAATTTCAATAAATCCCGATGCGCACAGGATAGATGGCCTTGGCGATATTCGCTATGGTATGCTGACGGCTCAAAAGGGAGGACTTAAAAAAGAGTTTTTATTAAATGCGATGGATTTAGACACATTTGAACGATTTATTAATTCCAAAAACTAAAAAACTGATTTAAATTAGTGGCTTATAAGTGCCCACGTATTAGGTTTGCACCAAAGTATAACTATGTCGTTAATAAATTCAATTATTTCATGGGTTATGAAACAACGGGTTCATCAAATTGAACTCTTTTTGAAATATCCCCACGAAGTTCAACAAGATTTGTTCAAACGGCTTATTGCTCAAGCCCGCGATACCGAATTCGGTATTAAATACGATTTTGCCTCAATACATACGTACCAAGATTTTAAAAATCGCGTTCCCATTAACGATTATGAAGGGTTAAAGCCTTTTATAGACCGCATGATGATGGGGGAACAAAATATTTTGTGGCCCACAGAAATTCGCTGGTTTGCAAAGTCATCGGGTACCACATCCGACAAAAGTAAGTTTATACCCCTGAGTCAGGAATCGATGGAGGAATGCCATTTTAAAGGGGGGAAAGACATGCTTGCGCTGTATTGCAACAACCACCCCGATAGTAAAATATTTAGCGGAAAATCGCTCACCTTGGGTGGATCGCATCAAATTAATATAAAATCGGGAAATACTTGGTTTGGCGATTTAAGCGCCATTATCATGGAACATTTGCCAGTTTGGGTAGAATATATGCGTACTCCCGATTTAAACATAGCCTTACTGGGCGAATGGGAGTCGAAACTGGAGCGCATTGCCCACTACACCTCCGAGGAAAATGTTACCAATTTGGCAGGCGTGCCCAGTTGGATGCTCATTCTCATGCAAAGGGTACTCGAAATTAAGGGCACCAAGAATCTGCTCGATGTGTGGCCCAATCTGGAATTATTTATGCACGGAGGGGTGAGTTTTGTGCCCTATCGCGAGAAGTTTAAGCAACTTATACCCTCTAATCAAATGCACTACCTCGAAACCTATAATGCATCGGAAGGGTTTTTTGGTATTCAGGATCGCGACGGTTATGAAGACATGTTGTTAATGCTCGATTATGGCATTTTTTACGAGTTTATTCAAATGGATGAAGCCACTTCTGAACATCCTAAAGTAATTGGCCTTGATGAAGTAAGAACCGATACCCATTACGAGCTCTTAATCACTACAAACGGCGGGCTATGGCGCTACAAAATTGGCGACGTAATCCGCTTCACATCCACTAATCCTTATCGCATTCAAATTTCTGGACGTACCAAACATTACATTAATACGTTTGGTGAAGAGCTTATGGTAGATAATGCCGAAAAAGCACTGGCGCTTGCCTGCGAAAAAACGGGAGCACGAATTAGTGAATACACTGCAGGTCCTGTTTTTATGGAACTTGGCAGCAGCGGCGCGCACGAATGGATGATTGAATTTGAAAAAGCTCCGGACAGCATCGGCTATTTTGCTGAAGTGCTTGATAATGCTTTAAAATCAATTAATTCTGATTATGAGGCCAAGCGCTACCGAAATATCACACTTGGACCTCCAATATTGAGGGCTATGGAACGCGGAACATTTTACAATTGGATGAAAAATCGGGGTAAGCTCGGAGGTCAAAATAAAGTACCAAGACTCGCTAACAATAGGAAATATCTTGATGAGATACTTTTATTTCAATCCATGAAAACCACCGAAACATCGCCTGCATGAGTATTTTTTCGGGGATTTGTGCTATTTTGATTGCGGGGTGCGCTTGGTGCAATTGGACATTTGATGCACCATCACACTCAACTGAATGGAAAAAATTATGGAGTGTACCTGTGAAAGCGGAATTTATCGAATGCGATCCTTTGGATCAGGTATATGCCCTGAATGGCGCTGAATTAATAAAGTTTAAAGCCGATGGTTCGGTATTTAGGGTGTATTCAAATAAAACGCTGGGCAGAATTACCAAAGCTGATTGTTCAAATCCACTTAAAATTTCGGTATTCTATAAAGAACTGGGCAGGCTCATTTTTTTAGACAATACCCTTTCAGAGCAAGGCGAAGCCATTAAGATGGAAGATCTGGGCTTGGAATTGGCCCACACAACAGCAACATCAGCCGATGAAAACGGCATTTGGATTTATGACCCTGTCGATTTTCGACTGCTCCGTTACAACAGTGCTTTTAAGATAAAGGCGCAAGTTGAACAAATAAACCAGTTGCTGGCGTTGGAAAACCCGCCGAGTTCGATGCTCGAAGCGGGCAATTATCTCATTATGGCCGTACCTGAAAACGGAATTTATATACTGGATATTTTTGGAACCTTTATTCGGAAATTCGACATTAAGAACTGCGACAAATTATTTAAGGCAGAGGATGGCTTTATTTATTGGAACAAAACTACCCAGCAATTATTTCAAAAATCATGGAAAGGACCCGATGCGTTAGAATTAACGCTGCCCGTTAAGGAATGCAAAGATGTTGCTGTGTCCAAGAATTGCGTATTTATTTTAAAAAATGATACCCTGTCTGCGTTTCGTCGTGGAAGCTAATACCTGCAACAATGGATATGTTTAGATGGTCGGCGGATGATCGGTTGGAGTTGATCAATAAATCGGCCATACAGCAATTTGATGTAATTATTATTGGGGGAGGAATAACTGGTGCCGGAATTGCGTTGGATGCCACACTTAGAGGCTTGTCGGTGCTTTTGCTCGAAGCAGGCGACTTTGCATCGGGCACAAGCAGTAAATCTACCAAACTCATTCACGGTGGTCTGAGGTATCTTAAAGAGTGGGAGTGGGGTTTAGTGCGCGAAGTGGGACGCGAGCGGCAAATTTTGCATAGGAACGCCCATCATCTGGTGTATCCTGAAGAACTTATTCTGCCTTTTAGAAAAGGAGACAGTTTAGGACCTAAAACTGCAAAATGGGCTTTATGGCTGTATGAAAAACTGGCTAACGTGCCAAAACAAATGGCTTTCAAAATGTTAGAACCAGAAGCGTTGCACGAAGCAGAACCCCTAACAAATATGGCCAATATTGTGGGAGCAGCAAAGTATACCGAGTTCCGCACCGACGATGCTCGCCTAACAATCGAAATTTTGAAAACTGCAGTTAAAAATGGAGCAACCGCTATTAATTACTGCAGGGTTACTGGCTTTAACATAATAAATGGCCGATGCATGGGTGTGCGCGCCCACGAGTGCTTTACCAATACTACCTATACATTTACTGCTAAATATTGCGTTAACGCTTCGGGACCCTGGGTTGACGACATTCGAAAACTTGATATCGACTTGGGGCAAAAAAATATCAGGCATACCAAGGGCGTGCATCTTGTGTTTAAAAGAACAGATTTTCCTTTAAAGTCGGCCGTTTATTTTGAAGCTGCCGACAAGCGTATGATATTTGCGATACCGCGCAATGAATATGTTTACCTGGGCACCACCGATACCGACTACACCGGAAATTTGGAGCAGCTAACCATACAAACGAACGATGTCGAATATTTGATAGAAGCCTGGAATAGACATTTTACAGGAAAGAGGCTTTCAAAAAATGACATCTGTTCAGGCTGGGTTGGCATTAGGCCGCTTATTCAGCAGGAAGGCAAGGGACCTTCTGAGGTCTCACGAAAAGACGAGCTCTTTATCTCAAAAAGTGGTTTAATCAGCATTGCTGGCGGAAAATTAACGGGCTACCGTATTATGGCGAAGAAGGTATGTGATCGTATTATGCAGCTCAGAAAGCGAGAGTTTAACATCGAAGCGGTTGCCTGTAGAAGCGAAAATTATCCACTCATGAGCAGCGATTTTTCTGATTATCGCGATTGGACCGAGTATGCTGTTGTGCTTTGGGGCCAATGTAAGGAAATTGGTTTGACCGAGCACAAGGCCCTTGAGCTAGTGCGATTGTTTGGTAGGCAAGCCGACGTTATCCTAGAGATGGCTTATAACTTGTGGCCACAGAAAGCCGATAAATCAAAAGTTCTTGATTATGCTATTTGGGAATACTGCCGACATTTTGAAATGAGTGTTACGCCATCTGATTATTACATTCGGCGTAAAAGCCTACTCTACTTTGATATCGAAGCCGCATTGCATGCATTCGAAAAAGAAGAAGAGGCATGGAGTTCTTTGTCTTACTTGAGCGAAGAGGCGTTGCAGGAATTAAAATATAAATTGTATCGCGAAGCGGATTGGTTAAAACAGGGTTGGGCCTGATGTGCTTAAAGGAATGAGCCATTAGAAGCCGGCATTGAGCAATAAGCCTGAGTCAAGTAAACGATGCAACATGGGCTCTTTCAAGGCCTTATCGAATATTTCGAGATGCTTCAATTTGTGTATATCGGTACCTAAAAGTCCGATGAGATTATTATCAATTAAACGTTCTGCTATCCTTTTGGGGCCAGAGCCGTAATGCCCGGTAACACTGGCAAGGTTTAATTGGAGCACTACACCTTTATCCCTTAGCTCAACATATTTGTCAAAGCTGTGATACCAATAAGGATATCGTTCTGGATGCGCCAATACAGGAACATATCCCATCGATTGAAGTTTAAATACCACGGTATCAAAATTATCGGTGGGATTGAGATACGAAATTTCAATTAAAATATGTTTGCCATCGAGCGTGAGCAATTCGCGGCTGTTTAAATGGCGCTCAAAATCAGAATCGCAATAATATTCGGCAGCAGCTTCAATCTCAATTTGGATATTTCGCTTTGCCAGTTCGTTGCGCACCACATCGAGGCCAGAGCGGATGATCTCGGGTGTATTGCGATAAAAATCGCTCATAATGTGGGGCGTGGTAATCAATTTTTTGTAGCCCAATTGAGCTAAACCTACAATAAGCTGAATACTGTCTTCTAAGTCGGTGGCGCCATCATCAATACCGGGTATCAAATGCGAATGTATATCGGTATGTAATCCTGCTAAACTTGCAGCTTTAACCTCGTTACCAAATATTTTATTAAACCAGCCGGCCATTTCTTGAAGTTATGCTTTATTCATAAACCAGTCGAAAGTCCGCTTAAGTCCTTCGTTCATTTTAACGCCAGGATCGTAACTCAAATGCTTACGGGCTTGCGTAATATCGGCCAGCGAGTCGCGAATATCGCCTGCTCTGTTATCGCGGTGCCGGGCCTGTGGCGTAACTCCGCCCAGCTTACAAAGCTCGGCATACATCGAAAGAACGGTTACACGATCGCCTACCGCAATATTGAAAATTTTACCAAAGGCATCATTATCTGCTTGAAACAAGGCCTTAACATTCGCTTGAACAGCATTTTCTACATAGGTGAAATCGCGCGTTTGCAGGCCATCACCATTAATAAATACCGATTCGCCGCTTTTAATGGCTTTGAGGAATAAAGGAATAACCGCAGCGTAAGGTCCGTCGGGTTTTTGGCGGGGACCAAAAATATTAAAATAGCGAAGACCAAGCACCTCAAGTCCATATACTCTGTGAAACACCTCAGCGTACAACTCGTTAACCTTTTTACTCACCGCATAGGGTGAAAGTAGGTTACCGGTTATATGTTCCTGCTTAGGCAGCTGCGGATGATCGCCGTAAACGCTCGAAGAACTTGCAAAAACCATACGTTTAACTCCCGCATTTTTTGCGGCATGTAAAACGGTTAGAAACCCGGTAACATTTGCATGATTAGTAGCGAGTGGGAATTCAATAGAACGGGGTACTGAGCCTAATGCCGCTTGATGCGAAACGTAATCAACTCCAGCCATTATTTTTTCCACCTGCGGTGCATCGCAGCAATCGCCCTCAATAATTTCAAGGTTGGAACTATGCATCAAATGCTGCAGATTATTTCTGCTGCCCTCCGAAAAATTATCCAGCACCTTAACCTTAAATGCACCATGTGTAACTAAATAATCCACAATATGCGACCCAATGAAGCCCGCACCACCGGTAACTAAAAATGTGGATTTTTGGAGATCTGTTTGAGAAGGATGAAAAACTACGTTAGAATACATATTCAGCTCAGGAATCAACGTTTTTCGTATTGCAGGGTGTAGTATTTTTGATAATCGCCCGAAGTTACCGATGCTAACCATGAGTCATTGGCCAGATACCAATCTACCGTGCGCCGCAAACCTTCTTCAAAATCAAGAGAGGGCTTCCAACCTAATTCGGCTTTTAATTTAGAGCAATCAATAGCATAGCGATGGTCGTGTCCGGCACGGTCTTTTACAAAGGTAATAAGTGAAGCCGAAGTACCTGAAGACCTATTAAGCTTCTCATCCATAATTTCGCATAGCTTCTGGATAAGATCAATGTTCTTCCACTCATTTTCTCCACCAATAGCGTATGTTTCGCCAGATTGACCTTTGTGGAAAATTAAATCAATGGCGGCAGCATGATCCTCCACAAACAGCCAATCGCGTACATTTTCACCGGTCCCATAAACCGGTATAGGCTTGCTGTTTTTTATGTTATGGATGGCAAGCGGAATTAATTTTTCGGGAAAGTGGAACGAACCATAATTATTGGAACAATTCGAAAGTACCACAGGCAGTCCGTAGGTATGAAAATAGGCTCGTACCAAGTGATCTGAGCTTGCTTTAGAGGCCGAATATGGGCTACGCGGATCGTACGCCGTATGTTCGGTAAAGAAACCGGTTTCGCCCAAGGATCCAAAAACTTCATCCGTCGAAATATGGTAGAACCGTTTGCCCTTCTTATCGTCTTTCCACAATGCATTGGCTGCATTGAGGAGGTTAACCGTGCCTAAAACATTGGTTCTTATAAATTCGGTAGGGTTTGAAATTGAGCGATCCACATGCGATTCGGCTGCAAGATGAATGACGCCATCAGGACGGTATTGCGTGAACACTTCTAGCATTGCCGCATCGTCCACAATATCCGCTTTCACAAACGTATAATTGGGCGCATCCTCAACATCCTTTAGGTTCATCAAATTGCCTGCATACGTAAGCTTGTCGAGATTTATAATTTGGTAATCCGGATAATTTTTAACAAATCTCCGTACCACATGCGAGCCAATAAATCCAGCACCTCCGGTTATTAGAATGGTTTTGCGTGTCATTGAATTGGATTTTTTAAATTTTCAAGCTCCCATTTCCAGGCTGAAGACATCATCTCTGCGATCGTTTTGTGGGCTTCCCAGCCTAAAACTTTGTTTGAAAGTTGGGTGTCGGCATAAACCTTTTCAATATCGCCAGGTCGCCTTGCCGTTACCGAATAATTGAGTGTACAGCCGGTTGCTTGTTCAAACGAATTAATTATTTCCATTACAGAATGTCCCCGCCCGGTTCCGATGTTAAAAACCTCAAACCTAGAGTTGCGATGAAGTGATTCGTTTTCGAGTCTTTTAAGGGCAGCCACATGAGCAGCGGCCACATCTTCAACATGAATATAATCGCGAATGCAGGTGCCATCTGGCGTGGAATAATCGTTGCCAAATACCTTTAATTCGGCTCTTTTTCCAATTGCCGATTGTGTTATAAACGGAACCAAATTATTGGGAATACCATTAGGCAACTCGCCAATAAGTGCTGATTCATGCGCACCTACCGGATTAAAATACCGCAACGCAATGGCATTCAGCTTTGAGCTCCTGCAGGCATCGGAAATAATTTCTTCGCCAATTTGCTTGGTGTTTCCATAAGGAGAAACGGCTTGTTTCACCGGCGACTGTTCGGTAACAGGAAGGGTATCAGGTTCTCCATATACCGTGCAACTCGATGAAAATACCAGATTTTGAATGCCAGATTCCTGCTGAACTTCAAGCAGGTTAAGGAGCGAAATCAAATTATTTTTATAGTATAGCAAAGGATTTTCAACCGATTCTCCAACTGCTTTTAAGGCGGCAAAATGAATAGATGCGGCAATGTCTTTTTCGATGTCAAAAACACGGGATAATTCAGCTTTATCACATAAATCAACCTCGTAAAAGGTGGCTGTCTTTCCCGTTATTTGCTCGATGCGTTGTAAAATAGATTTATTGGAATTGGACAGATTATCCAATATAACCACTCGGTATCCCGCATTTAATAGCAATACCGTGGTATGAGAACCAATATATCCCATGCCTCCCGTTACTACTATTTTTGGGGTAAAGCGCTCCATGTTATTCTACAAACTCCAGTACTTTACTTGTTTCAATCGGCCACGAAGTATGCCTTTAATATCGGCTACCAAGCCCCAGTCATGAAGCAATTGTGCAAAATATTCCTCCGAAAGTTCGGTGTAAGCTTTGTGATTAACCGCCAGAATGGCTGCATCATATTTACCATCGGCTTTATCGACCAGTCCAAATCCGTATTCGTGCATCAGTTCGTCTGAACTTGCATGAGGATCCACCACTTCAACATTAACCCCAAAATCTTTTAGCTCTCTCACCACATCGGCCACTTTTGAGTTGCGGATATCAGAAACGTTTTCTTTGAAGGTAGCGCCCATCACTAAAACACGGCTTTTGGCTATATCTACACCTGCAGCCACCATTTTCTTAACCACTTTGCCGGCTACATAGGCGCCCATACCGTCATTCACCGAACGGCCCGATAGAATTACTTGTGCATTGTGGCCCAGTTCTTTAGCCTTGTAGGTTAAATAGTAAGGATCAACTCCAATGCAATGGCCTCCTACCAAACCGGGACCAAATTTGAGGAAGTTCCACTTCGTTCCGGCCGCTTCGAGCACATCATAGGTATTAATGCCCATTTGACTAAAAATCATCGACAGCTCGTTCATGAGTGCGATGTTGAGGTCGCGCTGGGTATTTTCAATAATTTTTGCCGCTTCGGCCACTTTTATCGAAGATGCCTTATGTACACCTGCAGCTACCACAATTTTATACGTATCGGCAATGATTTCGAGCGACTCGGCATCGCAACCGCTCACCACTTTTACTATGCGCGAAAGGGTATGTTCCTTATCGCCCGGGTTGATGCGTTCGGGCGAGTACCCAACCTTAAAA
>JBKCHQ010000231.1:0-3095 GCA_046302715.1 Bacteroidia bacterium | reverse complement strand
ACCAATATTTTAAACGGCTCGCTTGGCGATATCTTCGTTTTTCCAGATTTCGGTGCGCTCGATATGCCGGCAGTTTATAAGGTAGCGATTACTATTGCACTTATCGCCAGTATCGAAAGTTTATTGAGTGTTGAAGCCACTGACCAGCTCGACCCAAGTCATTTTATTACCCCAACCAACCGCGAACTTTTAGCTCAGGGTTCAGGTAATATTGTATCGGGATTGTTAGGCGGGATTCCGGTTACGGCAGTAATTGTACGCAGCAGCGCCAACATTCTCGCCGGTGCTAAGACACGTATTTCGGCTATTGCACATGCTGTATTGCTCATTTTAACCGTGGTTTTTATACCCAAAATTCTCAACTTAATACCTCTGGCCGCTCTAGCAGCCGTGTTGCTCACCGTGGGTTACAAACTCACCAAGCCCGAAATTTTCAAACTAACGTTCAAAAAGGGATACGATCAGTTTATTCCTTTCGTAATTACCATTGTAGCGATTGTATTCACCGATTTGTTGCGAGGTATTGGTATCGGGTTAATTTTTGCCTTATTCTACATCCTTCGCTCTAATATTCGCCGCTCAGTATATGTGGTGAACGATGGTAACAATTATCTCGTGCGACTAAATCACAATGTATCATTCATCAACAAAGATGTGTTGCGCCGTAATCTCTATTCGATACCCGAAAAAAGTCATGTCATTATTGATGGTACTGCAGCATCGTTTGTAGATACTGATATTATCGATACCATTGAAACCTTTCAGAAAGCTGCCAAAGTGAAACACATTAACGTTGAAATTAAACGATCCGAAAGCAGCAGTCATCCATTCTTTAGAAAATAATTTATGAACGCCATCGAAAAAATTATGCTCGAGAATAAGGCTTGGGCATCCGCAAAACTCCATTCCGACCCGCAGTATTTCGAACGTCAGGTTCGCGAACAGAAGCCCAATTTCTTTTGGATTGGCTGCTCCGATTCGCGCGTTCCGGCCAATGAGGTAACCAATACCGAACCGGGCGAAATTTTTGTGCACCGCAATGTGGCAAATCTTGTGGTAAACACCGACTTAAACATGCTCAGCGTATTGCAATATGCCGTTGAGGTGTTGAAGGTGAAAGACATCATTGTTTGTGGTCATTACGGTTGCGGTGGCGTGAAAGCAGCCCTGCATAACCAGTCCTTTGGTATGCTTAACAAGTGGTTACGCAACATCAAAGACGTGTACCGCATACACCGCGATGAGATAAATGCCATATCGAACGAAGAAAAAAGGGTAGATGCCTTGGTGGAGCTTAATGTAAAAGAGCAGGTGTTAAATCTGGCTAAAACGTCCATCATTCAACGCGCATGGTTCAATCGCCAGCAACCAGCCATTCACGGTTGGGTCTACGACATTAAAGACGGCATTCTGCGCGATTTAATCAGGCTCGACCACACCTATCAACTCGATCCTATTTACCGATACGACGAAAACGAACTGCGTTAAATTACCCATCGCATAATTTTTTGTGCGAAATTGCAGCCGCTGTCGAAACCAGAATCGTGCAGCAAATTTTCTATGGAAGATAAACGCAAACGACTCGAAGCCATGCAGGCCGAAGCCCTTTTGGGTGGCGGCGAAAAGCGCATCGAAGCACAACATAAAAAAGGCAAGCTCACAGCTCGTGAACGCATTCATCTCCTGCTCGATGAAGGGTCTTTCGAAGAAATTGGTCAGCTGGTTACCCACAGAAGCAGCAATTTTGGCCTCGATAAACAAAAGTTTTACGGCGATGGCGTTGTAACCGGGTACGGCACCGTGAACGGTCGTTTGGTGTATGTTTTTGCACAGGATTTTACCGTATTCGGAGGATCGCTAGCCGAAGCCCATGCCACTAAAATTTGCCGCATCATGGACCTCGCCATGCAAAACGGAGCTCCGGTCATCGGTTTAAACGATTCGGGTGGAGCACGTATTCAGGAAGGAGTGGTTTCGCTGGGTGGCTATGCCGATATTTTTTACCGTAACACCTTGGCTTCCGGCGTAATTCCGCAGATATCGGCCATTATGGGGCCCTGCGCAGGTGGTGCAGTGTATTCGCCGGCCATTACCGATTTTATTTTCATGGTCGAAAACACCTCCTACATGTTTGTAACCGGGCCCAACGTGGTAAAGACCGTTACGCACGAGGAAGTGAGCTCCGAAGAACTCGGGGGCGCTTCGGCACATAGCGTGAAATCGGGCGTTACGCATTTTTCGTCGGTTAACGGTGTGGCCTGTATTCAGGAAATAAAGCAATTGCTGAGCTATATTCCGCAAAACTGCGAAGAAGAAGCTCCGCGTTTGGCCTATGAGAAGGGCAATGAATCGCGCCCGAAACTCGCTTCAGTCATTCCTGACAACCCCAATCAGCCCTATGATATCCGCGAGGTAATCGAAGAGGTAATAGATACGGACAGCTTCTTCGAAGTGCATAAGAACTTTGCCGAGAACATCGTGGTAGGATTTGCCCGCCTGGCGGGACGTAGTATCGGCATCGTGGCCAACCAACCGGCCTATCTGGCGGGCGTGTTGGATATTAAATCCTCGCAAAAGGCTGCGCGCTTCGTGCGTTTTTGCGATTGCTTCAATGTACCCTTGCTCGTTTTTGAAGACGTGCCCGGTTTTTTACCCGGTACAGACCAGGAGTGGAACGCCATCATTACCAACGGCGCCAAATTACTCTATGCCTTCTGTGAAGCTACTGTGCCGCGTGTTACGGTAATTACGCGTAAAGCATACGGCGGGGCATATGATGTGATGAACTCCAAACACATCGGCGCCGACATGAATTACGCCTGGCCTAGCGCCGAAATTGCCGTGATGGGAGCAAAAGGTGCAGCCGAGATTATCTTCAAGAAAGAAATCGAAGAAGCACCCGATCCCGCTGCAAAGTGGGCCGAAAAAGAGAAAGAGTATGCCGACCTGTTCGCCAATCCATACTCGGCAGCCGAACGCGGATATGTGGATGAAGTAATTCGTCCGGAAGATACCCGCGAGAAACTGATTAAGGCCTTCAAGATGCTGGAGAACAAGGTGGCGAATCTTCCGAAAAAGAAGCACGGGAATATTCC
>JBKCHQ010000230.1:0-12258 GCA_046302715.1 Bacteroidia bacterium | reverse complement strand
AATGCTTCAGCAGAATCCTTCAATGCCAAAATCAAAGCCTTTAGAGCTCAACACAGAGGGGTTCGAAATGTAAACTTCTTCCTCTACAGGCTCGCTAAATTATATGCCTAGCCCACAACTTTATGACTTGATCCCTTAATTGTCTAAATTTACTTTTTTAGCAGATACAAAAAGAAAGCGCCTCAATTTTAGTTTAAAAATTGAGGCGCTTTTAATGTCGGGATGGCAAGATTCGAACTTGCGACCTCCTGGTCCCAAACCAGGCGCGATGACCGGACTACGCTACATCCCGAAAAGCACGAAGCTTCTTTGGTGCGGTGAGGGCGGGATTCGAACCCGCGGTACAGTTTCCCGTACGTCAGTTTAGCAAACTGGTGGTTTCAGCCTCTCACCCACCTCACCTTGGGGCTGCAAATGTACCAAAATTATTTATCAGACAAATGTCTTCATAAAATTTTCATCCATAATTTTAAAATTATCAATCCTTGCCCATAAAAACCGCACAATAGGTTAATTTTGGAATCTTGTAAAACTAGATTATGAGTACCGAAAAGCTAATACTGGTATGTAACGACGACGGAATAACAGCGCCTGGCATACGTAATTTAATAGAGGTGGCCCGTCAATTTGGCGAGGTGGTGGTAGTGGCACCAGACAAGCCTCAATCGGCCATGGGCCACGCCATTACTATAAATTCAACATTAAGAGTGCATCCGTTCCGTAGCGAGGGTATTCGTGAATTTGCCTGCAGCGGTACGCCGGTTGACTGTATTAAACTGGCAGTAAATAAAATATTAACCCGCAAACCCGATTTATTGGTTTCGGGTATCAATCATGGTTCCAATGCTTCTATAAATGTGATCTATTCTGGCACCATGTCCGCTGCTATGGAAGGCGCCCTCGAAGGCATACCCTCCATCGGTTTTTCATTGACCGATCATTCCATCGATGCCGATTTTACTGCCGCAAAACATTACGCTCACCGCATCATTTCCTGGATGCTTGAAGAAAAGGCGCCTGAAGGTATCTGTTTGAACGTAAACATCCCCAACGTGTCGCTGGACCTGATTAAAGGTATAAAAGTGTGCCGACAGGCAAAGGCTAATTGGGAGGAAGAATTCGACGAACGTAAAGATCCGAGCGGCAAACCTTATTTTTGGCTCACCGGTGTATTTAAGAATTATGATAGCGGACATGATACCGATATCTGGGCTCTTGAAAACAATTATGTATCAGTAGTGCCCTGTCAGGTAGATTTAACGGCACATTCGGCTATAAGCGCATTAAAAAACATGGAAAATGTGGAATAAAAACTCATTACCATTTGGCGCTTCTATTGGAGCTATTATCCCCGTTATTATTTATTTCCTCATTCAAGAATTCGCCAAGGTGGAACGTGAGGGCGTAATGGTGTCACGATTTGATGACGCAACCGTACTCGTGCTTGCAGTAGCGGCCAACCTTATCCCTTTTAGTCGGTATATGAAAAAGCCTGAGTACGAGCAAACCGGTAAGGGTATCTTGCTGGTTACTTTTGCCTATGCAGCCATTTATATTTTCTTGAAATTTTTCAAGGATCAATAACTTTTATTAGGGTATAAATAAAGGATTGCAGGTGCTATTATCAATTAAGCAAGCCTTAAAGCAAAACGGGACCGACGTATAACCGACGATCCCGTTTTTAAATTCAAAAGCCGTAACCCTTGAACCTTGCAAAATACATTAGATATTAAATGCTTGAAATGCTAATGAAGGCTTCCCGCATCATGCAACAAAATCCTCTCAGATAAGCCGCATCAACGAACGGATTGCAATCCGTGTTTTTCGTAAAAATCACCTCGTTACCAACACACTTTACCTAAAGCATCTCAGCCGCAGATATTGAAATGTTTTAAACAAAGATGCATCACGAAAAATATTATCCCATTCACCAACTCTCCCTTTCGGGCCGTCTAACGGTAAACCGCCAAACCTGAGTTTACAACACCTCCCCCTTTCGGGTGCAACACTTAAAGAACTAACGCATTGTTTTGCTTTATCAAAGGTGCAATTTATTATTTGATTTACAAGAGTTTATAGGGCTTTGTTACACACATTGCATCAACAAATTACACACATTGCCACACCGCTTTAATTTGGCGCTACATAACCTTTACAAGGATTTCAGCTTGCACTTATTAACCGATGTTCATAAACCAATTGTTAATAGCAATTCATTTTTGAGCTAAAAAAAAATATTTCAAACGTTTTAAACGATTATAAACGTTTAAAGACGAGTAATTCAAGGTAGAATTCGTAATTTAAACGCTGGGGAGGAGGTTGGAGGCCCCCGGCATCAACAATTCTAGAAACAGCATTTCTCATAGCACTGATCCAACTTTCATAGGTTGGTTGTTCCTACAAATTGCCGGTGCGCCCACCATCAACCGGTAAATTAATTCCATTGATATAAGAGGCATTATTGGATGCCAAGAAGGCAACTGCAGCCGCTGTTTCTTCTGGCTTTGCGAAACGTCCTGACGGTATCTCATGCAACATTTCAGCGGTAATCTCATCCTCAGTCCTACCCGATTTTTGCGCCTTGTTTTTTATTATCTGCTCTAAACGCCCCGTTAACGTGGCTCCTGGTAATACATTATTAACCGTAATGCCATATGGCCCCAACTCGGTAGCGAGCGTTTTCGACCAGTTGCCAACAGCGGCGCGCACGGTATTCGAAACCCCAAGTCCAGCAAGGGGCTGCTTAACCGATGTTGAGATGATATTTATAATTCTGCCGAAACCTGCTGCTTTCATTCCCGGTAAAAAAGCCTGCATTAATACATGACTGCACACCAAATGCTGAGTAAAAGCGGCAATAAATTCTTCAGGAAGCGCATTTGCTGCAGGCCCAGCCGCTGGTCCACCACTATTGTTAACCAATATATGAACGGTAACACGTTCACGGACCAATTCATTAGCCGTATTCTCGACCTGTTGCCAATCCGAAAAATCAACTACTCGAAATTGGTGGTCTCTTGGAAAATCGGCAGTTAGTGATTGACATACTTCCTTCAATTTCTCAGCATTACGCGATAACAATATAACCCGTGCACCGCAACGGGCAAGTTCGCGTGCTGAGGCTAATCCGATACCTTGCGTACTTCCACAAACCAATGCCGTGCGGCCCGTTAAATCGTATTCCATATGGGTGTTTTTATCTAAATTGCTCCAAATTTACAGCTTATGCCTATCCAACGCCCATTTAATTTTAAAAAGTGGATTGACGAAAACCGTCACCTGCTCAAACCTCCCGTAGGCAATCAATCGGTTTATAATGCATCCGAAGATATTATCGTAATGGTAGTTGGTGGTCCCAATAACCGAAAAGATTATCATTACAACGAAACCGAAGAATTCTACTATCAATTGGAAGGCGACATGACGCTTCGAATTATCGAAGATGGAAAGCCTGTTGACGTACCTATTTGCGAAGGTGAAATTTTTATGCTTCCCGGTAAAACACCCCACTCGCCTCAACGTCCTGCCCAAACAGTAGGTTTAGTTATAGAACTTACACGCCCACAAAATGTACTTGATGCCTTTATGTGGTTTTGCGAGAACTGCGGAGAAAAATTGCACGAAGAACATCTGCATGTTTCTGATATCGTTAAAAATCTCCCCCCCGTAATGAATGCCTTTTACGAGTCTGAAAATCGCAGAACATGTAAAAACTGCGGAACTATAATGCAAGCTCCCTTAAAGCTATAATCTTGTTGCTCCTAACGCATAGACCAATTGATCTTCACATTCTCCCACATAAGACTAATCCCGCCCTCGCCTGAATTATCGCCAGAAACTTGAAACGTTAAACGCTCCGAAAACTGTGTTGATGCTTTAGGCTGCACCGAGATGCGTAAGGCGTCTTTAGCTTCATCGTATTTATAGGCTCCCCACTGATCGGGCACGGAATTGAAAATTATCGTCCATTCTTTTTCGCTCGGAATAGTAAACAGCGCATATTTACCTGCTTTTAGCATTTTCCCTTCCACCTTACAATCTCTGCTTAACTCGATAGTAGTGGCTTCATTGGCGCCTGTACGCCATACTTTGCCGTAGGGCACCAATTCGCCCCAAATTTTTCGGCCCTTAACGCCCGGCTGGCAATAGTTAATTTTTACCGATAAATCGCCGATGGCGCCTTTGGCTTCAGCCGGTGGACTTGGACGGTCGTCTTTTTTTATAGAGGTAACCTGCTTATCGGATGTTTGAGCCCAAAGAGGCAAGTGAAGCATAAACAGGATAAGGACACCCGCCGAAAAATTCAAAAATGCTGATTTCATAAATAACGTGAATGAATGTTAAATGTACATATTTTAACAATAATCGTGCGTTTATTTCTCAATAAACTTCGGCAAGCATACAACGGATACTCCCACCGCCGGTTTTTTCGATAACCGGTATTGAAACGGGCAAGATCAAACCCGATCGCGATAGCACAGCCAATTGCATCTCGTCTAAAGCGTTTAAGGCTGTTTCAGAAATTGCGATGATGCTTTCATTTTGCATATTGGTTAATTCGAGCACATTACCAGCAAATGCTGCTACCTGCTGGCGGGATAATTCAATAATGCTTCGTTGAGGATGCTTTAAAGCATCAAGAACCATTTGACGTTGAGAAGAAGGGATAGCCTCGGCACAAACCAGCGCATATTGGGTGCCTATACTCAACATTACATTGGTATGATAATAGGGCTTGCTTTGTATATCATGCGCTTCGAACCAAATAGGCTCAAAACCTAGCAATGAGGCCATTTCAATAAACAGATGCTTATGCGTTCTGCTCGATTGAGAGGCAAATACCCGTTGGTTTAAATAGTCGAAAATCATGCTCCCCGTTCCTTCCAAAAACTCACCATTTTTCTCATGGTGTGAAAAATCAATAATTTTCTTCGCCGGAATTATGCGGTCCAGAAAAGCACGAACATGCTCATTGTTTTCGATTCGCCGGTTGGCTGCTTCCATAGGATAATACACCCTAACACCGTCTTGATGCATGCCTAACCAATTATTGGGAAAAATTGCATCAGGCTTTGGGGGCTCTTCGGCATCCTGATAAATGTGCACGTCAATGCCTTCATCGCGCAACATACTCACTACACGATCAAATTCCTCCAATACAACGGCAATATCAGGAACCTGCGCTTGATTTTGAAACGAATTACTTTCGGCCGTTTGAGGATTCGAATAACAAACCGCAGGACGCACCATGAAAACTGCTGATGCGGGCATTATGGTTTTAGAATTAAAGGAGTTTCGCTCTTGGATTCGATCTTTTTGCGATTCATGAGCTGAGGACGAAAAGTATTGGACACAAACAAAGCAAACTGATTGTTATAGTGTTTCGAGAATGGATATCCCGACTGACCGGCCGGCAAAACCGAGTACGATTCTTCAAGGGCAGAAAAGTCAATGATTCTGCGCATGGATGGTCCGAATTTAACCGGATACTTCCCGGATGAATCTATAGAAAATCCCATGTTATTAACCACTTCGTTGCCTCCGGGAACAGGCTCAGGTCCGGTGTTAAAATACCATCCTAAAATAGTTTGCGACCCCATAGGATGTTCGAGTTCCAGCGTATGCACGCGCCTCCACCTCCAGTCATTCACATCCTTACCTAATTGAGCCGACAAATCTTCGATGGTTTTATTCCAAGCCTGTTTTACAATTACTGCCCTATTTTCTTTTTGGCGGGTAAGCGGATTGTCCCACCATAAATTTTCGGATCGATTTAGAAACACAGGATATGAAGTTTTCATAAAATGTGTATTCATAAATGCCTTAAACTTTGTATTTCCCAGCTGATCGGCCAGCGCCAATTCGAGGATATTGTAAATCCAACGGTAGTAAATAACCGGCCCAATTGCTTCGAGCCCGTGCTCCCCTTCCCAACTCGAAAGACGATTGGCCTGTTCGGTAAAAAGGGCATCTGCGTTTATGGTTTTTAAAATATCAAGCAGATGCTTGGCGGTTTTGGCATAAACTTCACTTTTGCCCGTTACCATAAGTTTTTTACAGGCTTCTACATCCCAATTATCGGTTGCTTTCAGCTGTGTACTAATGGTGAGGGCTCTATCTTGTGGTACATAATAACCGGGGTACAAGCCCACTGCACATGAATCGGGTTGGTTGTTTGCCGTGTACACAAATCCACTGCTCGGGTCTTCAGACATAGGATTTTCATTAAAGGCATAATAACCAAGCGGTTCAGATTGTCCATCGGCGCCATTTAAAAAGCGCTTACTCATCAAGCCTTGAGGCCTTTTGATAAATTTGGCTGCTGCCCACCAAGCAATGTGCCCATCCTTATCGCCATATACTACATTTAACCCCGGGGCATGTATCAAAGAGGCCGCATTTCGGGCTTCATCCATTGAACGGGCATGGTTTAATCCATAAACGGCTTCAATGGCTTTAGATGGGAATTTTAAATACGTCCAAAAAACAGATACAGGAACCTGATACACAGGAAAATCATCAAAAACATCCTGAATTAATGGACCATGTGGTGTTTCCCCAATTTTCAAATTAACCGGTTCACGATCTTTTACCGCAATGGTTTCGTTTCGATAACGTATGGGTGTCCACTCGTTTTTGTACTTCACCTTGTCGCCCTGCACTTCCTCAATGAAAAAATCAACATCATCGTTTTCGAGCATGGTAAGGCCGTTGCCGCAAAAATCATTATGCCCGGTTAGCGCAAATGGCATCCCGGCGATGTAATTGCCATAGTGTTTAAAACCCGGATATTCTATGTGCGCTTCATACCAGGCACCGGGCTGCGAAAATCCCATATGCGCATCATTGCATAAAATGGTAGATTTTGCCTTGGTTTTTTGCGGTGCAATAACCCATGCATTTGATCCGTGCCAAGGTGCAACCGGGAATTCTTCTAGCATGGCCGTAATCTCATTACTAAAATTCTCACCCATTAATTTTTTGCTGCCTGTAACCGGAATAGTTGTGTGTCCATCAGGCCAACCCAACTCCAGCTCATTCATATACACATCACCAACGGTGCGGTACATGGTTTCAATTAAGGGATCAATCCGGAAACCTTCGGCAAATCCTAATGCCAGATACCCGGTGATTAAATACACATCCTCGAGTTTAAACGTTTCGGCTTCGGCACCAATCAAGGTAAACTCCAATGGCTTTTCGCCCTCCTTTACATAGGCGTTTATGCCAGCGATATAAGCATTCACCAACTCCTTTAACTCAGGTGTTGCGGTACGCTTAAATTCTTTAGCGGCATTTTGAGCATATTCGGTTAATCCTAACGTGCGAAAAAACTTATCCGACTTAAGAGTTTTATTTCCAAAAAGTTCCGACAATCGGCCAGATGATAGCCGTCTAAACAAATCGAGCTGAAAAAATCGGTCGCGTGCGGTTACATACCCTAAGGAAAAATAAGCATCATGGCCGTTTTGAGCGTAAATATGAGGGACACCATAATTATCGAACCTAACTTCGACCTGCTGTTTCAAGCCATTTACCTGAAGTTGGCCACTGGTTGACGGAATTTTAGATTGTAACCACCAATAAAGAGAACCCAATCCAAGGGTAAGAATTACAACAATTGCAATAATAACCTTACGAAGCATCGTGTTAAATTATATAATACGTGTAGCTGATAATTTTGCGAAAAATACAAAACATACTCAAGCAGCAACAGTGCTGACGCTCAATTATTATTTACAAGAATTACAACACACATAACCGCCAACATTCATTGTAGAACGTATAGCACTGCTACCCTAAAACTCAAGCAAGAAAGGAGCCTGTCTTAAATCTTTACCAGTTTAGCTCCTGCAAAACCACCCTGCGCATTCGTTGCTTTTAAAAAGTAAACGCCTGAAGGAAGTGCACGCAAATCAAACTGCAATACGCCCGGCTGTATGCCCATGTATGGGGCTATTGAAACAACCTGCTTGCCGTTTACATCCACAATTTCCCATACCGATTTTTTATCGATGCCTTCCGGACAATGCACGTTAATAAATTCCTGCGCCGGATTAGGCACCACCGTGAGGTGTGTACGTTCTAATTTCTGTCCAATACTGGTGGCGTCAACCTCAACGCAAGGGCCTTCAACCGAATGAAAGGTTTGCTCAGCACCTTCGTTAATTACATCGGTAATAGAGGCAATGCAAATTTCGCTGCCCGTAATGGACGAATAATATATCCTCACTAAATCGATTCCTCCGTTTTGGCGGCCAATGAGCGAATCGCCGTGGTAAATGCCAAATACCTCGGAGCGCGTAGCATTAAAGCCAATAATTTTCTCCTGCTCGTCAGGTGAAGTTAATGATACTACGTCCGAAATTTCAATACCGCTCATAGTAAACTGATAGGCCATAATATCGGCATTCTTGCTGCGCAATTCAATATCTACATAACCGGCGTCAAAATTTACATTAGCAATAGACAAACTGGTAGTATCGTTGGGATTTTGGATGTTTCGAGGCCACAAACAATTCTGAAAACTATTACCCACATTGCTCCATATACACCAATTTTGCAATGCGGCATCGAATACTGAAAGCGAGGTATCGCCGTTCAAATCAAAACAGGGGGCAAAGGGCACATTGTCTTGCATGAATAAATCCATGTAGGCTTCAACATCTGCCATGTTAACTTCGTTATCGGTTAACACATTACCAAACTGAGCCGTACCACCGCAGTCGCCGTTGCAATCGGGAACAGAAGCGCCGCCTGGAATTCCGGCACAATCCACAAAGGGTTCGCAGCCCGACTGTAGCTGAAAATTGCGTACACCGTTTACCGTGGTTAAGGTAAGACATACCTGCAAGGCGTTATTGATGTAATTAATTTCGTGTCGGCCCAATGCATCGGGCAAATGCTGCGCGTTTACAATTACCGCCAAACGATAATCGCCATCGGGTACGTCGGTTACATCAATCCACTGGCATTGAGTACCTGCACCATATACATCGTAACAGCCGGACGAAATGCCCATATTGCTGCAACCGTATTGCCCAAAGCCACATAGATCCATTACACAAAATCCGTTTTTATGTCCGGCGGGAATAATATTTCCTTGAGTATCGTACAAACGATAATCGCCATAACCTTCGTAGTGCGTGTGCCCGTGACAATTTACCAGGTTGAACATACCGGGCTGGGTTGATGGATTGCCGATGTAATAATCCTGCGGACCGATGTTATCGATTTTAGAAGTAAACTGAATCACCTTACGCACTCCATACCCCGTAACACAACCTTCAGTAATGTCGCATCCCATGGCATTGTGCGTTACCATACTCAAGGAACTAACAAACGATACCGAATCGAAAGCTAAATCGGGCCCGGTACATAAAGGGTTAGGGAAATAAATACACGAGCCGTCATCGGCTGTAGCCAGCGGATTGTAATTGCACGACTGCGGATCCATGCAACCCACCACAGGGCCGTTATAGGCCAGTGAAAAATCAACCGGGCCGCTGCAGTTGTTGTTGCTGTCGCCTATGCGAATAAAATAGTTTTGTCCGGCTATCATCATCACATTAACCGACGATTGGTTATCGCAGCTGTTATCGTTGTATGCTTCGGCACCTTCTGGACCATCGGCCAAGGCCGCACCTTGTGGGCATGATTCATAAATGTAAATTCGGGTATCGCAAGTGGCTAGTGAACAGGTGCTGGCCACATACATTCCGGTTACGGTAGGCGTAAATTCGAACCATGAATTATCAAATGCGGCGGTGTGCGTGCCCTCCGAAACTGGTAGGGCCGAAGTGCAGGTGGTGCCCGGCTGGCAAGCTATGGTGTGCGAGGTGCCCGAACCATAGCTGTTACCCTGAGCCACAACCGATCCGTTCCAGCTCAACCAATAACCACCCGGCGCATAAATACCATCTCCGAACGAATCGAAAATCTGAAACAATACGCAACTATTTAATGGAACACAAATAGTGTCGCCAGTAGAAGTGCCTTGGGCAAGTACACTGTTTGTTTCGGGATTGGTAATGTTCCAGGTGATTTCATACGGCCACTGATCGGGAATAATCTGCACCCCCAACTGGCCAAAACCAATGGGACATTGCGCCCGAAGCAGAGAAAACGATAATATAAGAGATAAAAAGAGTAGTGCTTTTTTCATAGCTGTTTGATTGGGATGTCAAATATAACGATTTGCCCCAAATCTAATCGCTTGAATTTTGAGGCATTACACCTGCGGCCTGTTGTTTTAAATACTCCGCACACCGTTGCTTAACATTTTGGCGAATACTGAGCCAAAATAAATTGTAGTCGGCAATGTGGTAATTGTTCATTTTTATAAACATCCTGCCGCGTACCCGGGGCTCTTCAATCCAAAGCATGCCTTTATGAATGCGGGCATTATTGATTTTGGGTATGATGCGCGAATAATTCCATGCTATTCCGCCCTGATTATTATTACGATGCACATTTAAGGTATCAGATTTCCAGCTGAGTGGATTAACGCACATCACATTGGGATAGCCCGACTTTGCATAATTGGGAGGATAAAATCCTTCCTGAAAGGTGCACCAACTCACAAAACAGCCGATATCATTAGGATCGTCGCATAACGGAAGCTTCTGAAAATAATTTGAAGGTACCGGCATGCCCACCAGGTAGGAGGCTACCAATCGATCTGCGAGTGCTGGGTCGCTCTCGATAAATTCGCGGAGCAATTTGCCGGCGTGGCGGGTTCCCTGACTGTGACCGGCGATGATAAATGGTCGATTATTGCTGTAATGCTCCAAAAAATATTCAAAGGCTTTGCGTACATCTTGATAGGCCAACTCAAGCGCTGCATTACCGCTTTGCTGATCCTGTGTATAAAAAGCGCTGATGTGTGCCTGGCGGTAACGCGGTGCAAACACCCTGCAACTTTCATTAAAAACACTCGATTGATAGAGTATGCTGCCCTCGTCGGACTTTTTGTTGATAACGGCATTGTTTACATCGGCATTCCAGTAATATTGCCACTCGGTAGGCGCCCCTGTGTACGTGGTAGGATGAATAAAAAACACGTCCACTGCAGCCGTTTGCTGGCCATCGGCCATATCTTTTTGCGGGAGCGAGTCGGCCATGTCTTTTCGCCAGGGTAATGCCGCCCAACTCGATTCAAGGGAATAATCCACCTCTGGCGGTTGTGGGCTAAGTGCAAAGGGCTGCTCAACGGGTTTTTCGAGGCGGTTGCGCGATAGCGCAGGAATGCGAATGCAGGCTTGAAGCATCGCTAAAACCGAAAATCCCAACATATACCACCGAATGAAAGGCATAAAACTTAAACGGACCTAAGTTAACGAATTCTAAAAACCACCTCGTTGCGGCGGTTTACCAGTTGAAAGGGAGGATTATAGCGCAGCCACTCGGCCTGCGGAACAAATTCGATGCCCTCTTTTTGGAGCATATTTCGCAATTCCTCTTCGTGCTTTCGAAAATCGTCGGGGCCGGCCACACCGCCAAAACGAAGCGCGGCGGCTCTAAAGCCCTCACAAGCCACCAGCTTTACCGAACCATCGTTGGGCAGAGGCAGGCTTGAATCGCCTTGTGTTTCGGGCATTACAAAATACATGCTGGCCTGTTTGCCTCCGGTAGTATCGTATTGCATGCCTACGGGGCTGGTCATGGCAATTTGCCGATTTTCTGAATTGCCACCAAAAATATACGAAGCCAGTCGTTGAAAAGAACGATAAGAAATTTGCTGATACGAGCCGCTCTCTTCAACCTGTGCTTTCATAAATGGCGGATACGAGCGTATTTCAACCGCGCCGATGTTGCGTTCAACCGAATAGTGTTGCATGGGAGTTTTGTGGGTATCGCGAACCAGCTTCCACTGCCAACCGGCAAATAAAAGCAAGGCGGTCCCGCCGATATAATAGATTATTGGATTCATAGACATGATAAACGTAAAAATGCGTGCGGTGTTCTAACAGCCATTTATATCTGTTATTGAACACGTCAAAAGTAGCTTATCGGGCGCCCTCATAAAATGATATTGCTCACGAGGTTTTTTTAATGCCCAGTAAAAAACGCATGACCCTGAAAAAATACCTTACCCCTGCTCCACAATCCGAATTTCCTCCTCGGTTAAGCCATAAAGCGCATACACCATGCGGTCGATTTCGCGGTCGGTTTGGTTAGTATAGACTGAATTTTATAATAATCTGATAATCTATGCCTTAATGCACACATTCTTAGCCTCGGTAAAAAACCGTAAGG
>JBKCHQ010000229.1:0-5094 GCA_046302715.1 Bacteroidia bacterium | reverse complement strand
ACAAAACTGGTGGGTGGGAAGCCCCTGGTGCACGTTTTTGCACACGAAAATCCGAGCAATGGCTTTGTTGCCGCCGAAGAAAATCTGGAAGATGTGTTCTTCTCGAAATTGAATGAACTGATTTAATATTCAGCGTATGTGGAAATTTATTAAACACGAATGCAAATTCTGGTTGGGCAGTCCCATGCTCTGGATATTTCTGGGCATAAATACACTCTTAATTCTGGGCGCAGTTTCGTCAGACAATATTACGATTGGCGGCGGTGTGGGAAGTGTACTTAAAAATTCGCCCTTTGTGGTTCAGAATTATTACGGCGCAATGTCATTAATTTCTTTATTGATGACCACCGCATTTATGAATGCCACCGCCAATAGAGACTTTCAGCATGGCATGCATCAGTTTGTATTTAGTTCGCCCATTAAGCAGTGGCATTATTTCTTCGGAAAATTTACTGGTGCGGCACTAATTTCAATTATTCCCCTGCTCGGTGTTTCGTTGGGTGCGCTGCTCGGCCCTTTAATGCCCTGGGCAGATGCCGTACGATCGGGGCCGGTTTTCTGGTCGGGCCACATCAACGGAATTTTAGGCTATGCCGTTCCAAACACGCTCATAGCGGGCGTAATCATTTATAGTCTTGCCATTTTGTTTCGTAGCGCCATTGTTTCGTTTGTAGGTGCTGTGCTGATTTTGGTTTTATACGGCATTGCCACCGGCTTCGTGAGCGATATCGAAAAAGAATGGTTGTCGGTAGCCTTGGATCCGTTTGGCTTTAGGCCGGCCGAAATTATTTCGAAGTACTTCACCGTTGATGAAAAAAACACCGCGGCCATTCCGATTTCAGGCTGGTTTCTTTTTAATCGACTGCTTTGGATGGGCATGGCAATGCTGGGCTTGTGTTTTGCTTATTTGCGATTCTCGTTCAGTAAGCGAAACGAAAAAAGCGCTTCAGCCAAACCAACATCCAAGAAAGCCGAAACGACAGCAGTAGCGGTTTGGAATCCTGCTCAGAAAGCCTCTTATTCGAAAATTAGCACATTTATTCACACGGTACTTTTTGAAACCAAGTCGATACTCATCCATCCTACCTTCATCATTATCGTAGTGATTGGAATGATTAATCTGGTGGTAAGTCTAATCAGTTTCACCGGTACGTATGGCACCACACAATATCCGGTAACCTATGATGTTATTGACGGCATTCGCGGATCGTTTTACATTTTCATCATCGCCATCATCACGTTTTACAGTGGCGTGCTGGTATGGAAAGAGCGCGACTCCCGAATCAGCGATATTGTGGATGCAGCGCCGATTAAAACCTCACTGCTGTTTTCTTCTAAAATCGTGGCGCTGGCGCTTTCGCTTTTTGCGGTATTGTTCAGTACCATTTTGGTGGGCTGTGCAGCGCAATTGCTCCACGGGTATAGCAGCTTGCAAATTGATGTGTATGTGAAGAGCTTGCTGCTGATGGATTTTCTGAGTTTTATGTATTTAGCGATCATCGCATTGCTTTTTCATTACATAATCAATAATCGCTATATCGCCTATTTTGCCTTTGTAACCTTTGTTATACTTAATTCATTGCTGTGGGGTGTATTTGAGATCGACAGCAATATGGTAAAATTTGGAGGCACGCCAACAGTTACCTATTCCGATATGAATGGGTTTGGACCCTTTGTTAAATCGGTAATGTGGTTTAATATCTATTGGATTTTGGCCTCACTCATTATTTCGTATCTCGTGTTTGCATTTTTTGTTCGGGGAAGAGAATTGCACATAAAAACGCGCAGCCGCATTGCATTTCATACACTCGGGCAGTATAAATGGAGTTTGGGAATTATTGTTCTGCTGTTTGTGCTTTGTGGTGCATTTGTTTTCTACAATACTAAAATACTTAACGAATATGTGAGTACTGACGAATTTGAAAGACGTCAGGTGAATTATGAAAAGTTATACAAGCGCTACGAAAATCTGCCTCAGCCCAAAATTATTAAGGTGAAATACACCATCGATTTGGCTCCGTATGAAAGGGCGCTGCATGCCCAAAGCGAAATTTGGCTGAAAAATAAAAGCAAGGAAAATATTTCAGAATTGCATTTCACCATGCCACTTTCGATCGACAGCGTTACCTTGGAAATTCAAAATGCTTCACTCAAATTGCGCGACAACAAATCGCTTTACCGCATTTACAAATTGAAAAGTGCTTTGTTGCCCGGTGATTCTATGAAGATTGTTGTTAATTCGGTATTCGAAGAAAAAGGCTTCGAAAACGAAGTGAGTTTTACATCCATTACACATAACGGTTCATTCTTTAACGAAACCGACTTTGTGCCAGGCATTGGGTACAATGCCAATTATGAAATATCGGATAAAAACAAGCGTAATGAGTTAGGCTTGCCGCTACGCAAACGTGCTGTGGTATTAAACGAAGCGGATACCTTGTCGCGAATGAAAAATTACGTAGTTCAGGATGCCGATTGGGTAGAGGTCGAAACCATTATAAGTACCTCAAACGATCAGGTGGCGGTGGCGCCCGGTAGTTTACTCAAATCGTGGAAGCAAAATGGAAAAGCCTATTTTCACTACAAGCTCGATAAGGCATCTTTGAACTTTTATTCGTTTATATCGGCGAAATACGAAATTGCCCGTAAGAAATTTAAGGGCATCGATTTAGAAGTGTATTACAGTAAGGAGCATGCCTACAATGTGCCGAACATGATGGCATCCATCGAAAAATCGCTCGATTATTACACCACGAATTTTGGTCCGTATTATCACAAACAGGCAAGAATTATTGAATTTCCTAGATACGGCTCGTTTGCGCAAGCTTTTCCCGGTACCATGCCGTATAGCGAGGGAATTGGATTTATTATGGATTTACGGGACGTAACAAAAGAGGATATCGATTTGGTGTTTTACGTTGTAGCGCACGAAATGGGCCACCAGTATTGGGCACATCAGTTATGCGGAGCAGCGATGCAGGGCAGCGAATGGATGAGTGAGGGATTTGCCCAGTATGCGGCATTAATGGTTATGGAAAAAGAATACGGAAGAGACAAAATGAAAAAGTTTCTAAAGTATGAGATGGATGGATATTTAACCGGACGAAGCACCGAATTTGAGGCCGAACGTCCGATTTATAAAACAGAAGCGCAGGCTTACATTCATTACCAGAAAGCCAGTGTGGCCATGTATTATCTCAAAGAAATGATTGGCGAACACAATGTGAACAAGGCCTTGCAGCAGCTTTTACTAAACCACGCACACAAAGAGCCGCCTTATGCCACATCGATGGACGCCCTGCGTGCGTTCAGGCAGGTTACGCCCGATTCGCTGCAGTGCCTTATTCAGGATTTATTTGAAACCATTACCTTGTTTTCAAATCGGGTTGAATCGAGTTCGTATAAAAAAGTAAACAACGAATACGAAGTAACCTTAAACACCATAACCGAAAAATTTCGTGCCGACAGTTTAGGCAAAGAGCAGTCTATTCCCGTAAATGATTATATCGATCTGGCTGTATTTGGCCTTGACCCCAAAGATGCTGAATCCGAAAAAGTGCTCTTAAAACAGCGTGTTAAAATTCGTGGAAGGCAAAATAAATTTGTGTTCAGGGTAAAAGAATTGCCATTTCGTGTAGGCATTGATCCGTATAATTATTTGGTAGATCGTATTCCCGACGATAACATAAAAGGGGTTAGTGAAAATTAATGTGAAATAAATGACTTTTGTTATAGCCTGAAACTTGTAAATACAGCTCATGACAGAACCATGTAAAGCCTTTTTGCACTCCGTTAAATTGTTATGCAAAAACCTTGGTGAGGAAGAATTGGCTTATTTACAAAGCGGGCTAACGCTAACTGAGTTGCAGCCTAAACACTTTTACATACATGCCAATGCCATTCAGAATGAGATTGGTTTTGTTGCGCAGGGGCTGCTCCGTGCGTTTTATGTTGACCAGAAAGGCAACGAAATTACGGTGAATTTTGTGCGCGAGAATCGCTATGCTACGCATTACACGGCCTTTATTTCGCGCACTGCAAGCAAATATTATTTTCAGTGCATCGAGCCTACGGTAATCGTCAATTTAGCCTACGATCACATACAGGCTGCATACAACAAATATCCGAATATTGAGCGTTATGGGCGTTTGGTGGCCGAAGAAGTATTAAAATTTCAGCAGAAGCGCATCGAAAGTTTCCTGTTCGAAACAGCAGAGCAGCGTTATTTGGAATTTATGAGTGAAAATCCCGATTTGTATCATCGTGTTTCTGTATCGCATCTGGCATCATACCTGGGTATTGAGCGGCAAACCTTAACACGCATACGGCAGAAACTGGCACGCAGTTAAATTAAGACGCAGGTGTTAGCTTTGTTGCAGTTGTAAAGTCAAAACGCTGTAAAATGAATTGCATTCGGCGTTGTTTAGTCGAACCTGCAAAAGTCATTTTGAAATTACTTCTCCAATAATCACTTAGCTTTACATTATTACTTTAGTCGTAAACCAATTGATCCATTGCCTTCGGCGACCTACTTTAATTTTTAGTGTTTATTTCTTTAGAGGTAAAATTGAGCTTGCCTTCGGCGACCTACTTTTAATTTTTTAGTGTTTATTTCTATAGAGGTAAAATTGAGCTCGCCTTCGGCTTCGGTTCTTTTCTTGAAAAAAGAAAGTAGGCAAAGAAATTCAAGGAAAATAAAATGCTTCAGCGCGCTCTTCAAATTCCGTTGAAATGCTAGAAAACCCGATAAATCAGTTTTCTGCATTTCTACCGGCCTTTGAATTCAGGCCAACGCTGGCCCGCTTTATTTTCCTTTTGCCAGCGCACTTTTTCTCGTACGTGTATTCATTGCCTTAAAATGAGGCTGCTCCATCGAAATATCATTTTTTGCAAGCTTTTTACTGTTTTCAAAGATTTACTTGCATTTTTATCGCACTCTTTTTTGAATACAAGTCAATATTGATAATGCATAGACCACTTTTTCCTGTTTGACTATTTAGAAAAACCCGATTCCCATTTCAATTATTCATGTAACTTGCTATCATTCGAATGTAAATCACTAAGTATGAAATTAATTGTCAGAGTGTTTTTAAT
>JBKCHQ010000228.1:0-2329 GCA_046302715.1 Bacteroidia bacterium | reverse complement strand
GCCACCGATTGTCCGGGGAAACTAGGGGTGCCCTGCACATCAATACCTCCGGTAAGGTTTGAGAAAATGTACCGCATCGCCAAACCGCCGCTCCAGCGATCACTAAACCTGCGTGAATAAGCAAAGTCAACGGCAAATTCGTTGGGATTAAACTGCCCGGTTACATTTCCAATTACATCGGTAAATACAATGTTACCTAAAGAAAAATAGCGCAATGAACCTCCTATAGCTTGGCGTTTTTTCATCTTCTTATACCAAGAAAGGTAGCCCAAATTAATATCGGGAACCAATTGGCGCAGCCAGGGTATGTACGAAAGAGAAATACCCGAACTTCCTTCAATGCTGGCCAGTTTGGCCGAACACCAATGAATGGAGTTAGCATCGGGCGACAATGCCCCACCAGCATCACCTAACGCACCCGCCCGGGCATCAGGTGAAATCATTAACAGTGGTACGGCTGTAGTGATGGTATTTATTGTACCGTCTAATTCATCAACCGTAATCTGGGCTTGGGCCGAACTAAGCATGCCTGTTACTCCCAATGCTGCCAAAATGCTTGATTTCATAAATTTTTGTGTGTTCCTATTCATAAAAGCTGGACGCAAATATAGTATTTCCCGTTTTGCCGCATAAGTATTTACATCATATTTGGAAAAGCAGGTTTAGTATCGACGTTTAAAAATCTTGTCACACTACGTTAATTAAGGATAACAAGTTTCTCAATTTTTTCGGCCGACTTTCCATCGGCGGTGCTGGCCTTTAAACGGTAAATATATACCCCACGCCCAATTTTATCGCCGTAATCGTCGCGCCCGTCCCATACAATGGGCTCTGAGCGGTATCCGCTGGTAAACTGCGATGCATTCAAGGTTTTTACCAATTTGCCACTCACTGTAAATATTTGTATTTCAATGTCTACTTCGGTTCCGGGTTGATTGTACTCAAAGAAAAACTGCGTGTAGGTGCTAAACGGATTGGGATAATTAAGCACATGGCTCAAGGCCAATTCTTCATTTTCTACCACCACAAAATCAATGGAAGCCGTGGATGAATTATTGGCAATGTCCCAAACCTTTAGGGTTAACGTATGCGGTCCGGGTTCGAGTTTTTCAAAGGGATATCGAATCGATCCTTTCTTGAAATTATCTAATTCGGCCTCGAAAAAATCATTTAATATGAAAGGCGTGTTGGTTTGTCCGTCGAGCACCGCGGTAATGTCGTGGCCTATACCGGTTCCTACGGTATTAATGCCAAAATCGTCTTCCACTATGGCCAACATCTCCGGATTTTCGTCGGTCATACCGCCGCTCACAAAACGTTCGTCGTTCATGTAAAGTTTTATCTCTGGGCCTCTTTCGTCGCGCACCGGGTTGGAGCTAAACCCACCAACTGTAATGTTGGTAAGCGCACCATTGGCATCTTCGAGGGTGCCGTTTTTTCGGGCGTAATAGCTTATTTTTCCTTGACCGTAGGCCAGCTGTATATCTTGCGGTACGATAAAACTGAAGCTAAACATACCGTTGCGCACCGAAACGGGGCCTCTGAAAATGATGTTTTTCTGTATCTGAAAGTTTAACAAGCCCGATGCGGGGTCGTTGCGTAAAGTAACGGCGTTAAGCGGTTTGTCGAAAATGGTGGGAGTTAGTATTCCGTTAAAATCGGTCATTGGATTTACGCCATCGGCACTTACAAATCCGGTTATGGTAACCTGTTCCAATGCCGAAAGTGTATCGGGGAACTGTTCGGGCGTTTTGCCGTTAACCGATGTGGTTACCACCGAATATTTGGGGTAAGCAAGACGCATTGAAGGATCGCCCAGTAAAGCAAAGCTGCGGTTATTAAATGAAGAACCGGTTCGATTTTTTGCCCCCCTAAAAATATCGCCCAGGGTTTGATATTGCCCGTTGCGCTTTGCAAGTAGGGTGTCCATCACGTTACGGTTAATGGTTTCGTTGGAGGTCGAAAAAGTGAGGCGTACCGTTGTAAAAAGTGCAACTCCACCACCCTTCGGATTCAAAATTACATACTCGCCGGCCGAAGTAAAGTCAGGGTCATCGAAACGGCTAAACTCGCATGTTGCGGTTAAAAACAGCGATAATTTATCGAGATTATCCCATTCCTGAATTTGATCGATGGTAACCACACGTTCCAAGGCCAAACCTTCTTCGCCTCCGTGTCCAGCGTAATTTATCATCAGTGTTCCGCGGTCGAGGCGATTATTGATAGCGGTATTTACCTGTGGATAGGTTTGTCCGCCTGCGCCCGTTTGCTGCTGGTAGGCATCGAGGTAAATTTTATCGACATTAAATTCGGGATGCTGCAAACCGAT
>JBKCHQ010000227.1:0-6852 GCA_046302715.1 Bacteroidia bacterium | reverse complement strand
TCAGGGCTTAATGATGCTTCAAACCGTATTGCATTACTATTGGAATAAAAAAGGAATTGAACACGGATATTTATTCCAGCTTCATCATCCATTTTGCACACAAAACGAAACCATTTCCAGAAAGTCGATGGAGGCTTTTGGCCTTGCATTGTATGACAAATCTTTCATTGGTGCATCAATCCGAAAGAACCTTCCTCTAACCATAAAGCAAAATGGACAACTGTGGATGAAGGGCCTTTTGCCAGCACTTAACTAATGCTTAATCTTGGTTGAAACACCACTAAAAACCTTGCGTTTAAACGGGCTCAAACAAGGATTAAATAACTTAAAGTAAATTCATTGAGTGTTTTACCGCAGGCTCTAATTAGCTGCTCACTCCCAAACATTTAGCTACCAATGCTTTCTGCTCCACCGCATGCCGCTTCGAACTGCCCGTTGCCGGCGAACCGCTTTCGGTGCGGGCCACCACATCGAGGTTAGACAAATGACGTAGCTTACGCAAAAGGTAATTCCAAGCCCCCATATTTTCGGGTTCTTCCTGCGCCCAAATAAGTTGGCTAGCTTTTGAATATTTCTTAAGCACGGCCTCAAATTGCTTCATCGGGAAGGGATACAACTGCTCAATGCGAACCAAAGCAACATGATTCAATTTTAGGGCGTCACGTTGCTCCAACAATTCGTAATACAATTTCCCAGAGCAGAACACTACACGCTTCACACTTGCCGCTTTTGCCGTGGTATCATCAATCAATTCTTCAAATTGGCCGGTGGTTAAGGCTTTTAATGCGCTCACGCACTTTGGGTGACGCAATAAACTTTTTGGAGACATTACTACCAATGGCTTGCGGAACGGTTGTGCCAATTGCCTGCGGATGAGGTGAAAATAATTGGCCGGGGTGGTAACGTTCACTACATACATATTATGCTCTGCACTTAGATTTAGGAAACGCTCTAACCTTGCCGAACTGTGTTCTGCACCTTGTCCTTCGAAACCATGCGGAAGCAGCATCACCAGGCCACTCATGCTATGCCATTTGTCTTCTCCTGACGAAATAAACTGGTCGATCATGATTTGCGCACCATTGTTAAAATCGCCAAATTGCGCTTCCCACACAGTTAAACTTTCGGGACGCGCCAGCGAGTAACCATAATCGAAGCCCAAAACAGCATATTCGCTCAGTAATGAATTGTAGATGGTAAATGGGGCCTGCTTCGCAGAAATGGCATTAAGCGGTATATACTCTTCTTCAGAATCTTCAATTTTTAAAACAGCATGGCGGTGCGAAAAAGTTCCACGTTCTACATCCTGACCTGAAAATCGTACGGGATGACCTTCGGCTAGCAAAGAGCCGTAAGCCAACATTTCGGCCATGCCCCAATCGAGCTGCCCGTTTTTTTCGATCATGTCTTTTCGGTCCTGCAGCACCTTCTCCATTTTCTTGAAAAATTTCATTCCTTCGGGTACGGTGTAAACGGCTTTGGCAATGGTTTTAAGCTGTTTTTCGCTCACGCCGGTTTCGGGTGAGGCATCAAAATCTTTGGGTGTGGCCGAGCGGTATTTTTTCCAAAGTGCTTCAAGGAAATTGGTTATAACAGTCTTGTCGGTTTTACGGGCAGCATCGAGCGCGGTATCTAATTTATCACGAAGTAGCGAATCCAGTGCAGCGGATTCTTCTGTAGTTATCGCACCTTCGGCCAATAGGCGTTCGAGGTAAATCTGGCGCGGATTGGCATGTTTGGCGATAGCTTTGTAAAGAATAGGCTGCGTAAAACGTGGCTCGTCGCCCTCGTTGTGTCCGTATTTACGATAACCTAAGAGGTCGATAAATACATCGCCATGAAACTTCTGGCGGAACTCCATGGCCAGATCAACAGCAAATACTACCGCTTCAGCATCGTCGGCATTAACATGAAACACCGGACTGAGCGTTACCTTGGCTACATCGGTGCAGTAGATAGATGAACGAGCATCGAGATAATTGGTGGTAAAACCAACCTGATTATTCACTACAATGTGGATGGTTCCACCGGTTTTATAGCCGTCGAGCTTGGCCATCTGTACGGTTTCGTACACCACGCCTTGTCCGGCAATAGCGGCGTCGCCGTGAATGATGATGGGGGCAATTTTGTCGTACTCGCTGTTGTGTTCTTCTTCGGCAAAGGCACGGGCAATTCCCTCTACAACTGGGCCCACGGCTTCGAGATGCGAAGGATTTGGTGCCAGGGTCATGCGCACATCGGCACCGCCGCGTGTTTTAACTTTGGTCGAATATCCAAGGTGGTACTTCACATCGCCCGAAAATTCTTCCTCGTCATATTCTTTGCCTTCGAATTCGGTAAAAATGCTTTTGCAATCTTTTTTGAATACGTTGGCGAGTACGCTCAATCTGCCGCGGTGCGCCATGCCCATCACAAACTCACGAATGCCTAAATCGGCGCCGCGTTCAATAACATGGTCGAGTGCGGGGATGAGTGCTTCGCAGCCTTCGAGGGAGAAGCGTTTTTGTCCTACGAATTTTTTATCGAGAAAACTCTCAAATCCTACGGCGTCGTTGAGGCGGGCAAAAATGGCTTTCTTTTCTTCGATAGAGTAGGGGTGACGTCCTCTGGAGCCCTCCATTTTCTTCTGCATCCACTCCACTACCTCGGTATTTCGGATATACATGTATTCCACACCAATACTTTGACAATAGGTTTCCTGCAGATGATTTATAATCTGACTCAATTTCGCTGCACCGATTCCGATGAGGCTGCCTGCCTGAAACACGGTTTCGAGGTCGGATTGTTCGAGGCCAAAATTCTGAATATCAAGTGTTGGTGTGTATTTTCGCCGTTCGCGAACGGGGTTTGTTTTGGTGAATAAATGTCCACGACTGCGATAAGCGTTGATGAGGTTAATCACTTTAAACTCTCGGCTCACGTTCTCCGGGATTTCGCCTTGCAGCGTAGATGGTTTCTTCGGATAATTGCGCGTTGCAAAATCAACACCTTCGAAAAACTTTCCCCAGCTTGGGTCGACCGAAGCAGGATTTGTGAGGTATTGCTGATAGAGATGATCGAGGGCAGCCGGATCGGAAGAAGCGAGGTATGTGAAAGTGTCCATTCTTCAAAAAAATGTAGGCAAAAGTATTGAAAACTCTGATTTGCACACCTAATATTATGGTTAGAATTTTTAGGGCTTCCCATTCATGCTATTTGTAGCTACATGCTTAGAACAGTTTGCCCTAAAATCGAATGGATAGTTAACCTGCAACTCTTTTAACCTTCGGAGTTGAATTGATTGGGCATCAATTTAACGTGGCATTGTGTTTAAAGCCGCCTGTTTTAAAATTAATTGTAGAAACGAGTTGAAGTCGAAATGAACCTTTGAAGATATGAACATGAGCTTTGAAAAGTGATGCTTGACTTTTTAGAATGACTTTCGTAGGAATCCTATCCCCCCCTTCCCAGCGCGAAGCTACCTTCTCCAAACCCATCTACTCGTAAATAAACGTTTAAAAACGTTTAAAACGGATGACCCAATATTCAGAATACAGAACGAATAGCAATTACACCTAGGCGAAATTGAGATGAATAAATGAACGTTTAAACTGGATAGCCCAATATTTAGATTACAGATAGAATAGCAATTGCTGCAAGGAGGAATTGATATAAAATTGAATTATGGCCCCCTTTGGATTCTTAAATTATGCGCTGCGCAATCGCGCTGCATAGAATATTTCTACCTTTGAAAATATCTAAATCGAAATGGGCGTTTAATGTCCCATCACACTAATTAATTATGGAAAAAATAGATGCGTTTTTTATTTATAATGCCTCTGCCGGAAGCGGTAAAACATATACGCTTGTTAAGGAATATCTTAAAATGGCGCTAAACAGTAGTGAAACCGATGCTTTTCGTAAAATTTTGGCCATCACCTTTACCAATAAAGCCGCTGCCGAAATGAAGGAGCGCGTATTATCCACGCTCGAGAAAATCATTAATACACCCGAGAATGATCCCAAACTCATTGAAGAACTCGCCCGGCATTGCCAAATCAGCCCCGAAAAAGTTAAGGAACGAGCCCATCGTCTGTTGCGTTCCATTCTTCATCAATATTCCGATTTCTCGGTTGGAACCATCGATAGTTTTATGCATCGCGTGGTAAAAACCTTTGCCTACGATTTGCACCTGCCCATTAGCTTTTCGGTGGAGCTAAAAAAAGAGAATCTCCTCGAACAAGCCGTTGACCTGGTTATTGACCGAGCTGCTGATGACCCGCTTATTGAAGCTATGCTGCGTGGATTTGCAGAAACACGAAGTGATGAGGAACGCAATACCGATATACGCGGCGAAATTATTTCAATGGCCTCTGACCTGCTCGACGATGAAAAGTTGCCCGCTATAAACTTGCTTAAATCTATACCACTAAACGAGTTTATGCGCCTGCATAAAGAGTTTTCTGCCCAACTTCGTAATACGGAGCACACCCTCAAACAAATGGGTGAAGAGGGCATGCAACTCCTTCGTGAGATCGATTTGCCCGTGAATTATTATTTTCAAGGTCAACGAGGAATTGTTTCTCTTATTAAAAAAGCCACGATATTTCCTTCTAAAGGTTTTGGAGTCAATTCATACGTGCTTCAATCTATGGAGAAGAATAAGTGGTACACCGATAAAGCTCCAAAGGATGCGATTGATCGAATTATTAACTATTCCGATCGTTTGCATGCCTTGTGTGAAAAGCTCGTTCAATATGCCGAAAATGAATTGGAAGGCTATTCATTATTGGTATCTATAAACGACGCCATATTTTCAATGGCCTTGATGCGTGAAGTAGCGCAGATCTTAAACGATATTCAAACCAATGAGCACCTGGTACATATCTCAGAATTCAACAGAAAAGTAGCCGACGTAGTGGTAAACGAACCGGCGCCTTATGTTTTTGAGCGATTGGGCGAAAAATATCAGCATTTTCTTATCGACGAATTTCAAGATACCTCCGTTCTGCAATGGCAGAATTTATTGCCGCTGGTGCAAAACGGTCTGGCCACTCAAGCCACATCGCTTATCGTGGGCGATGGTAAACAGGCCATTTATCGCTTTAGAGGGGGCGAGGTGGAGCAATTTATCGAATTGCCCAATCCCTATCCGTATCATCTACCACCGGTACAACTAGAGCGTTACCGCTTGCTGCAAATGTATCATTCAAAGCAGGATTTGCCCGTTAACTACCGTTCGAAACCCATTGTTGTAGATTGGAACAACCAGTTTTACCGAACATTGGCCGAGAACTTATCGGAAGAGCACCAATCCATGTATAAAGAATTAAATCAGCAGGCCGACCCAAAGAAAAAGGGGGGCTACATCGAGGTTCGATTTGTGGATAGTTCAAAAGATGCCGAGATACCTTTCGAGGAAGAACAATGCCGACAAATTGTGGAACTGGTGCAACAATTGACCACCGAAAAAAAATATAAGCTGGGCGATATTGCCATCCTTACCGGTAAAAATAAAACCGGTGCCGTGGTAGCCAACCACCTGCTCTCCGAAAATATTCCTGTTATCTCTGGCGAATCTTTGCTGGTGGCGGGTTCAGATCGGGTTCAGTTTCTTTTGGCCTGGATGCGACTTCTATGCCATCAGGATGTGGAAGTGAATCTGGCACATGTAATTCGATACCTATTAGAGCATCAAATTATACCCAATACATCTTACGAAACCTGGCTAAAGACTATACCGGTAACCGAGGCTGCTTTGATGCAAAAATTAAATGAAGCCTGCATAAATCTTGACATAAACACGCTGCGAAACGACAGCCTCCCCGAACTCTGCCACCGTCTATGTAATGCCTTTGGTTTTGAGATCGATAAAGACATTTTCCTGCAATTTTTTCTCGATACCTTATGGTTTGGATCAGGGAATGCGCTACCCGACATCCCTACATTCCTCGAAGTTTGGGAAGAGGTAAAAGATAAATTGAGCATTGTGCTTCCTCAGGAAGCCGATGCGGTAAAAATAATGACGGTTCATAAATCGAAGGGCCTGCAATTTAGAGTGGTAATTTTTGCCTTTGTTAAAAACGAAAAAGCCTTTTCGGAATATGTTTGGATTACCGACGCTACCCATCTGCCGGGCAATTTACCCACGGCCCGACTAAAAATTACATCAAGGCTCCAAAACACCGTATTTGAGGAACACTTCATGCAATACAAAAAAAAGCTCATGCTCGATCGTGTTAATGCCATGTATGTTGCCACAACCCGGGCGCAGGATGCCATGTACATTTTGGGCGACCGCTCGCATACCAAGAATATGGAGGGATGGTCGAACATGTTGCATGCGTTTTGCGAAAACCATCCCGAAAACAAAAAAGGCGAGCATGTTTTTGCGTGGGGCGATGCCGATTTTACATTTGAGGAGGGGAATCAAAAAACGTCCGAATTTATTCCCTTCGAAATGCATCATATTCCCGGTGCCGGATGGCGCGACAAAGTTGAAATTAAAAAGCACCGAAGCGCCGAAGCTCTTTCTGATGCATTAAGAATGGGAACATTAGTGCACGAAACCCTTTCGATGGTAGCGCATGAAGATGATCTTGAAACAGCGCTCCAACATTTGAACGCACAAGGCGGCGCCAATACCGAAGAATTGGGCTGGATTAGAGATAAAGTTAATGAAGTGGTGAAGCATCCCGATCTTAATAAATTTTTTAAAAACGGAAATAAAATTTTCCGAGAGCGTGGAATCCTTATTGAAGACGGCAAAATATTCCGTCCAGACAGGGTAACATTAATCGCTAATGAGGTTACCGTACTCGAATATAAAACGGGCCAGAAAAGCGAGTCGCATGGTAAACAAATACGTCAATA
>JBKCHQ010000226.1:0-12469 GCA_046302715.1 Bacteroidia bacterium | reverse complement strand
GGATGCCACCGGACACTTTGTGCGGATAAACAAAGGAAGCGTTATTGTTGTGGCGCGAAAAGAACATCTGGGCAGGTTAAACGATAGTTTAGGCAATGTGGAATATTCAAATCAACCCAACGTAACTATTTTTCCTAACCCCTCTGAGGGTATATTTACGCTATCCTTTGTCATAGAGGAAGCTCAAAAGGTAGAAGTAGAATTTCTATCATCCAATGGATTAGCCTCATCCCGTGATGTATTTTTTGCATCGAGTGGTAAAACAAATCGTCTGTACGAAGTGCCCTTTGCTGGGGCTTTCCAGATTATAAGAATTAAAGGAGAATACTTTACTGAAACGTTAAAGCATATTCGGCTCGATTAGGCCTCTGCCGAACTGGGTCGCCAGGCCTCATTTTCGGGGATAGGACAAACAATATTCACCGATTCTTTGCTCACAGGATGTTCAAATTCTATTGCGTATGCATGAAGGCAGATGCTTCGGTCTTTATTGCCTCGTCGGGCGCCGTATTTAATATCGCCCCTTATGGGATGGCCAATGGCTGAAAGTTGCACTCTAATTTGATGATGCCGCCCCGTTATGGGTTCGAGTTCAACCAATGTGTACCGTTCGGTATGCTTAATAACGGTATAATGTAGTTCGCAACGCAGCAGGCCATCTGCGGGTTTATCGGCTGCTTTTGACCGATTCTGTTCCTCGTTTTTACTGAGATAATGAATTAAGGTGCCTTGAGCATCATTTATTTTACCTTCAACCAGGGCCCGATAGGTTTTACGTATTTTCCGATCTCGAAATAAAGCATTCATTTTACTCAGCCCCTTGCTAGTGCGTGCAAAAATTACCACACCGCTTACGGGCCGGTCAATACGATGTATTACACCTATAAAGGCCGCTCCAGGTTTTTGAAATTCTATGCGAAGGTATTCTGCCACTAAATGGCTGAGGGGTAAATCGCCGGTCTTATCGCCCTGTACAATTTCGCCTGCATTTTTATACACCGCTATCAAATGATTGTCGGTGTAAAGCACTCGATTTTTAATAGGACTCGGATGCATTGGGGAAATCGTTCGATTTCACATCACTTACATAGTTGCCTATGGCCGTGTTAATTTGTTCCTGCAAGTTAAGGTAAGTACGCAGGAAACGAGGTTTGAATTCGGTATTGATACCCAGCATGTCATGCAAAACCAAAACTTGCCCGTCAACGGCTCCACCGGCGCCTATTCCGATTATAGGAATGTTTAGTTCGCTGGCAACTTTTGCAGCAAGTGCTGCAGGAACTTTTTCGAGCACAATGGCAAAACAGCCGGCCTGTTCCAGTAAATGTGCATCGTGGATGAGCTTTTGCGCTTCCTCTTCCTCGCGCGCACGCACTACATACGTTCCAAATTTATAGATTGATTGCGGCGTTAAGCCCAGATGGCCCATTACCGGAACACCTGCTGATAGAATACGTTTTACCGATTCTACAACTTCTTCACCGCCTTCAAGCTTTATAGCGTGGGCCCCGGTTTCTTTCATTACCCGAATAGCAGAGGTTAGCGCTTCTTTCGAATTGCCTTGATACGATCCAAACGGAAGATCAACCACCACCAACGCTCGCTGAACTCCTCGAATAACCGATGCCGCATGATAAATCATCTGATCGAGGGTGATGGGCAAGGTGGTTTCGTGACCGGCCATTACATTGGAGGCCGAATCGCCAACAAGAATTACATCTATACCCGCCGAATCTACCAAACGCGCCATTGAAAAATCATATGCGGTAAGCATAGCAATTTTTTCGCCCTTGCTTTTCATATCCTGCAACGTACGGGTGGTGACGCGCTTTACCTCTTTTTGTACTGACATTGTTTATTTCGATAAAGGGCAATATTAGTAATTTCTTGAGTTGACACGAAATTCATACTTTCGCAATATGAAATTTTATCGTTTTTTACTCGGAGCACTTGCGGGAATTTTACTGTTTAGTTCTTGTGAGAATGAGGTGGATGTTAATGCCGATTGGAAGGATGTTCCTGTAGTTTTTGGTCTCTTAAATGTTGATTCGCTCAACCAGTACATTCGTGTAAGTCGCGTTTTTCTTGGTGAGGGCGATGCCTTGCAGTATGCTCAAATTCCCGATTCACTCTATTATAACCCTGAAGATATTGAAGTTAAGGTTACCGAAATTATTAATGGAAACGAAACCCGATTCTGGATACTAAACGATACAACGGGCATTGCCAAAGATACCAACGGTATTTTTGCAGCTCCCGAGCAAATAGTTTACTACTTTAAGGTTAACCCCAATCAAAAGTTGAATAAAGATGCACAGTATGATTTACGCATCGTGAACCGTAAAACCGGTAATAATTTGTTGGGAAGCACACTCTTGGTTGAAAAAGTGAGTTTGAAAACGCCCTCTAATTTTGCACAGCAAGTTAATATTTTGCCCCGCCAGAATTCAACAGTCGCATGGATTACAAGCCGCAATGGCAAAATTTATGAGGTGCTGATTAACTTCATCTATCGTGAGTATTCGCCAGATGCCCCTGCCAATTTGGTGCGTAAAGTGGTTCCTATCAATTTGGGCCGCGTAATTGCCAACGATGATCTTGGGGGAGAGGAATTGAGTACTGAGTTAAATAATTTGAGTGTGTACCAAATTCTTGCGGCATCCATTCCGGCATCAACCCTCGAAAATCCTAAGATTAGACTGGCCGATAGTTTGGAATACATCATTAATGTGGGCGATGATGATTTGTACACGTACATTAATGTAAACCAGCCCTCCAATACGGTGGCTCAAGAACGTCCACAGTTTAATAACGTGAGTAACGGTTTGGGACTTTTTGCCAGCCGTAACGCCTTTGCCAGAAAAATTATCTTGGGGCAGGCAACTACCGATTCGCTTCGCAATAATCCGCTTACGATTCCACTGAATTTTCAATAGTCTGCTGACTATCTGTCACAATGCACGGTGTATTTTGAAGATTTTGTCATTAATAACTGACAAATGCTTCGCCCCGTTCAGGTGGCATTGAAGTTGAAAAGCCGATTTCAAAGAATTTTAACGTATTCAACAAAAACATCATCATGGGAAAGATCATAGGTATTGACCTCGGAACTACCAACTCTTGCGTAGCAGTAATGGAGGGTAATGAGCCGGTAGTAATTCCAAACAGCGAAGGAAAGCGTACCACACCTTCGATTGTAGCATTTTTAGATAAAGGAGAACGCAAAGTGGGTGATCCAGCAAAGCGTCAGGCCATCACCAATCCTACAAAAACGATATTTTCAATTAAACGTTTTATGGGAAATGGCTTCAATGAAGTTGTAACTGAAACCGGCCGTGTTCCTTATAAAGTAGTTAAAGGCGATAATAATACGCCTCGGGTTGAAATAGACGACCGCAAATACACGCCTCAGGAAATTTCGGCAATGATTCTTCAGAAAATGAAGCAAACCGCTCAAGATTACTTAGGGCATGACATTACCGAAGCCGTTATAACGGTTCCAGCATACTTTAACGATGCGCAACGTCAGGCCACCAAAGAAGCCGGCGAGATTGCAGGTTTAAAGGTAATGCGCATTATTAATGAGCCAACAGCAGCGGCACTTGCCTATGGTTTAGATAAGAAGAATGCCGACATGAAAATTGTGGTGTTCGATTGTGGTGGTGGAACGCACGACGTTTCGGTTCTTGAATTGGGCGATGGAGTTTTTGAGGTAAAATCAACCGACGGCGATACCCATTTGGGGGGCGACGATTTTGATCAAAAAATCATCGACTGGCTTGCCGACGAATTTACCCAGAACGAAGGTGAGGGTATGGATTTGCGCAAAGATGCAATGGCCTTACAACGTTTAAAAGAAGCTGCCGAAAAAGCTAAGATTGAGCTATCGAGCACCACGTCAAGCGAGATTAATTTGCCTTACATTACGGCCACACAAACCGGCCCTAAGCATTTGGTTCGCACTTTAACTCGTGCCAAGTTCGAGCAATTGGTGGATGATTTGGTTCGTCGTACGATTGATCCGTGCAAGACGGCGTTAAAAAACGCCGGATACAGCACCAGCGACATTGATGAGATTATTCTAGTGGGAGGATCAACCCGTATTCCAGCGGTTCAGGCTGCGGTGGAGAAATTCTTTGGTAAAGCTCCCAATAAAGGAGTGAATCCGGATGAGGTTGTAGCGATTGGTGCTGCTATTCAAGGTGGCGTTTTAACCGGCGAGGTTAAAGATGTATTGCTGCTTGATGTTACCCCACTTTCATTAGGAATTGAAACTATGGGTGGAGTAATGACCCGTTTGATTGAGTCGAATACCACCATTCCTACTAAAAAATCGGAAGTATTCTCAACGGCAAGCGATAATCAGCCATCGGTTGAAATTCACATTTTGCAGGGCGAACGCCCAATGGCGGCACAAAACCGTACCATTGGCCGCTTCCATCTCGATGGTATTCCACCGGCACCACGCGGTGTTCCGCAAATTGAAGTAACATTCGATATTGATGCCAATGGTATTTTGAACGTGGGTGCTAAGGATAAAGCTACAGGCAAAGAGCAGAAAATTCGCATTGAGGCTTCTTCAGGTTTGAGCGATGATGAAATTAAGCGCATGAAAACTGAGGCCGAGGCAAACGCCGAAGCCGATAAACAAGCTAAGGAAGAGGCAGAGAAAATTAATCAGGCCGATTCCATGATTTTCCAGTCGGAAAAGCAGCTTAAAGAATTTGGCGACAAGATACCGACCGATAAGAAATCGGCGATTGAATCGGCGTTAACCGAATTAAAAGCGGCGCACCAAAGTCGCGATCTTAATAGAATTGATGCGGCTTTAACGACTATCAATTCAGCTTGGTCGGCGGCATCAGAGGATATGTATAAAGCATCTCAGGAGGCAGGTTCTGCGCCAGGGGCTGATGCATCATCGGGTAGTGCTAATGCCGGACAGGAAGTTACCGATGTGGATTTTGAAGAAGTGAAAGACGATAAATAAGTGGTTTGTTTTTTAGTGTTAAATAAAAATGCCGGCCAACGCCGGCATTTTTATTAACAACCATTTTACTCAATATTTGTATGTCATTTATCAACGGCGGTTGATGAATAACTTAAAAGCCAATCTTTAAGGAATTCGACCTTTAAAGGTTTTCGAATAAATCCGCTTACCAGCGGATGCTTGACAGCCATACTCGTATCTAGGGGATTTTCGGATGCAGTAAGCATAAATACCGAACAACGCTTCTGCATCCATTGGCAGTGTTCTTCGCAGGCATCCAAAAACTCCCATCCATTGATAATGGGCATCGAAATGTCTACAAACAGAACGTCGGGCACAGTTTTCATTCGTGGAAATCGTTGAAGCAGTTTTAAGGCATCGCCTGCAAACAAGAACGATTCTACGGTAAACGAAGGGAAGTGCTCCTCCATTAGAAAACTGTTGTAAACATTATTCATGGGATCGTCGTCGATAAGCCAAATTCTTAAGTTTCGATTCATAACATGTTGGTTTTGTTATATCGAAGCTAAGGGTAGAATTTGTTTTAGCCAATCACCAATTATGGTTTACCTTACATGCTAAAAAAATGTGTTGTCTGAAATTTAATTAATTCAAAGCAAGTGCATTAACGGTGTTAATTGCTTCTTACACCTCTGTGATGAACAATTTTTATGTGGGATTTAGAAATCCTATTTTTTCGATTTCCAAAGGCTTCGAGATAAAGCCTTTTACCAGATTGATTTGTGAAGCCTTATTTTTATCGACAGGATCGAGCGAGGAAGAGAGCAAATAAATGTGAGGAATTTCTGCGATTTCAGTAGTCTTTTTGCCAAGTGCATCAAGGAATTCCCAACCATTCATCACGGGCATATTAATATCTAAAAAAATCACATCCGGCTTTTGGGTGGTTTGCATCAGTGTGTTCAAGGCATCTTGCGCATAAACAAATGCGGTAATATTAAGATGCGTGTAGTGCTCCTCCAGAAAAAACCTGTTGAGCATATTTGTTACATTATCGTCGTCAATTAACCAAACGTTCATCACTGTATTATTCCTTCGGTACAAATGTAATAATGAATTGGGTACCTTTTTCCACCTCGCTTTCAATTTGTATGGTACCGCCCATTACACGTGCTTGTTCCTGCACCATATTTAGGCCAAGTCCGGTTCCAGCAACATCGGAATGAAAGCGTTCATATAACTTAAAAAGTCGCTTCTTGTTTTTGGCAAGATCAATGCCACGACCGTTATCAGAAAAAAGCAATTGAATTTTACCGTCTGTTAATTTTGATTCAACCCCCAATTGCAGTATGGTATTGCTTCTTCGATATTTTATAGAATTAATAAGCAGGTTTTGGAAAATTGAAACCAAATAGGGTTTAAACGCTCGCATCCCTTTGATTGCGTTAAAATTTGCGGATAAAACGTAGTCCACGTCTTTACTTTCGTGTTTGATGCTTTCCATAACTTCATTCAATATCTGCTGAAAATCAAGTGCCTCAAATTGTTTCACCACATCTTCTTTGATATTTAAAATTTTGTTGAGGTCTTGAAGTATGGAATCTACATTTCGAGCACTTATTTTAAGTCCTTCAAACAGCATAGAGTTTTTAGGGTCTTGAAGAACTTCGTCTCCAAGGAGGTTTATACAACCTAAAATATTGGCTACCGGAGCACGTAAGTTATGCGAAACAATATAGGAATACTGCCGAAGCTGGAGGTTTGAGTCCATTAACTCGGTATTAAGCGTTTTGAGGGTTTCATCGGAGTAAATTTGTTCAGCTTTTTCATGCACGAGTCGAATTGTTGCCGATGCAATTGACAAGAAGTCTTCATTGATTTCTTCAGCATCATTTAGCCTTACTACCATATAGCAGCGCCCTCTACCAGGCATTTGAATTGGAGCGACAATCCAATCGGGAAAATCTGCACCGTAATATGCGGCTGCATTAAGCGGAGCAATAAACAAATCATCATTTATTTGTTTATTGATAGACGCGTTTAAGCCGCTTGGTGCATGCGAAGTTGCGGGATACGAATAATATTCGCTAAAAATGCCCGAATTTTTCTCATCGGAAAACACCAGAACTTGACGAGCAGGAGAGTTTTGAATAATGGCATCTGAGAACTTTACGAAAAGTTCGCTAAGGCTTGTGCTTGATGCAATTGCAGATCCTACCGCATTGGTTATTATACGACGCCGTTGCCTTAATTCGTACTCGCGTTGTGCTAATTTACGATCGGTGATATCAACCGTTACTCCCATAAAAAGCACATTACCCGTTGCAGATTGAATGGGTAACGCTGACTTTTCGAAATACTTTACGGTGCCGTCGTTTAATACGTGTCGGCATTCCATACGATAAGGGATGTTATTATTTTTTAGATTGTAAAAAGCCTCGCTAAATGCTTCTCTATCGGCGTGATGAATAAATTCGAGCGCATCATCAAAGCTAAGCGGCGACTGGTTTTGAGTGTTGAGCCCATAAAATTCGAACATGGCTTCTGACCAATAAATCCTGTTTTTTTCGGGTTCGATTTCCCAGGCACCTATTTTGGCAAGACGAAAAGCTTCACGCAATTTATTGTCCGATTCGATGCGCTGGAAGTATTCTAGATTAAATGATACCAATTCTGATAGCGCATTTATCATGTTAAAGTGTTCGTACTGCCATGAAAATGGTACATTTTCCACCTCAATTAACATAATCAAATCTTCGTCGAGGCTCGAGCGTACCTTGCTTACAAGTAACGAGGTGTTTTTTGAGATGTCAAACACTTCATTTAATGCATAATTCTCGCTGGTGCTATCGGTAGCCTGTATGCCGGCCTGGCCAAGCAAGGGCTGGATTTTTTCTTTAGCAGCTCTAATACTGCTGCGTTCAGCAGCCATTTCGTCCAACTCGTGAAAGCTCTCAACGGTTCGATATACCGATTCTTCTACACGCCAAATGGAGAAACCTGCAATGCCCAAATTCTTTTTAAGTCTTTTGTATACGGTTTGATAGAAACCATAAAGCGACTTTGTTGCCGATAATTCCTCCCTCGATATTTCAACTAATGTGGCTTCAATTAACCGTTGACGTTCTTTAGTCTCACGTTCGGCCGTAATGTCTTGAATAACACCTGTCCAACTTACAATTTCATTGTTTTCATTTCGTATTCTCTTAAAGGTATCGCGAATCCAAAGTGTTGAGCTTTTTGCATCTTTTATGCGGTATTCAACGGTACCTTCGCTGGAGCTATTTAACTGCCCCATTGCCGCGTAAATTGCGGGGAGATCGGATGGGTAAATTTGCTTAATCCACAAATCGGGTTGCAGCATTAAATCATCGGCACTGTAGCCAATTAAATTGAATACGCGTTCGTTTATGTAATTAAATTGGTAAAGATTAGCGCCCACTTGTGAGTATGGAACCACGGGTAAACTTTCAATGAGCAAGGATAATTTTTGTTCCGATTCAATGCGTGATTGTTCGGCTGCCTTACGTTCGGAAATATCCCGAATTATGGCTGTGAAAAAATGGAATTTTTGTGTCCTTTGAATGGTGATAAAAAGTTCGACCGGAAAAATCTCTCCAGATTTTCGAATGGCTTGCCATTCGAATACTTTACCTATGGGGAGCAGTTGCTGTTTAGGATTGCGAAGGGCTTTTAGAAAATCATCCGACAATTCATGGGGTACTATAGTTTTTGCAATATTCTTACCCGTAACCTCTTCAAATGCATAGCCAAATACTTCCTCTGATTTTGGGTTCCAGCCAATTATCTCGCCATTGGAATTAGTAGTAATAATGCAATCGAGCGATGTGTCGATGATTTGCCGCGTTTGCTCTTCTGCATTTTTTTGCGCTTTTGCGGCCTTAATTTCTTCGGTGCGATCAATAAAGGTTACAAAGTTTAAAACGTTCTCTCCATTTTGGAGTAAGCCTCCCTGAATTTCGATGTTTTTCTGCTCCCCCTTTAACGTATTTATGCGAATTATTCCCGGCGGCGTGTATTCGCCTGCGTATCTTTTTTGAAGACGCTCCGCAATAATCATTCGGTCTGATTCTTCTACAAAATCGAATAAGCTCTGACTATTTAAATCGATATTTTCATCGGCTCCAATCAGCGCTTTGCAGGCATCGTTTAAAAATACCGCTTTATCCCAATCAATTATAGCAAATGGAATGGGCATATTTTTAATCAGGTTGCGGTTAAATTCTTCACTTTGTCTCAATAGTTCGGCCGAAACGACTTGTTCGGTCCGATCATAAGCCGCCAGCATGAGTACTTTAGAATTATCTTCTGCGATAACAGGCGATGCAGAAAAGTCAAAAAATAATTTTTTATGATTAAGTTCAATCTCGCATTTAAATGACTTATTCTCATTGAAATTTAATAGGAATGCCTCATGTATAAATTCGATAAATGCATTTTGGTCACGACTTTCAATGTAATTGATGATACTACTACCAATTGGGTTATTACTCCAAATTTTATGAGCAGCTACGTTCATTTCTGTAATCAACAATTCAGACGAAACCAAAATAAGTGCGAGCGGATTATTGTCGAATAAACCTTTAAGACGAGTTTCAGACTGGCGAACACGCTGTTCGGACTCCTTTATATCAGTAATGTCTAATCCATAACCAATAACGAGTTTAACTTCACCTTTTTCAATTACCGGGTAGTAATTTCTGTAAATAAAGCGGGTTCTATTTTGAGTTGTATGTTCATCAACAAAAGCTAATTTTTCTTGCTGTTTAACAACTTGTGTGAACATGCCTCTTCGTTTATCGGCAATTGAGGAATCCAGTTTTCTAAAATCCACATAATCATAGTCCGTTTTCCCTATCATCCAAGAACGCAGGTGATCGTCTTTAATAGCATGGGGGTTTAAAAAAAGATATCGATGATCCTTATCAAAAACGGCAACATCTGTAGGTATATTATTTAATACACTTTCATAGAAGTTCTTAATATTTTGATTTTCGAGTTGTGCGTTTTTAGTATCGGTAACGTTTAACATACTAACGCAAACTCCTGTTAATTCTTCGTTTTTGATAGATATAGGGTAAACGAGTATACTAAACCATAATTTTTTACCGCTTACATCATCATAATCAATTTCATAATTTAATTTGTGCTTTCCTGCCAAAACGGTTGTTATTGCAGTATCAATTGAATAGTTGAAGTTTTTATCAAAAAAATCCGGTAGTGGAGCATTTGTTTCAAGCTCCATTCCAAAATATTTACGTAAGTCTTTTCGAGATTTGTCGTTGTAGAACAGTATTTTGCGTTCTGTGTCGAGCAGAATAATTGATCCACGCGAGGCATTAACTATGGCCTCGAGCTGGGCATATGCCAATTTTGAAGATATTTTTATAGTATTACTTATGGTAATATCGTGGAAATAAAGAAGTATTTCTTTTGGTGTTTGAACGCTATTAATTTCAAATATTTGTTGTTGAATTTCACACTCAAAAACAGGGTTTTCTAAGCCCTTAGTGAGTAACGAATGAATCAGCGATTTTCCTTGTTCCGAATCGTCGAGACTTTTTTCGATCTGTAACAATAAACGTGCTGCGTCATTTGCAAATAGAAGCTTATAGTTTTTGTCTAACTTTAATACTGGATTAGGGTTATGCAGGGGTAAGGCAGCAAGCGTATCATTTACCCCAACCTTACTTAACATTGTGCGTGGTTGGAACTCAATTCTAAATCCGGCAAATTGGTCTAATTCTGTCCAGATTGGAGAAGCCATAATACGGCCTGCGAGCAAACCTTCGTCCAAAATAAGCTGATTTGAAAATCCAATGTCCCAGGTTTTAAATAAAAGTGGATAGAATTTGGTTTTTATTTTTTTTATTTCGCGCTCTACTATGGCTAGGTGTTTTTCCGATTGATTTTGAGCCACGAAAAATTGCTCAAAAGGTTGGTTTATCCATGCTATTTTGGCGTTTTTAGACAAAAAAGCAGCAGGCGCTTTGATATGGCTGTTGGAGCGTTTGAATTCTTCTAAAAGTTGCAGGAGGTCTTTATCGTCACTCGGCAATACCGGAGCCCGATGCAGCACTATGGTCTTTTTGTTGTTGCTTATACGTTGTTCGCCCAGTCTGAAAAAGTAAACAGCGTGTGAATTTGCAAAATAAACACCGGATGTGCCAATACCCCACAAGCAATTTTCGTCGATTATATTCTGCTCTCCTGAATAGAATTTGCCAATTAAATTTTCGGTGGCAATCTGAAGGTAATCAGGAAATGCGTTAATCGCAATAATCCTTTCTTGCTCATCTATTGTAACCGAAAATTGATCGTTCATTTCGCCTTTCACTAATCGGTTAAAGTTCTAAAAAAAATGCACAGAATACTCAGCGGATTAAATTATTTAACCCATTTCTGTTCGATGATAATTTTTTTATTGTTTAAGCAGTAACGAAGCAAGGATAGGTTGCCTTTAATTTTTAATTTAGTGCTGATGTTAGCCCTATGGTTATCAACGGTTTTAGTGCTCACACCTAATTTTTCTGCGATGGCAGCAGAGGTGTCGTTAAGTGCTACAAAATGAAGCACCTTTTTTTCGGTAGGTGTTAGTGCTCTGAAATCTTCGGGTTTGGCACGATGGTCATCATTAAAAGTGTTCATTAACGAGGATTGCTGTTCGTTGGCTCGCTCCAGTCGTGCTCTAACAGCACCTAGGAGTTCTTCTGAACTAAAGGGTTTTGTGAGGTAATCATCGGCACCCAGATCCATTCCGGTGCGCACTTCGCTTCGATCGGCCTTTGCCGAAATAAAGATAAATGGCACATGGCCATAGGTTTTATTCTTACGCGTTTCCATGAGTACCCAAAATCCATCGTATCGGGGCATTCTTATGTCGCATAAAATAACGGAGGGCTTAAAGTGAGGTAAAAACGATATGGCTTTATCGCCCGAGTCAACTGCCAATACTTCAAAGCCTTGAATTTCGAGCAATTCAGTAATGTTTTCACGGAGTTGGTTTTCGTCTTCTACGAGCAATATACGATTTCCAAATTTATTCTTCATGGGTGCAGTTGGGCAGCGTTATGGTGAAAAGAGAACCTTGATTCAATTCGCTCTTTACGTCAACCTTGCCTCCATGCAATTCTGTTAGCTTTTTTACAACTACTAATCCTAATCCTGTTCCACCGATACAATCTGCATTGGATGCTCGGTAAAACGAATCAAACAGCCTATGAATTTCTTCTGAGGGTATCCCTATTCCGCTATCTTCTACCGACAAAGAAACAGCATTTTTTTTAAACCATAAACAAACACGTGGTACTTCGTTGGGCCTGCCAAATTTAAAGGCATTATCTAAAAGGTTGGTAATAATAAAGTGCATACAATTCGAATCTAAACCAATCATTCTAGGCTTACCCTTAAACGTAAGTTTTACTTTTCGACCTTCATGAGCGAGCAAATCTTCATGAATAATGGTTTTTATTAATTTTATTAAATCGGTAGTTTCGG